>NZ_JCAIUK010000019.1:0-2879 GCF_059445475.1 Isoptericola sp. Y581 | reverse complement strand
GCGGTCCGTGCCGACTTCTCCGACAAGAATCTCGGCATCGAAGAACTCCTGCTCGACCCGGTCTCCGGCGCGCTGCTGGAGACTCGGCTCATGGACAACGACGGCGCCCTCATGCTGGGAACCACCGTGCTCGAGCAAGGGCCCCGCGACAGTGCCCCAGCTCCCGAGCCCCCGCTCTGCGGTCCGGGATCCGTACCCGAGAAGTCGTGCTGAGCCCGGGCACGGGTGACGTATTCACCCGGCTCGTCGGATCCGGGCTCGGAAGCAGCGACTACAGGCCGCGTGTCTCGGTATCGGCGAGGCTGTGGTTGTTCGCCGGCCGGGACAAGCTACGCACGGTGGCCGTGGCAGGAAGCGCGAAGACCAGGACGACCAACGGGCCGAACGGCAGCACCGCGCCAGCGGCCACGAGGGCCATGAGGCAGGCAGCACTGACGGCTGCGAACGTGAGACGCCATCTGCCGGCGCGGACACTGGCAACAGTGGCGAGCATGATGGCGATCAGCACGATGACCAGCGCTGCCCACGCCGTCCCGGACTCGAAGACACCACCGGACCGGTACGCCTCGAAGTCATCAACCTGGTTGCGCGCGTAGGTGAGATCCTCAAGCCGGAAGGTCTCGCGCCATGCGAGGACGTATTCGCACATCAACCACGTTCCGACCATCACAGCGACGATCACGGCACCTGTCCCCACGGCGGCCCACCGCTCCTGCTTCGCGTCCATGATCGTCCCCATCTCTCGCGGTGGACCCGAATACTCGCACGGCCGTCCCGCCCGCTGTCGTCAGGTCGTGGGATGAAACGAGGTCGACGCGGTCGGGTCGTGGGGCACGACGACGATCTGGACGTCGTCCTCGTAGATCACGCGGCCCGGGTCTTCCGACTCGACCCGGACGCATTCCACGCCGTGCGCGCTGAGGATCGCGAGGTATGGCGGCACACGTTCGAGGAGGTGGGTGGCCGTGTTCTTGAACCACGCCGTGGCGCGCGGGTGTGCGGTCTCGTCGTAGACGGAGGGGTCGGTGTCCATCGGATCGGGATACGCCGCGTTGTACCAGTCGTTCCCGGCCCGCCACGTCGCGTGTTCCTCGGGCGTCAGGCGCCCGGCACGGCCGAGGAGGTTGGTGAGCCCGAAGACGCCGGTGTGTACACCGCGCTTGCCGGGGAGTGGTGACTGGAAGCGGACGAACATGACCGCAATCTCACCATGAGCTGCGCCCCAGTGAGCTCCCGTCAGCCCTGCCGGCATGGGCCGTCTGCGTCGGGTTTTGAAACTTCCAGAACCCGATTCTGGCGCGCCTCAGAATCGGTCAGTTCTGAACGCCCGGGTCGGTCTGTCGGGAGTCGACAAGGAGATTCGAGCGCGCGGATCGCGCGGGCGTCACAGCATCGACCCGCCGCTGGCGTCGATCCACTGGCCCGTGACCCACCTCGCGTCCTCCGACGCGAGGAAGGCGACGATGTCAGCAACGTCGCCGGGCTGGGCTACTCGACCTAGCGGCGAGAGGGCAGCGACTTCTGCTCGCCCCTCGGCAGTCTGCAGGCGCGTGGTGTTCATGTCCGTGTCGGTCGCGCCGGGGCCGACGGCGTTGACGGTGATGCCTCGTGCACCAAGTTGCTTGGCCAGTGTCGAGGTGAGGGCGTCGACGGCGGCCTTCGACATCGTGTAGGGCAGTAGCTCGGGGTTGCGGGCGCCGTGGGTAAAGCGGGTTGAGACGTTGACGACCCGGCCGCCGTCGCGCAGTCGCGTGAGTCCTTGCTGCAGCACGAAGAACGGCGCCTTGGCGTTCACGTCGAACACCCGCTGGAAGGTCGTCTCGTCCACCTCCGTGAAGGCAGCCCGACCGCCGAGGACTCCGGCGTTGTTGACGATGATGTCGACGCCGTCGGCATGCTCGTCGAACGACGACCAGAGCCTGGCGGCATCCCCCTCGGTGCCCAGTTCGACGCCGATGGCGAAGGCCTCGCCTCCCGCCGCCTGGAGTGCGGCCACTGTCGCGGCCGCGCCCTCGGCGCTGGCGCCGTAGTGGACACCGACGCGCGCCCCGTCCCTACCCAGGCGTTCGGCGATCGCCCGCCCGATCCCGCGCCCCGCCCCGGTCACCAGCGCGGTCTTCCCCGTCAGGTCGTTCATGGTCCACCCCATTGGCTAGCGATCGGTACAGATGTGGAGGCTAGCACCGCCTGTAGCGATCGCTATATATTTGGGCCGTGATGGCGAGCACGCGAGGTAGGCCGAGGTCTTTCGACCGAGCAGCAGCGCTCGACCGGGCGGTGCTGCTCTTCTGGCAGCGCGGGTACGAGGCCACCTCGATCCGCGACCTGACCGGCGAGCTCGGCATCGGGGCCCCGAGCATGTACAACGCGTTCGGCGGGAAGCGGCAGCTCTTCTACGAGGCTCTCGACGCATACACCAATCGGTACGGTGGGTTCATCGACCAAGCCCTCGCCGAGGAACCCACCGCTCGCGAGGCGGCCGCACGCATCTTGCGCGAGGCACCAGTGCGCTACACCCAGACCGACCTTCCCGCGGGCTGCCTGGCGCTCAGCGGCGACCTCGGCACCAGCGACGGCGAGGTCATCGCCCACCTCTCCCAACGGCGCGCCAGGACGACGGAGATGCTCGCTCGGACGATCCACCGTGACGTCGACGCAGGAGAGCTACCTCCAGATACCGACCCTGAGGCACTCGCCCGCTTCACGACCAGCACGCTCACCGGACTAGCACAGGCCGCACGCGACGGCGCGAGCCGTGCCCAACTCATCCCGGTCGCCGAGGTCGCCCTCAGTGCGTGGCCAGCCCCCTTAGAGCGCTATTCACGTGGCCTGGCGGTAGAACTCGAGGTTGGTGATCATGTGGATCACGCTTGGTAGTT
>NZ_JCAIUK010000018.1:0-3995 GCF_059445475.1 Isoptericola sp. Y581 | reverse complement strand
CGAACTACCAAGCGTGATCCACATGATCACCAACCTCGAGTTCTACCGCCAGGCCACGTGAATAGCGCTCTAATTCTGAGGTGACGTGGGCATCACTGAGCGAGGCGCGCCCAACGGCGTCGCGCTCCCCGCGAGCGCCTCGCCCAGCACGTCCGTTTGAGTTCGGCGTGGGTGTCGAGCGGCTGTCTCTTCGCCGTCGGCGCGCATGCCGTGCGATCCTGAATAGCGTGAACGTCGACCGCATAACTCGGCCCCGCCAGAGGCCCGCGGTCCACGATCCGGCAGTAAAGGTGCAGGTCAAGGGCGCTTCCACGTTCTACACCGTGGATGTCGGGGGTTCGAGTCTCTCCGGGCCCACCCAAGCGTCGTTGTTCAGACCAACGGCATTCCCGGGTTGAGTCCCAGATTCCGTGTCGGGGGCGGTGTCAAGCGGTGGTAGCAACGGCTTCGTCGCGCAGTAGCTTCTCAAGGGCCTCACGCGGGGTGAGGAAGCGGAGGCTCGCGCGGGGTCGTTCGTTGAGTTCTTCGGCGATCGCGTCGAGGTAGGGCTGGTGGTCGGTGATCTCGGTGCCCTTGGGCAGGTACTCGCGGATCAGGCCGTTGGTGTTCTCGTTGGAGGGCCGCTGCCACGGCGAGCGGGGATCGGCGAAGTAGACCGGCATGCTCGTGGCCAGGGTCAGGGCAGCGTGACGGGCCATCTCGGTTCCCTGGTCCCAGGTCAAGGACTTGCGCACCAGCGCGGGCAGCTCGTTGAACTCCTCGATCAGCACGTCGGCCAGGCCCGCGGAGTCCTTGCCTGCTGGCAGGGCCTTGATGGCAACGAACCGTGTGGTGCGCTCGACCAGTGTCGCCACGGCGGCCCTACCGGCCTCGCCGATGACAAGGTCGCCCTCCCAGTTGCCCGGGACCCGCCGCCCGGCCGCCTCGGGGTCGCGGTCATCGATCGAGACCATTCCCACGATCCGCGCGGACCGTTCACCAGCGGGCTTACGGGCCCGGCGGCGGGTCCGCTTGGAGCGCAGCATGATGCCCGCGGCGGCGAGCTCGCCCTTGGGCAGTGCGTACACGTACTGGTAGATCGCCTCGTGGCTGACCGTGCGGCCTTGGGCGTCGGGCGAGTGCTTCATCGTGGATACCGTCGCGTCCGCAGCCTCCAGACGCAACCGTCCCGCGATCTGCCGCGGCGTGCGGGAGCGTTTCAGATCCGCCCGTACCCGCGCAGCCAGGATCGGATCGGCCCCGACCTTGTGCTCCTTGGGCCGCGCCCGGGACCGCTCGGTCCGCGCGTCGGCCGTGACTGGCTTGTACGTCCCGTCCGCGAGCCGGTGGCGGGTCAGCTCACGCGAGACCACCGAAGCCGACCGGCCGATCGCCCGACCGATCCGCCGCGGACCCCACCCCGCCTTGAACCCCGTGGCGATCTCCACCCGATCCGAGAACGACAGCAGCACCCGTGCGCCCACCCAGCAAGCCTCCGGTCCGACGCCCGCTGACCAGGAGTGTTGCTTGGACCGTATGACACCGCCGGGCCGTTGTGGCCAGACAGTCATCGATGTGACCTTACGTCTGCTTGCACGTCTCAAACTAACAGTGTTAGCATGACACTAACGCTGTTAGTTCAGGAGTTGAAATGGCCACCCCGCTCACCCGATGCGCGATCGTCGCGACCGCGTGCGAGATCCTCGATTCTGGTGGACGCTCCGCTCTCTCAATGCGGGCCATAGCCGCTCGGCTCGACGTGAAGGCGGCATCGCTCTACAACCACATCTCTGGCAAGCACGAACTGCTTCAGGAGGTCGTGGACAATTTTGCCGTGGAGATCGTGGCCGGACTTGATGCGGCCGCGGGCTGGCGGGCTAACTTCACCGCACTCGCCACGGGACTCCGCGAGACTCTGCGAAAACATCCGGGAGTGACCGAAGTAATTGCGACAGTGAACCTCTCCTCGAAAGTCGCCCAGCACATCGCCGAGGAGTTCGGGCCAGCGTTTGCGCGCGAGCTGCATACGACGGCCGAGCGCGCGTTGCTCACATTTCAGTCCTTATACGTCCTCGTGGTCGGTCTCGCACTCGCGGAGTTCGGTGATGTCCCCAACGATCCGGCTGCCCCACGTGAGCTCTATGACACTTGGTTCCGAATCGCAACCGAAACCTTTATCGACGGAGTCGCAGCGCAACTCGCAGTCAGGGGATATGAGTCCCGCCCCTGATCGGCCACCACGCCCGTTCACTGCCCGCGCGGGGCCGACGCCATCGGGTGCATCACCAAGGCGACGAAATCATCTGCCCTATCTGATCGGAGATTCTCCCCATGCTCGTCCTCACCCTCGTTGTTCTGCTCGTAGCGGTCATCTACTTTGTGCTCACGACGCTGGTCGACTTCGCACCTTTGAACAACGCGCGGTCCGCCACTCAGCGGGAACGTACAATCGAAGTGGCCATCAACGGCCCGATCATGTTCCTCCCGGTAGTACTCGTCGTCCTCGCGGCCGCATTTCACCTCTCCACGTTCGCGTGGGTTGCTGGCTCGCTGGAACTTCTCGTCCTGATCGGTGGGCTCCTCCTATGGTGGCTTCCCTACCTGGCCGGTGTGAGCGTGCCGTGGGCGACTGCAGGCACCGGTGATTCATGGCAGGAACTCCACGCCCGCACCTATTCGCACACGATCATCGTGCTTCCCCGAATCGGCGATCGGCCCCGGCCCAACCTGGAGCACATGATTCTCCATACGCTCGTATTGACGGGTGCGATCCTTGCGTTCATCTACGCAGGGACTCTCTGACGCACGTCGACGAGCGGCCTGCTTGGGTTTGACAAGCACCTACTCAGGCCCACCCAAGCGTCGTTGTTCACACCAACGACGAGCAAAGCAGGTCGTCTCTACCGAGGTCGGGGAATCCGAACGCGGCACACGTCGCGCGGCGGCGGGGTTCGGCTTCACGTTCTCGGTTCCGAAGTCTGCGTCTGTGTTGTGGGCGGTTGCGGATGCGGGGACGCAGGCATTGATCGCGGACGCGCACCATGCGGCGGTTGCGGAGGTGGTTGCGTTCATGGAGCGAGAGGTTGCAGCGACCCGTGCTGGCGCAACCGGACGCGATGGCGCGGTTGCGCAGGCCGACGTGCCGGGGGTGGTCGCTACCGCGTTCGATCACTACGACGACCGTACGGGCGACCCGCACTTGCACACGCATATCGTCAACTCGAACAAGGTTGCGGCCGGACGGCATGATTTCGTTCGTAGGTCTCGGCGAGCTCGACTCCGTGACCGCCATCGCTATCCCTCGCGAGTCGCACCCGTATAAGGAAGTCTCCTCCGTTATCTTCCGATCCCGCGGTCGCGCTCGGGTGGGCGTTGAGGCCGGTCTATGCAGGCCGTACGGTTTCGGCGGTGCGCTCGTCAACGTCGGCCGGCGGCGTGGAGCGCCCTGGGTTCTGTCGATCGGCCCGCTGGCCGAATAGGGATTTTCCCAGAGAGTGCTCCGCACTGCCGATGCAACCGCCTGGCTAGCGAGGGGGTGCGGGGGCCCAGTTGAGAATATCGGTGCCGGCCGCGGCCAAACGGTCGGCTGGAAGCATCCGCAAGAGGACGTTTCGGGCCGACCAGCGAGCGGGGACTGGAGGTGCGAGCCGAATCGAGCTGTCAGGGCTGAACGGCGCACGATTCTCCGGGCGTGCACGTATCGGTCCGTGCCGTAGCGTTTCAGTGCATTTGCCAGCGGTTCGCCGTCGGCCACTGGCTCACCGATCAGACGTCCGACGCTGATGGCATCCTCTAAAGCCGAATTGGCGCCTTGTCCCATGGTGGGCAGCATGGCGTGGGCAGCGTCACCGATCAGGACCAGTCGGCCGTGCAGGTAAGTGCGTGGCTGCGGGGCAAGTGTATAGACGTCGTGGCGCAGCAAGCGGTGCGGTTGGGTGTGTCGGATGAGAGCGCTATTCACGTGGCCTGGCGGTAGAACTCGAGGTTGGTGATCATGTGGATCACGCTTGGTAGTT
>NZ_JCAIUK010000017.1:0-4771 GCF_059445475.1 Isoptericola sp. Y581 | reverse complement strand
GCGGCATTGTCCGCCGCCTCGAGGAGCACGAACTCGGCCGACGCAGGAGCTGTCCCGAGCACGCCGGCGGCGACGACCGCAGCCAGGGCTGTGCCGGCGGCGGCGATGCGGGCCCACCAGCGCCGTTGTGGCCTGGACGGGCGCGCGGCTGCCGGCACGGCGGTCGTGATGCGTTCCAGGATGGCCTCGGCCCGTGTCGCCTCGGCGGTGCTGAGCGGCGTTCCTAGTGCGGGGTTGGCGTCGGCAACGCGGCGCACTGTGGGGTCTTCGGTCATCTGGTTCACGGCTGCGTTCCTTCCACGACGCCGGGAAGAGCTCGCCGGGCAGGCCATGGAGCCGGCTCGGCGTCAGGTCCGGGTTCGATGTTTGCGAGCAGATGCCGGAGGCGGCGGCGCGCCCGGGATAGGCGCACCGAGAACGCGGCGCGCGTGCACCCCTGGACCTGGGCGGCCTCGCGGCCGGTGAGTCCGTCCCACGCCACCAGGGCCAGCGCTTCCCGGTCGGCATCGCTCAAGCGGGCCCAGGCGACGTGGAGGTCCACCGTCGTCGTCGCGAGGTCGATCGCATCCTGCGGTAGCTCACGCTCGGCACCGATGCGCAGAGCGAGGCGATTCCGCCGGCCGTGGGCGCGACGGTCCTCGGCCAGCACGTTGCGAGCGACGCCGAACAACCACGGGCGCACCTCGCGCGGCACGTCAGCCCACCGGTTCCACGCGATGGTGAAGACTTCCGCGACCAAGTCCTCCGCAACATCCGAATCGGCGCGGCGCTGAACGAACCTCAGCACGTCCGGGTACAGCGCCCGGAAGACCTCGCTGAACACCACGTCCGCCGGCGCCGTCACGGACTCATCCTCTGTCTCACACCCCTACATCGTTCCCGGGCGCCCGAGTGCAACACCGAATCTTGTGGAATCTCAACAGGCCGACCCGTCGGTTCAAAACTGACCGATTCTGAGGCGCGCCAGAATCGGGTTCTGGATGTTTCGAAACCTCTGCGGCGAGGCAGCGACTCGACGACGACGCGCTGCGAGCGGTCCAGCCTGCGCCGTTCGCCGCCACTCGTTGCCGTGGACCATCGCCTGTTCCGCCATGGTGCTGGTGCCCAACGCGCCGCATCTGGCGGTCTCGGATGTCAGACGTGTGCGCGGACGCGCTCGGCATAGGCCGTGAAGGCCGGCTTGGGTGCGTAGTCGACGTCGGTGAGGCCGAACCCGCCGAAGAGGGAGCCGTCGTCCGTGGCGTCCCGCAGGGAGAAGTGCGTGTACGAGGCGACGCCGGCGGCCGGGTCGAGCGCGGCGGTGACCATCGCGTGCAGCAGCTCGGCCTGGCGTTCCTCGGGGCGCTCGGGCCCGGTCGGCCAACCGTGCTCGGTGATGTGCAGCGGCAGGCGGTCTAGGCCGGCCGGGGCCAGCGCGACGCGCCGGTGCTCGGCGAGCAGCCACGCGCACGCCCCGACCGGGTCGGCGGCCGGCGGCAGCGGGAAGAAGACGCCCGGGAACGCGTCGAGGCCGACGTAGTCCAGGGCATCCCGGAACTCCTGCCCGCCCGTCGAGACCAGTCGCGCGTAGTAGCCCGGGTCGCCGAACAACACCGTGGTGTTGGTCCCGACCGCGACGCGCAACCCCCGCTCGCAAACCAGGTCGCGCGCGGCGAGCACCCCGGCGACGAGCGCCTCGGTCGCCCGCGGGTAGTACCCGTCAAGCGTCGGGTTGTCGGTGACGTTCGCCTCCTCCGTGATCTGGACGGTGTCGAGCAGCGGGCCGTACGCGTCGATCATCGTGCGCACGAAGCGTCGGTATCCCTCGACGTCGGCGGAGGCCGACTGGTACTGGAGTACGAGGTCGAGCCGGCACCCGGTGGCGGTGTAGGCACGCGCGTTGCCGGGGGCCTGGGTTGAGATGTCGCCGGGGTCGCGGTCGTCAGTGAAGCTCGCATAGGCGCGGATGTGGAACGCCGCGTCGCCGCGCAGTGCGTCGATCAGGTGCAGCGCCTTGCCGGGGTCGTCCGGGGAGCTGCCGAGAATGGTGCCGTCGTCAGTGCCGAGCGGCCCGCCGGGGTAGATGCCGAAGCGCATGGAAGGTCTCCCTCGAGAGTCTATTTAGACCACATCTTACGTCTAAATAGACGCTAGAGTGTGCGGGTGCCCGGATCTCTGCTGAAGAACTCCGTGATCGTGTCCGTCCTCGGCCTCCTCCTTGAGCGGCCGCTGCACCTCTACGCCCTGTCCCAGACGCTCGCCGACCGGCTCGACGCCCAAGGGACCGCGCTCGGCCGGGGCTCGCTGCGCAACGTGCTGACGGCGCTCGTCGACGCGGGCTGGGTCCGACGCGACGACGACGAGTCCGGGCGAACCATGTTCGCCACCACCCGCGCCGGTGCCGAGGAACTCCGGTCGCGCGTCGAGCGGCAGATCGCCGACGTCGGCGCTGACCATGACCACATGGCCCAGGCCGTCGCCTACCTCGGTCTGCTGGACCGCGCGGGGGCCGCGGAGCTGCTGCGCCGGCGCGCCGCCGGCGTGCGCGAGGTGGTCGCCGGCACCGAGGCCGGGGTCGCGGGCGCGGCGGACGCGGGCCTCCCGGAGCTGTACGTCATCGAGGGCGGCTACGCGCTCGCGCTGCGGAAGGCCGAGCTGGGGTGGCTCGAGCGCACCGCCCGGCGCATCGAGACCGGTGACCTCGCGTGGACCGGGTCGCCGGCGCCAGCGATGCCTCGGACGACGTCTCAGAAGTAGTCGCGCACGTGCACCTGCTGGCCGCCCCACAGGGCGTCCCAGGTGACGTCGCAGTCGGCGCGGCTGGTGAAGAAGCCCGCGAGCCGCAGGTTCGGGCACGACTGCGCGCCCGCGTACGACTGGGCGATCCCCGCCGAGGTGATGTCATGACGAGCAGCACGATCCAGGGGGGCTTCAGAACCGACGGCGGTCTCAACCCACCAACGCACCGCGTAACTCTAATCAGGTCGAGGCATCGGACTCGAGGGTCTACTAGATCCCGGTCGGGTAGAACTCGAGGTCGTCTGCGGCGATCTCGATCTCGGTCCCGGCGGCGCCGATCGGTGGCGTGTCGAGCAGTTCGATCTGGAGCAGCGCACTCTCGACCCGTGCGAGGACAACATTCCCGTCGACTGCCTCGATGTGTCCACGGACAGTTGCCTGGGAGCCTCGATGGCCCTGGTTCCTAGAGTCACCGAGCAAGTCGGACCATCGCGGCGTACCTGGCAGCTCGACCTCCAGATCAACGGTGTCACCCCTTCGTACGGGGCGCGCTCCTCGCCAGCTACCGGACAAAGTGAGGGACGCTGTCCGAACGCTTAGACGAGGTCGCTTCTGATCTGCGTCATTCAGGGCTTCTGCAAACATCGGTGCTCGCCTCCGTACTGGGTAAGTGCCTTCATGGCTCACCGTCTTACGTGACACGCCTCGCGGCGGCGTCGACATCGTTCCGCGCGGCAAGCAGCAGCGACGAGAACCTCTCGTGCGACGTCGACCAGCCCAGTACCTGGCGCGGTCGGGTGTTGATCCGGCGGGCGATGTCGTCCAGTTCCCGCACGGAGTAGGCGCGTAGGTCGGTCCGCTTCGGCAGGTACTGGCGCAGCAGGCGGTTGGTGTTCTCGTTGCTTGGTCGCTGCCATGGGCTGCGTGGATCGCAGAAGTAGACGTCCAGACCAAGTTCGGTGGCGAGTTCTTGGTGCTCGGCCATCTCGCGGCCGCGGTCCCAGGTCAGCGATCGCCGCAGAGCAAGTGGCAGTTGCATGAGGTCTTGGACGAGCGCTTGGCGCACGGCGTCGGCCTTGATGCCATCGTGCAGAGGTATGACGCGGACGAACCTCGTGCTGCGTTCCACCAGCGTCGCGACTGCCGAAGGGCGACTCCCCATCACGAGGTCGCCTTCCCAGTGCCCGGCCTCGACTCGTTCCGCCACGCTCGCGGGACGGCGGTGGATCGAGACCATGTTCCGCAGCCGTCCACGCCCGTGGGACTTCTGCTTGCCCCGAGGCCGACGGACAGAACGTCCGGACCGTAACCGTTTGGCCTCGGGCGGGCCGAGCTCACGCCGGCCGGAGACGTAGATGCTGCGGTAGATCGTCTCGTGAGACACCCACCGTGACGGGTCGTCTGGATGCTGTTGGCGCAGCCATGCCGCGATCTGTTGCGGCGACCAGTCCTCCTCCAACTTCGCGCGTACCAGCGCGAGCAATGCAGGGCTGGATGCCAGACGCGACGATCGCGGCCGCCTCGCCCGATCCCACGCCGCCGCATCAGCCACGGCCGCCCTATAGCTTTCGCGCCCACCATTGCGGGCGATCTCTCGAGACACCGCCGACGACGAGCGGCCGATCCGCTCCGCGATCGCCCTCCCCGATTGGCCCGCGGCGATCCCTCGTGAGATTTCCTCACGATCAGCGGAGCTCAAGGCCCGGTGACTACGACGCCGGGCTGCAGGACGAACCCCACCAGTCTTGGCTAAGAAATGCCGGACCGAGTTCAGGTTCGACCCGATCGTCCGCGCGATCAGCCTGGCCGAGTCGCCCTCACGCCACCCCTGCCACAACAAGTCCTCCTGCTCAGCCGAGAACGCCACGCCCACCTCCACGATCGTCATCTTTGCCTAGGTGGTGCGTTGGTGGGTTGAGACCGCCACCGATTATGACCCGCACCAGAATCGGGTTCTGGATGTTTCGAAACCCCGGCGGCCGACTGAGAGCGCTATTCACGTGGCCTGGCGGTAGAACTCGAGGTTGGTGATCATGTGGATCACGCTTGGTAG
>NZ_JCAIUK010000016.1:0-5702 GCF_059445475.1 Isoptericola sp. Y581 | reverse complement strand
CTGGTCTTGTGGGTGTGCGTCGGTTGTTTGAGAACTCAACAGTGTGTTTGATAGTCAATGCCAAAGTTTTTGAACCCTTTTTGGGTTCTTTTGGATCAGATTGAGCAGTTCAGCTCGGTCTGGCCAGTATCGTTGAATGCTGCGGGCTTCTTTGGAGGTTCGTGGTGTTTTCTCTTCTTTTACGGAGAGTTTGATCCTGGCTCAGGACGAACGCTGGCGGCGTGCTTAACACATGCAAGTCGAACGGTGAAGCCCAGCTTGCTGGGCGGATCAGTGGCGAACGGGTGAGTAACACGTGAGCAACCTGCCCCCCACTTCGGGATAAGCCTTGGAAACGAGGTCTAATACCGGATATGAGCATCTGCCGCATGGTGGGTGTTGGAAAGTTTTTCGGTGGGGGATGGGCTCGCGGCCTATCAGCTTGTTGGTGGGGTGATGGCCTACCAAGGCTTCGACGGGTAGCCGGCCTGAGAGGGCGACCGGCCACACTGGGACTGAGACACGGCCCAGACTCCTACGGGAGGCAGCAGTGGGGAATATTGCACAATGGGCGAAAGCCTGATGCAGCGACGCCGCGTGAGGGATGACGGCCTTCGGGTTGTAAACCTCTTTCAGCAGGGAAGAAGCGCAAGTGACGGTACCTGCAGAAGAAGCGCCGGCTAACTACGTGCCAGCAGCCGCGGTAATACGTAGGGCGCAAGCGTTGTCCGGAATTATTGGGCGTAAAGAGCTCGTAGGCGGTCTGTCGCGTCTGGTGTGAAATCCCGAGGCTCAACCTCGGGCTTGCATCGGGTACGGGCAGACTAGAGTGCGGTAGGGGAGACTGGAATTCCTGGTGTAGCGGTGGAATGCGCAGATATCAGGAGGAACACCGATGGCGAAGGCAGGTCTCTGGGCCGCAACTGACGCTGAGGAGCGAAAGCATGGGGAGCGAACAGGATTAGATACCCTGGTAGTCCATGCCGTAAACGTTGGGCACTAGGTGTGGGGCTCATTCCACGAGTTCCGTGCCGCAGCTAACGCATTAAGTGCCCCGCCTGGGGAGTACGGCCGCAAGGCTAAAACTCAAAGGAATTGACGGGGGCCCGCACAAGCGGCGGAGCATGCGGATTAATTCGATGCAACGCGAAGAACCTTACCAAGGCTTGACATGCACCGGAAACACTCAGAGATGGGTGCCCCGCAAGGTCGGTGTACAGGTGGTGCATGGTTGTCGTCAGCTCGTGTCGTGAGATGTTGGGTTAAGTCCCGCAACGAGCGCAACCCTCGTCCTATGTTGCCAGCGGGTTATGCCGGGGACTCATGGGAGACTGCCGGGGTCAACTCGGAGGAAGGTGGGGATGACGTCAAATCATCATGCCCCTTATGTCTTGGGCTTCACGCATGCTACAATGGCCGGTACAGAGGGCTGCGATACCGTAAGGTGGAGCGAATCCCAAAAAGCCGGTCTCAGTTCGGATTGGGGTCTGCAACTCGACCCCATGAAGTCGGAGTCGCTAGTAATCGCAGATCAGCAACGCTGCGGTGAATACGTTCCCGGGCCTTGTACACACCGCCCGTCAAGTCACGAAAGTTGGTAACACCCGAAGCTCATGGCCCAACCGGTTTTCCGGGGGGAGTGGTCGAAGGTGGGACTGGCGATTGGGACTAAGTCGTAACAAGGTAGCCGTACCGGAAGGTGCGGCTGGATCACCTCCTTTCTAAGGAGCATCTGAGACCTCGTGGTTGTTTGCTCGCATGCTTTGGCGTGTGGGTGGGTGGCTGGGGGGTCTAGCAGGCCGCCTGAGGCGCCGATCGTGCGTCTGGTGGTTGCTCACGGGTGGAACATTGACTAGCAGGGCTGGTTCGGTCGCGTGCCGGCTGGTGAGTACCCGCCGTGGCTCCTTCGGGGGCCGGGTCCCTTCGGGGGCCGTGGCTCCTTCGGGGGCTGGGTGGGGGAAAGCTGGTGGTCGTGGTTGGTCTGGTTCGCAAACACACTGTTGGGTCCTGAGGCAACCGGCCTGAGGCTCGCTCGTAGGCTGTTCTTCTCTGCCCCTGTGGGGGTGGCGGGGGATGGGTTCGGGTGGGTGGTCGGTGAGTCTTGATGGATACGGGTCGTGGGCTGGGTGTGAACCGCCTGCAGCGGGTGTCGTCCCTGGGGAGCGTGAGCTTTCTGGGGATTGCTTCTGGTGTGGGTAGGCGTGCCGGTGGTCTGCGGGTCCGTCCGTTGCTTGAGAACTGCACAGTGGACGCGAGCATCCCAGATGTTCAAAAGGCTAGTTGCTTCGGCAGCTGGTCTTCTTGATCTCTGTGAAATATTGTAGTGTGTTGAAGTTTTTAAGGGCACAGGGTGAATGCCTTGGCACTAGGAGCCGAAGAAGGACGTCGTAGCCTGCGATAAGCCTCGGGGAGTTGGCAAACGAGCTGTGATCCGAGGATGTCCGAATGGGGGAACCCGGCCAGGGTCATGCCTGGTCACCTGTATCTGAATTCATAGGGTGCAGGGGGGAACGTCGGGAAGTGAAACATCTCAGTACCGACAGGAAGAGATATTCCGTGAGTAGTGGCGAGCGAAAGCGGATGAGGCCAAACCGTGTGTGTGTCAAGCTGTCAGGCGTTGCACATGCGGGGTTGTGGGACCTTCTGGAAGAGTCTGACAACTCTTCAACCAGTAAGAAAGCCGTGTCATAGTCGAACCGCATTGAAAGGCGGACCATAGTGGGTGTGAGTCCCGTAGACGAAATGGTGCGGCCTGGTGGAGGGGATCCCAAGTAGCACGGGGCCCGAGAAATCTCGTGTGAATCTGGCAAGACCACTTGCTAAGCCTAAATACTACCTAGTGACCGATAGCGGACTAGTACCGTGAGGGAAAGGTGAAAAGTACCCCGGGAGGGGAGTGAAATAGTACCTGAAACCGTGTGCCTACAATCCGTCGGAGCCTCCCTAGCAGGGGTGACGGCGTGCCTTTTGAAGAATGAGCCTGCGAGTTAGTGCTCGGTGGCGAGGTTAACCCGTGTGGGGAAGCCGTAGCGAAAGCGAGTCCGAATAGGGCGATTCAGTCGCCGGGTCTAGACCCGAAGCGAAGTGATCTAGCCATGGGCAGGTTGAAGCGCCGGTAAGACGGCGTGGAGGACCGAACCCACCAGGGTTGAAAACCTGGGGGATGACCTGTGGTTAGGGGTGAAAGGCCAATCAAACTTCGTGATAGCTGGTTCTCCCCGAAATGCATTTAGGTGCAGCGTCACGTGTTTCTTGCCGGAGGTAGAGCTACTGGATGGCTAATGGGCCCTACCAGGTTACTGACGTCAGCCAAACTCCGAATGCCGGTAAGTCATAGCGTGGCAGTGAGACTGCGGGGGATAAGCTTCGTAGTCGAGAGGGAAACAGCCCAGATCATCGGCTAAGGCCCCTAAGCGTGTGCTCAGTGGGAAAGGATGTGGAGTTGCACAGACAACCAGGAGGTTGGCTTAGAAGCAGCCACCCTTGAAAGAGTGCGTAATAGCTCACTGGTCAAGTGATTCCGCGCCGACAATGTAGCGGGGCTCAAGTACACCGCCGAAGCCGTGGCACTCATACGTTAGCCCAGCATCTTCCCTTGTGGATGGTGTTCAGGTGTGTGGGTGGGTAGGGGAGCGTCGTGTGGGCAGTGAAGCTGCAGGGTGACCTAGTGGTGGAGCCCACACGAGTGAGAATGCAGGCATGAGTAGCGAATGACGGGTGAGAAACCCGTCCGCCGAATGACCAAGGGTTCCAGGGCCAGGTTAATCCGCCCTGGGTAAGTCGGGACCTAAGGCGAGGCCGACAGGCGTAGTCGATGGACAAGGAGTTGATATTCTCCTACCGGCGAAGAACCGCCCATACCGAGCCCGGTGATGCTAACCACCCCAGACCCGTCATAGTCGCCTTCGGGTGACGCCGACGGGCGCGGCGTGGGACCCGAACCGGTAGTAGGTAAGCGTGTTAACAGGGGTGACGCAGGAAGGTAGCCCGGCGTGGCGATGGTTGTCCATGTCCAAGGTTGTAGCCCGTGGTGTAGGCAAATCCGCACCACACGAGGGTGAGAACTGATAGGTACCGCGTATGCGGGAATCGGGTGATCCTATGCTGCCAAGAAAAGCCTCGACGCGAGGTTCTAGCCGCCCGTACCCCAAACCGACTCAGGTGGTCAGGTAGAGAATACCAAGGCGATCGAGCGAATCGTGGTTAAGGAACTCGGCAAAATGCCCCCGTAACTTCGGGAGAAGGGGGGCCTGAACCGTGAACACCCTAGCGGTGGTAAGCGGGGAGGGCCGCAGAGACCAGGGAGAAGCGACTGTTTACTAAAAACACAGGTCCGTGCTAAGTCGCAAGACGATGTATACGGACTGACGCCTGCCCGGTGCTGGAAGGTTAAGAGGACGGGTCAACTTCGGTGAAGCCCAGAATTTAAGCCCCAGTAAACGGCGGTGGTAACTATAACCATCCTAAGGTAGCGAAATTCCTTGTCGGGTAAGTTCCGACCTGCACGAATGGCGTAACGACTTCTCCGCTGTCTCAACCGCGAGCTCGGCGAAATTGCACTACGAGTAAAGATGCTCGTTACGCGCAGCAGGACGGAAAGACCCCGGGACCTTTACTATAGCTTGGTATTGGTGTTCGATGCGGCTTGTGTAGGATAGGTGGGAGACTATGATAATCGGCCGCCAGGTCGGTTGGAGTCAACGTTGAAATACCACTCTGGCCGCAGCGACCATCTAACCTCGGTCCGTAATCCGGATCAGGGACAGTGCCTGGTGGGTAGTTTAACTGGGGCGGTTGCCTCCTAAAATGTAACGGAGGCGCTCAAAGGTTCCCTCAGCCTGGTTGGCAATCAGGTGTCGAGTGCAAGTGCACAAGGGAGCTTGACTGTGAGACCGACAGGTCGAGCAGGGACGAAAGTCGGAACTAGTGATCCGGCGGTGGCTTGTGGAAGCGCCGTCGCTCAACGGATAAAAGGTACCCCGGGGATAACAGGCTGATCTTGCCCAAGAGTCCATATCGACGGCATGGTTTGGCACCTCGATGTCGGCTCGTCGCATCCTGGGGCTGGAGTAGGTCCCAAGGGTTGGGCTGTTCGCCCATTAAAGCGGTACGCGAGCTGGGTTTAGAACGTCGTGAGACAGTTCGGTCCCTATCCGCTGCGCGCGCAGGAAACTTGAGAAGGGCTGTCCCTAGTACGAGAGGACCGGGACGGACGAACCTCTGGTGTGCCAGTTGTTCCGCCAGGAGCACGGCTGGTTAGCTACGTTCGGAAGGGATAACCGCTGAAAGCATCTAAGCGGGAAGCCTGCTTCAAGATGAGGTTTCCATCAGAGTGATCTGTGAAGGCACCCAGCTAGACCACTGGGTAGATAGGCCGGATGTGGAAGACAGGACAAAAGACTGTCGGAGCTGACCGGTACTAATCAGCCGACAACTTCACATACACATCAACACTGTTGAGCAATACTTGCTACGCGTCCACTGTGCGGTTCCCGAGAAACGGGCACCACTCCCCTTGACCCCTGAGCTCCGTGAAAACGGGTCGGGGGTAGTTGGGGGGACCCGAACAACTCGATATTGTTACGGCGGTCATAGCGAAGGGGAAACGCCCGGTCCCATACCGAACCCGGAAGCTCAGCCCTTCAGCGCCGATGGTACTGCCCTCGAGAGGGGGTGGGAGAGTAGGACGCCGCCGGACATCTATTCACGAGAGGCCCACCCCT
>NZ_JCAIUK010000015.1:0-12407 GCF_059445475.1 Isoptericola sp. Y581 | reverse complement strand
GCGGGGTTTCGACAGGCTCAACCGGCGGGGTTTCGACAGGCTCAACCGGCGGGGTTTCGACAGGCTCAACCAGCGAAGTGCGCTCCACGCCCGCGAGCGCCCGCGAGGCGTTGACGTCCGGGCGCAGCACCTGAACGCCGTGCCGGCGCGCGTCGGCGGACAGCGACTGCGGCGAGTAGAACCCCATGGGCTGCGCGGCCAGCAGGCCCGCGTAGAACGCGGCCGGGTGGTGCACCTTGAGCCAGGAGCTGGCGTACACGAGGTAGGCGAACGAGTACGCGTGCGACTCGGGGAAGCCGAAGTCTGCGAACGCCTTGAGCTTGTCGTAGATCTGCTCGGCGACGTCCGGAGTGATCCCGTTCTCCGCCATCCCCGCCATGAGCCGCCCGCGCAGCTCCTCCATACGCTCGACGGACCGCTTGGAGCCCATCGCCCGGCGGAGCTGGTCGGACTCCTTGGCGCTGAAGCCCGCGACGTCGATCGCCATCTGCATGAGCTGCTCCTGGAACAGCGGCACGCCCTTGGTCTTGCCGAGCGAGCTCTCCAGCAGCGGGTGCAGGAAGGTCACCGGCTCCCGGCCCCGCGCCCGCTCGATGTACGGGTGCACGGACCCGCCCTGGATGGGCCCGGGGCGGATGAGCGCGACCTCGATGACGATGTCGTAGAACTCCCGCGGGCGCAGCCGTGGCAGCGTCGCCATCTGCGCGCGCGACTCCACCTGGAACACCCCGACCGTGTCGGCCGCGCACAGCAGGTCGTACACCGCCGGGTCGTCGTCGGGCAGGCCGTGCAGCGTGAGCCGCTCCCCCGTGTGCTCGGCGACCGTCTCGAACGCGTACCGGATCGCCGTGAGCATGCCCAGGCCCAGGAGGTCGAACTTCACCAGCCCCGCGTCGGCGCAGTCCTCCTTGTCCCACTGCAGCACCGTGCGCCCCTCCATGCGGGCCCACTCCACGGGGCAGACCTCGATCACCGGCCGGTCGCACATCACCATCCCGCCCGAGTGGATACCCAGGTGGCGGGGCAGGCGCAGCATGCGCTCAGCCAGGTCGAGCACCGGCGCGGGGATCTGCCCCTCCTCCTCGGCCGACCGCGGCCGCTGCCCGGGCACGACATCGTGCGAGTCGTCGGCCCTGCGCGTCTCGCCCGCGTCCGTCGCGAGCGGGTCCACGAACCGGTCCCCGCCTCCCCACAGCCGTTCCTTCTCGGCGTCCTTCGCCATGCCCTTCACCATGCCCTTCACCATGCCCTTCACGACGGTCCGGCTCGGCTGCGCGCCGGCCGACGCCCGGGCGTCGCGGGCCGTCCGGTCGGCCGCCGGGCTGGTCGGGTCCGGCCCCCGCAGCGACCCCCAGCGCTCGATGGACTTGCTCCAGGCGTCCTGCTGCCCGACGTCGTACCCGAGCGCGCGGGCGGCGTCGCGCACGGCCGAGCGCGGCCGGTAGGAGATGACGTTCGCCACCTGCGCCGCATGGGTGCGCCCGAACTTCGTGTAGACGTGCTGGATGACCTCCTCGCGGCGCCCGGACTCGATGTCGATGTCGATGTCCGGCGGGCCGTCCCGCTCGGGTGCGAGGAAGCGCTCGAACAGCAGGCCGTGCCGGACGGCGTCGACCGCGGTGATGCCCAGCGCGTAGCAGACCGCCGAGTTGGCGGCGCTCCCCCGGCCCTGGCACAGGATGCCGTGGCGGCGGCAGAACTCCACGAGGTCGTAGACGACGAGGAAGTACCCGGGGAAGCCCAGGTCCTCGATGACCTGCATCTCGTGGTCGATCTGCGCCCACGCCCGGGCGCCCGCGGACCCGTCGTGACCCGGCCCTGGTCGGGGCCCGTACCGGTCCGTCGCGCCGCGGCGCACCAGCTCGCGCAGCCAGGTGGCCTCGTCGTAGCCGTCGGGCACCGGGTACGGCGGCAGGTTCGGGGCGACCAGGTGCAGGTCGAAGGCGCACTCGGCCGCGAGCTCCGCCGCGGTCGCCACCGCCTGCGGGTGCCGCCGGTGCAGCGCGCGCATCTCGGCGGCCGAGCGCAGGTGCGCCGTGGGGCCGCCCGGCAGCCAGCCGTCCATGCCGTCCAGCGAGGACCGCGCCCGCACGGCGGCGAGCGCCCCCGCCAGGTCGGCGTCGCGCGGGCGGGCGTAGTGCGCGTCCGTGGTCGCCACGAGCGGCAGGCCCGCGTCGCGCGCCAGGCCGGCGAGCGCGTCGTGCAGGTCGGCGTCCCGGGGGTCGCCGGTCGCGGTGATCTCGACGGCCACGTTGTCGCGCCCGAAGGCGTCGACCAGCAGGTCGAGCTCGCGCCGGGCCGCGGCCACCCCACCGCCCGGCCCGGGCGCGGTGAGCGCGCGCCGGACGGCACCCTTGCGGCACCCGGTGAGCACGAGCCACTCGCCGCCCGCCTCGGCGCCGAGCTCCTCGAGGGAGTACCGGGCCTTGCCCTTGACCCCCGCGTCCAGGTGCGCGGTAGCGATCGCCCGCGACAGGTTCCGGTAGCCCTGGGTGCCGCGCGCCAGGACCAGCAGGTGGGTGGCCCGCGGGTCGGGGACGCCCGTCGGGGGGTCGAGCACCGGCCGGCTCCCGGCGGTGCCCGGCGCGGCCCCCGCCGTCTGCGGCGCGGGCAGGTGCAGCTCGGCGCCGAAGACGGTGGGCAGCCCCACCTTCCGGGCCGCCTCGGCGAAGCGGACCACCCCGTACAGCCCGTCGTGGTCGGTCAGCGCCAGCGCCTCGAGCCCCAGCCGCGCGCCCTCCGCCGCCAGCTCCTCCGGGTGCGACGCGCCGTCGAGGAAGCTGAACGCCGAGTGGGCGTGCAGCTCGGCGTACCCGCTCCGCCCCAGGCGCGTGCCTCGTTCCTCGGCCCCCACCCTCCGCTGCACCTCCGTCTCAGTCATAGCTCTCCTGATGACCGAGACTGCGGCTCCGCCCCAGGCGCGTGCCTCGTTCCTCGGCCCCCACCCTCCGCTGCACCTCCGTCTCAGTCATAGAACGCCTCGACCCGCCACGCGCCGCCCGACTGCGCCAGCAGCAGCGCCCGGCCGTCGTCGAGCACGGCCTGCAGGTAGACGCGGCGCGCGCCCCCACCGGCGGACCACCAGCGCTCGGCGAGCGGCCACGGGCCTGCCCACCCCGTCACCCCCGCCACGTCCTGCGTCCCGACCTCGTCGCCACGACCGCCCCCGCACGCGACGACGGCGGGCTCCCCGCTCATCGCGAGCCGGGCGTCCACGACGACGTCGCGCCCCGCGGCGTCGAGCACCCGGGCGGGCACGGGGTCGGCCGGCAGGGCCGCCGGCGCGGGGCCGGGCAGGGCCCCGGGCCAGGGCAGCCCCGGGTCGCGACCGGGTGCGCCCTCCGTGCCGAAGGGCACGAGGCGCACCCGGTCACGGGGCCCGCGGCCGCCCTGCAGCTCCACCGTGAGCACGGCGTGCCCGCCGAGCAGACCCTGCACCCGCCCGAGCGCGCGGCGGGCGCGCTCGCCCTCGCCCGCGTCGGCGCCCCACAGGCCCGGCTGGTGCGTCGTGGCCGGGACCACGTCCTCGGCAGCCAGGGCGAGGTGCGCGATCGGCGCGACGACGGGGTCCGCCACCGCACCCGACCTGCCCCGCCGGGCGGACGCCGCGGTCAGCCACCCCTCGAGCTGCCACCGCACCCGGTCGGTGATCCGCGCCGCGCTCATCCCGCCGGCCGCGCCGTCGTCCGTACGCCACACGCGCTCCAGCACGGCGCCGCTGTCGCCGTCCACCCCGCCGAGGTCGTCCCCGCCGAGGTCCCCGCCGGCGGCCGTGCGCGCGGTGATGCGCAGCCGACCACAGGCCAGGCCGCGCGCGGCGAGCAGGTCGTACAGCTCGGTGGCCAGGCGGCGCGCGGCGAAGGTCGCGACGTCGACGCGCAGCGCGGGCGGGTCGAGCTCCTCGGCGACGGCGAGGTCCGCCTCGACGCGACGCCGGGCGGGCGGGCGGAGGTCCTCGCCGCGGGCCAGCCGCTGCGCCCAGGCGCCCAGGTCCCCGAACCGGGCCTGCACGCTCGGGGACGGCAGTCGGGCCAGGTCGCCGAGGGTGCGCAGGCCGAGGCGCCACCACAGCCCGGCCGCCTCGCGTACGGCGGCCACCCCCGCCGGGTCGCAGGTCGCGTGCACCAGCTCGCCCACGGGCCGGTCCGCGAGGAACGCGGCCGACGCGCCCGCGGGCACGACGGCGTCCTCGCGGGCGGCGAGCACCGCAGCGAGCAGGCCGTCGGCCACCCCCACCTGGCTCTCGTACCCGGTGCGCTCGGCGACCGCCCCCACGAGGAACTGCGCCAGCGCGAGCTCGGACCCGTGGTAGCGCGCGGCCCCGTCGGCCGGCAGCAGGAGCAGGCCAGGGCGCGCGACCTCGAGGCCCGCGACGACCGTCTCGGCGGCCAGCGCCACCGGCTCGAACTCGCGCGCGTCGCGGCCGTCGTCCGCCGGCAGAAGCGCCACCTCGGGGCACCGCTCCTGCGCCTGCCGGCGGCGCATCCCCCGCCGCACCCCCTGCGCGCGGGCGACGGCCGAGACGGCGACGACGCTGTGCCCCGCGCCCGTCCCGCCGCCGGACCGGGCGCCGAGCACCGCGGCGGGGACGTGCGCGTCCAGACCCGCGACGGCCAGCGCCGCCACCACCGGCCAGTCGGGGACCCACACCACGGCGGTCCGCATCACGCCACCCGCAGCCGGGCGCCCGGCCGTCCGGCTCGTTCATCAGCCCGCTCGTCCGCCTGCTCGCTCGCATCCTCGACGACGTCCCCGACGGCGGGGACGCCACCCACGACGGCCTCGACCCGCAGCGGCACGTCGACCTCGATCTCGACCGGCCGGGCGGCGGCGCCGCGGCCGGTGCGCAGCACGCTCAGGGTCCGACGACGCAGCCACCCCGCCCCGCGGTCGACGCCGGACCAGGTGCCGCCCCGCGCGTCGAGGGTGACGTGCGCGCCCGGCCACGCCGCCTGCGCCACCAGCACCGCGCCCCGCTCCCGGGTGCGCGCGGCGAGGCGGCGCCGGTCGGCGCCCGCCAGGGTGGCCCCCGGACCGACCACCACCACGTCCATCCCGTCGAGCAGCGCGGCGACCGCGGCCGGGGCGTCCGGGCCGGGGGCGGGCACGAGCACGGCCCGCCCGAGCGCGATCCCGGCGTCCGCGGCCGCAAGCATCCCGACCGCGGGCGCGCCGACGAACGCGACCCACGCCCCGGACCGCGAGGCCTCGGCCAGCAGAGCGAGCAGGAGCGTCGTCGACCCCCGCACCGCGAGCACGGTGCCCGCGGCCAGCCCGCCCCCTGGCAGGAGCGCGGACAGGTCCGGGTGCACCGGCAGCAGCCGGCCGCCGCCCGCCTCCGCCGTCCGCGCCCCGCCCCCGGTGCGCTGCTCCGCCGCCCGGAGCGCCGCCCGGGCGGCGGCGACCCGGTCGAGGGCAGGTACAGGTCCGGGTCCAGATCCGGGAGCAGGTCCGGGAGCAGGGTCCGAGGTACGCGGAGGGGCGACGACCGTCACTCGACCTCCTCCCGGGGTGCCGCCGCGCCACCGCACGACGCACCCAGACCGGGCACCACGGCGCGCGGGCACGCGACGCCTGGCTCACCCCTGCATCGTTCGAACATGCGTTCGAACACCTTCAGTAGACGCCGGGGGGGCGACGCCTGTCAACCGCGCAGGTCGGCCGCACGGGCGCCGCCCGTCATGTGCGCTCGGCGCCACATACCGCGCAGTCGGTATGGATGTTTGGGCGTCCTCGCGGTCCAGACTGGGGGCGCAGCAGCAACGACGAGGAGGTCGTGCCCGTGCAGATCGTCGGCGTCCCGCCGCGCACCGTCGCGCCCCTCGAGCCGTCCCCGCACCCGGCACTGCAGCCACATCTGCAGCACCACCCGCAGCCACATCGAGGAGAGGACCCCGCATGACCGGGCAGACACCCCAGCTCCGCACCGCGATCGTCACCGGAGGAGCCCGCGGCATCGGCGCCGCGACCGCCCGCCGCCTGACCGCCGACGGGCACGCCGTCGCCGTCCTCGACCTGCGCACCGAGCAGGCGGCCGAGACCGCCGCCGGCATCGTGGCGGGCGGCGGCCACGCGGTCGGCATCGGCGTGGACGTCGCCGACGCGGACGCCGTCGAGGCCGCCGTCGCCCAGGTGACCGAGGAGCTCGGCGCCCCCACCATCCTGGTCAACAACGCCGGGATCCTGCGCGACAACCTGCTGTTCAAGATGTCCCCGGACGACTGGGACGCCGTGCTGCGCGTGCACCTGCGCGGCGCGTTCGTGATGTCCAAGGCCGTGCAGGCGCACATGGTCTCCGCCGGCTGGGGCCGCATCGTCAACCTGTCCAGCACGTCCGCGCTGGGCAACCGCGGCCAGGCGAACTACTCCGCCGCGAAGGCGGGCATGCAGGGCTTCACCAAGACCCTCGCGATCGAGCTCGGCAAGTTCGGGGTCACGGCCAACGCCGTGGCCCCCGGCGTCATCGCCACCGACATGATCGCGGCGACCGCCGAGCGCATCGGCATGCCGCTGGAGGACTACCTCGCCGCCGCCGCGAAGGACGTGCCCGTGGGGCGCGTCGGGCAGCCCGAGGACATCGCCGCCGCGGTCTCGTTCTTCTGTTCCGAGGAGGCCTCGTTCGTCTCCGGCCAGGTGCTCTACGTCGCGGGCGGGCCGAAGGCATGAGCACGAGGAGCCCCCGCGGAGGTACGCCGAGGAACGAGGTGTGCCGGAGCGAGGCACCGCAGGGCTCGTGCAAAGGGGCCAAGGCATGAGCACGAGGAGCCCCCGCGGAGGTACGCCGAGGAACGAGGTGTGCCGGAGCGAGGCACCGCAGGGCTCGTGCAAAGGGGCCAAGGCATGAGCACGACGACCGGCACGCCGATCCGGGTCGACTCCCCCGCCGCGCTCGCCGACGCCGTCGGCCGGCGCGCGACGGGCGAGTGGCTCACGATCGACCAGGGGCGCATCGACGCGTTCGCCGACGCCACCGAGGACCACCAGTGGATCCACGTCGCCCCGGAGCGCGCGGCCTCGGGACCGTTCGGCACGACGATCGCGCACGGGTTCCTCACCCTGTCGCTGCTCCCACGCCTCGCCTCGTCGCTGGTCGAGGTGGCGGCGTCGCGAGGGCATGAACTACGGGCTGGACCGCGTGCGGTTCCTCACGCCCGTGCCCGCCGGCTCCCGCGTGCACGCCGCGACCGCGCTCACCGGGGCCGAGACGGTCGCCCAGGGCGTGCGACCGTCCTCCACCGCGACCGTCGAGATCGAGGGGGTCGAGAAGCCCGCCCTCGTCGCCGAGGCCCTCGCCCTGTACGTCCCGGCGACCTGAGATGAGACACCCCACTCACCCCGAGCCTGGTCACGGCGCGGCGGGCGGGCCGGCCCGCCCGGTCGAGCAGGTCGGTCGTCACCTCCCACAACCGCTGTACCCGGCGACGAGTGCTTTGGTCGGCGGGTAGGGGGCGTTGGCTGGGCGGGCGGTGACGGTGGCCGCAATGCCAGCGAACAGTGCGAGCCCGACGGTCGTCACCGCGCGTGCCGGGACGCTCGATCCGGCGCCGCGCGACCGTCGTCTGTCGAAGACTGCCGTTCTGGGACTCCGTTGTCGATCCGGTTGCGGATGGCGCGCAGGGCGTGGCGGAGTTCAGCGGGTTCGATCTCGGTGATGTTGGCGTCGAAGGTGAGCAGCAGCCCGGCGACCCCGGACCACGACCATGCTCCGAGCGTGAGCCGGCAGCCGTCCTCCGTGTGGTGCTCGACGGTGGAGCCGCCGGGAGCAAATCGCGCGACGGTCGAGGCGGGTAGAGCGATGATCGCTGAGCCCCTGCACGGCCATTCAGCTGCGACGTCGCCGCGGTCGTGGGTGGTCATCACGAAATTCACGGCGTCGCCGTGCGGGATGGCCCGCCGCTCGAAGGGCTTGTGCGTCGGCGTGCCCGGTGCGAGGCGGTCGAGGCGCATGACGCGCCAGCGGTCCGCTGCGGGATCGAAGGCGACGAGATACCAGCGTGCCGCCCAGACCACGAGGTCATGTGGTTCGAGCGTGACGGTGACCGACTCACGGTCGTCGGCGTACTCGACCCGCAAAGCGTGGCGCCGGCTGATCGCGGTGCCGACGGAGCGGACGAGCTCGGCGTCGATGGGTGGTGCCGGGAACTCCCAGTAGTTCCGAGCCGCCGAGACAGTGAACGCCGCGGCGTGCAGGCGGCTGCGTTCCGGCATCGCCTGGTGCAAGGTGGCCAGCGCTCGAGTCGCGTTCTCGCGGATGCCGGACAGCACCGTGGGAACCGTCTGCAGAGCTACCGCGGCGGCGACCGCTTGGTCTTCGTCGAACACGACCGGAGGCAGTGGTGTGGCGCGGCCGAGGCGGTAGCCACCTCCGACGCCGCGTACGGCCTCGATCTCGTAGCCGAGATCTCGGAGGGTGTCGATGTCGCGCCGAACCGTCCGTACGGATGCTTGGAGGCGCAGGGCCAGTTCTCCGGCGGTGAAGGTGGCGCCGGTGCCGAGGATCGAGAGCAGCTTCAGCGCTCGAGCGGAGGTGTTCGCCATGCGGATCCCTAAGTAGTGGCCATTCGATGGCAACTATAGATGTCAGTGTCGCCCGTATGACCACACCGACAAGCCCTCACCGAGGGCAGGCTGCCCCACCGTCGTCGCCCACCCTCGTCGCCGGAGCGGGCGCGAGCGCCGCCCTGCTCGTCGTGCTGTTCGGGACCTTCATGGACCTGCTCGACGCCACGATCGTCTCCGTCGCCGCCCCGGCCATCGCCCAGGACCTCGGAGCCAGCGACGCGCAGATCCAGTGGACGATCGCTGCCTACGTCCTCGCCCTTGGGACCGGCCTCGTCACCGGCGGGCGGCTGGGCGACCAGTACGGTCGCAAGCGGCTGTTCATGATCGGGCTCGCGGGGTTCATGGTCACCTCCGCGTCGTGCGCGCTGGCCGCTGATCCGAGAATGCTCATCGGGATGCGCGCCGCCCAGGGCATCGCCGCGGGCGTCATGGTTCCCCAGGTGTTCGGCATCATCCGCGGGTCGTTTGCGCCCGGCGAGCGCGCCAAGGCGTTCGGAGCCTACGGGGCCGTCCAGGGTCTCGCGGCCGTCGCGGGCCCTTTGCTGGGTGGCCTGCTCGTGGACGCGGATCTGCTCGGGCTCGGCTGGCGCACCATCTTCTGGATCAACGTTCCTGTCTCCGTCGTGGCGCTCGTCCTCGGAGCAAAGGTCCTCCCAGAGTCTCGGTCCGCGTCGAGCGCCCGGCTCGACCTCCTGGGAGCCGTGCTCGCTGCGTCAGGCATCTTCCTGCTGCTGTTGCCGATCATCCAGACCGAGACGTGGGGATGGACGTGGGTGAGCGGCGTCATGCTCGCCGCCGGACTCGCTGTCCTGGCGATCTTCCTCACCTACGAGCGTCACCTGGCCGCGCACGGGAGGGAGCCCGTCCTCGACCCGGCGCTCCTGAGGATTCGGGCGTTCACCGGTGGCCTGTGCGCGTCCATTCTGTTCTTCGGCGGCATCGGCTCCTTCTTCCTCACCCTCTCCGTGTACCTGCAGAACGGGACCGGCCGCACCGCGTGGGAGACCGGGCTCGTGATCCTGCCCTACGCGATCGGGTCGATCGTCACCTCTGGCCTCGGTGTCGCCCTCGCTGCCAGGGCCGGTCGAGCCCTGCTGATCTCCGGTGCCCTGACCGTCGCGGTGTCTCAGCTCCTGCTCTGGCTCGTCATCAAGGACGGCAGCGACCCCAGCTACTGGCCGCTCGCGCTGGCGTTGCTCATCGGCGGCCTCGGCCTCGGCCTTGCCGCACCCATCCTGGTGAGTGTCGTCCTCGCCGGCGTTCCCGGGCGTAACGCCGGTGCCGCGGGCGGGGTCCTGTCCACCGTCGACCAGATCGGTGGCGCGGTCGGGATCGCCGTCCTCGGCACGATTTTCTTCACCACCGCCGCAGGGGCGCCCGACGGCACCCCGGCCCTGGTCGGCTACAGCGACGCGTTCGGCATCGTGCTGCTTGCTTCCGCAGGTCTCTACGTTGTCACCGCGCTGGTGATGCTCGCGCTCCCCAGGTCCGCTGCCGGACACACCGGATAGGCCGCCATGAGCGGGGCCGTGCGGGAGCGTGGCGCTCCCGCACGGCTCTTCGCTAGATGCGGAACGGTGCCGCGTAACGGACGGTGCCGCGGGGCAGCGGGTGCTCGGGGTCGAGGGCGAGCGCCATCATGGCCTCGTCCGGGACGTCGATCATGAGGGTGATGCCGTGGACGGAGGCTCGTGTGAAGCCGAACCGCGGGTAGTAGGCCGGGTGTCCGAGGACGGTGACGAAGCGCTCGCCCTGGTCCGCGGCGGCCCTGAGCGAAGCACGGATGGCCGCGGTTCCAGCGCCGGTTCCCTGGTACTCAGGAAGCACAGCGACGGGTCCCAGGCACAGGGCCGGAGTCTCGTCGATGTGGCAGCGCGTCAGCAGTGCGTGGCCGACGAGCGTGCCCTCCTGGTCGGTGGTGACGATCGACAGGTCGTCGATCCAGGAGACGTCGCTGCGCAGAGCGCCGACAAGGTCGGCCTCCAGCGGTGTCTCGAAGGCGGCCAGGTCGATTGCGCGGATGGCAGCGGCGTCGGCGCTGGTCTCGGCGCGCGTGATCCATGGGTTGCGAATGCTCATGACGGGGTACAGGTCCGTTTCATGGTGGTGTTCGTGGTGGGTGTCACCTCGCGAGCTCACGCTCCCAGCGAGGGCAGATCCGGTGAGGTCAGGCGGTCGCACAGGACGTGAGATCGGTCCGGGCGGTCCGCACAGCGGCGACCTTGAGCGCGGACATCGATCTCACCTCCCTGACATTCCTCGACCGGGTACACACGAACAGCGTGGAACGTAGCACGCCGAGATGCGCGGTGCAGCTGAGTTCCCGCGCGGCTCTCCAGCCCCCGTGTTCGAGGGCCCAGATCGAGCAGGCCGATCGCCAGGACGGCGCGCACCGGAGGCCTCCAGCTTCCGGGTGCTCAGAAGTCGAGCAGCGGCAAGACAGAGCGAGCAAATGCTCCAGGGTCCGCGCTGGCGCCCACGTGGTTGCCGGGCATGTCGATCAAAGGCTGGCGCAGCAGCGTGGCCAGAACCGTGGCTGCCTCGCGCGCCATCTGATGATGGCTCGCCACCCCGGCGCACACGGCTAGCCGGACTCGGCGCAGCCTCTCGATGTCGGGTTCGTAGAAGACACTGGGGCCAGCCATCTGGCCGAGGAAATAGCGGTTCTTGTCGAGCTCGTCCGGCGGCAAGGGCGGCAGCTTCACGTGCGCGGGCGGAAACTGGCCCGGACCCGTGTGATGAGCAGCCCCGCTGAGGTCGTAGAACTCCTGCACCGCTTGCTGCGGGTCAGCCGGCGCGACGGCGAACGCCGCCGCCGCGCGATCGGCGAGGAGTGCGTCGTCCAGCAGTGTGATCAGGGGCGGCTCGTGCAGCACAGCTGATCCGACGAGCCGAGGGTGCCGCGTGGCCAGCTCGAGCACGGTCACAGCCCCACCGCTCGTGCCGACGAACGCTGCCGGCGCGCCGGTGAACGTGTCGACGAGCGCGGCAAGATCCTCGGCGAGCGTTTCGGGAGTGGGTGTGGCCATGCCCGGTGTCCTTGGACTGGCTCCGATGCCGCGGGGATCGTGGCAGACGACGGTGAACTGGCCCGCGAGCTCATCGGCGAGGCCTGCGAATCCGGCCCGTCCCGCCGGCGCTCCGACGAGGAAGAGCAGGGGCCCGTCGCCGTGCGCGCTATAGGCGATCGTCGTGTCGGTTCGTCGAAGGACCTTCGGCGAGCCCGCGGTGCGCCCGGAGTAGTCCGCGATCTTGCGCCCGATGACCTCGAGGGCTCGGTCCAGGCCCTCACGACGATCCTCCACGCGACGGCGGTGCGCCGTGAGCAGATCCAGCCGCAGACGCGGAAGATCGATGTCCCTGCCGTCAGCACCGGTGAACTGCGCGATGTCGGACAGTGGCATGCCCGTCTCACGCAGATGGACAAGCATGCGGATCAGCTCGACGTCGGCATCGACGTACTGGCGGCGTCCGGCAGAGTCACGCCGCGGGGCGGGCAGGGCCCACTGTCGTTCGAAGTACCGCAGGGTGTCGGGCTCGAGCCCAGTACGCGCGGCAGCCTCTCCGATGCCGAACTGCTCTTCGCTCTCACTCATGGCGCAACTGTCGAACTTGGACCTCGGTCAAGGTCAAGCGGCGGCCTCCAGACGACGTGGCCAGACTCGAGCGGCGCCTGTCGGGCGGTGGCGTCTCCCGGTTGCCGCCGTACCAGAACCGACCGATTCTGAGGCGCGCCAGAATCAGGATATGAAGGTTTCGAAACCACCTACGAGGCTAAGAGCGTTATTCACGGGCTCGGGGTTAGCCATGGGTATGTGATGGCCTGACCTACATCGTTGCTGGTC
>NZ_JCAIUK010000014.1:0-28563 GCF_059445475.1 Isoptericola sp. Y581 | reverse complement strand
GTGGGAGAGTAGGACGCCGCCGGACATCTATTCACGAGAGGCCCACCCCTGACCCGGGGTGGGCCTTTCGCGTACCCAAACAAACCGTGACGCGACGCGAGCCGAGCGGGTGCTCTCTTGACAGGCCGCGCTTTCGGGGACGAGGCTTCCCGATCGGAACCCCGCTTTCGGTGGGCGGAATCAGTGGGAGGGGGATCGCTCGATGACGAGTCCTGGCCTCGAGACGTTCAACGCGGCCGACCCTGGCACGGCGCGCGCGCAGGTGCTGTCGTGCGCCGCCGTGTCCCGCTGGGCCGACGAGGTCGTGGCAGGCCGTCCGTACGCGGACGCCGGTTCCGCGCTCGCCGCCGCCCGGACCGTTGCGGACCCGTGGAGCGACGAGGAGATCGACGCTGCGCCTGCCGCAGGGAACAGGCCGGCCTCGGCGAGATCGGCGGGTCCGTCGAGGAGCGCCTGCGCGCGGGAAACTGTGCGTACGAGGCGAAGTTGGGCCACGTCGTCCTCATCCGGGCGGCGGGACGCACTGCGGAGGAGATCCTGTCGTCGCTCCGCGAGCGACTGCAGAACGACGCGGCGACCGAGCGGGGCATCGCCGGGCAACAGCTTCGGGAGATCGCCGTGCTCCGGCTGGAAGGATCGCTCGCATGACGTCACACATCACCACGCACGTGCTCGACGCCGTCTCGGGGATGCCCGCCGCAGGCGTGGCCGTGTCCCTGTGGAGCGTCGGCGTGGACACGGCCGATCGGCTCGCGGACACGACCACCGATGCGGACGGCCGTGCGTGGGACCTTGGCCCCGAGACCCTCGAGCCGGGCACCTACCGCGTCACGTTCGCGACCGGTGAGTACTTCGCCGCGCGCGGTGTGCCCACGTTCTATCCGTCGATCACTAGCGACTTCACGGTCGATGCGGGGCGCGACCACTACCACGTGCCCTGCCTGCTCAGCCCGTTCGCATACTCGACGTACCGCGGGAGCTGACGGGCCCTTGGCCCGCATCATCGGTCGCGGCAGAGCCGCCGCGTCCTGCGTCATCGTCATCGTCATCGCAGACGGACCGAGGCCGGCCCCTGAGGGCTGCCGTGGGACCACGCAACATCAGATGAAGGAGTCAGGACGATGTCCGCCACCGACGCCCGGTCCACGACGGGCACGATCGTGCTGGGCGACAACCAGTACGGCAAGGCCGAGGTCCGCGTCATGAAGGTCGACCGCGACCAGGCGCGCCACCGCATCACCGAGCTCTCCGTGAGCTCGCAGCTCCGCGGCGACTTCACGGCCGCCCACGTGGAGGGCGACCAGGGCAAGGTCGTCGCGACCGACACTCAGAAGAACACCGTCTTCGCGCTGGCCAAGGGCGGCATCGCGTCTCCGGAGGAGTTCGCGATCCGCCTCGCCGAGCACTTCACCTCGAGCTTGGCTCCTACGTCGCCGACCGGCCGTACGGCAAGATCGAGGCGGAGGTGAAGCGGGAGGGCGCGAAGGCGGAGGCGCGCGCCTGGGCGACCGTCACGGGGTTCTGCTGATCCGGAAGACTCCGTGGAGTCGGTTCGAAGGAGCGTCGACATGAGCACGACCACGATCGGCCGGCAGGATCAGGCTGGTGATGACCCGTTCTCCGCGCAGATCGTGCGGTTCTTCCCGCCCGTGGTGACGGGCACGATCATCACGACGATCTGCGCGACCCTCGAAGCCCCGCACGCGGACCTCGTGCCCGCCGGCGCCGAGCCGGGGAAAGGGTGACCGGGATGCGCGCCCTCCGTCCGGGACCGGGCCTGGCGTCAGGCCGCGGAGAGCAGCTGCTCCGAGATGGTCTCCGCCACCTCGTGCAGCATCGGGAGCGCGGCCTCGCCGAACTCGTACGTGACCCGGGCCGCGGGCCCGGAGACCGAGAGGGCGGTGGGCGTCGGCGCGCCCTTGACCGGGACGGCGAAGCACCGCACGCCGATCTCCTGCTCGCCGTCGTCGACGGCGTAGCCCTGCTCGCGGATCTTCGCGACCTCGGTGAGCAGGTCGTCGACGTCGGTGATCGACAGGTCGGTGGCCGGCGGCATGCCGACGCGTCCGACGATCTTGCGGATGGTCTGGTCCGGCAGCTCGGCGAGCACCATCTTGCCGACGCCGGTGCAGTGGCAGTACACGCGCCGTCCGACCTCGGTGAACATCCGCATCGAGTGGGACGACGATGCCTGGGCGACGTAGACCGCCATGTCGCGGTCGATCATCGCGAGGTTGGCGCTCTCGCCGAGCTCGCGGGCCAGCCGCTCCAGGTGGGGACGGGCGCTGGCGCCGAGCTGGCGCCCCGCGCTCTCGCCGAGACGGATCAGGCGGGGGCCGAGCGTGTACCGGCGCGACGGGAGCTGGCGGGCGTATCCCCGTCCCACCAGCGTCCGCATGAGCCGGTGGATCGTGGGCAGCGGCAGCGCTGCCGCCGCGGCGAGCTCGCTGAGCGCGGCGTCGCCGCCGAGGTCCGTCATGATCTCGAGCAGGTCGATCGCCCGGTCCACCGACTGGACCCCGGTGCCGTTCGCCATGGTCGCGTCCCCCTTCGCAAGGCCGGGTGAACCGAGGCCGGTTCGAGGAATCATCTTTCCACATCTCGAAACTTCACAGCATCAGGACCACGAAAGGATCCCCGGCCATGGCGATGCCCAGCCCCAGCTACACGATCACCCTGCGAGTGGAGGCGCCGGCGACCCAGCGCGCCACGAGCGAGATCGTCCACGAGGTCGCGACGGCCGGGGGCTCGGTGATGGGCGTGGACATCGCCCAGTCGCACGACGACACGATCGTTGTCGACGTCACCTGCGACACCGTCGACGCCGAGCACGGTGAGAGGATCGTCGCGGCGCTCGACGCGCTCGAGGGCGTGCGCGTGCTCAAGATGTCGGACTCGACGTTCCTCATGCATCTCGGCGGCAAGATCTCCGTCACCCCGAAGGTGCCGCTCAAGACCCGCCGCGACCTCTCCCGCGCCTACACGCCGGGCGTCGCACGCGTCTGCCTCGCGATCGCCGACCGGCCCGAGGACGCGCGCCGCCTGACCATCAAGCGCAACACCGTCGCGGTGGTCACTGACGGCACGGCCGTGCTCGGCCTCGGCGACATCGGCCCGGCGGCCGCCATGCCGGTGATGGAGGGCAAGGCGGCGCTGTTCAAGCAGTTCGCGGACGTCGACGCCTGGCCGATCGCCCTCGACACCACCGACACCGAGGAGATCATCCGCACGGTGAAGGCGATCGCGCCGGGCTTCGGCGGGGTCAACCTCGAGGACATCTCCGCGCCGCGCTGCTTCGAGATCGAGAAGCGGCTGCGCGACGAGCTGGACATCCCGGTCTTCCACGACGACCAGCACGGCACGGCGATCGTCGTGCTCGCGGCCCTCATCAACGCGCTCAAGGCCGTGGACAAGAAGATCGACGACGTCCGCATCGCGGTCTCCGGCGTCGGGGCAGCGGGCTCGGCGATCATCCGCCTGCTGCGCGCCCAGGGAGCCCGGGACATCATCGGCTTCGACCGGCACGGTGCCCTCACGGCCGAGTCGGCCGCGGGCGACGAGAGCCGCGTCTGGCTCGTGGAGCACACCAACCCGTCGGGCTTCACGGGCACGCTCAAGGAGGGCCTGAAGGGGGCCGACGTCTTCGTCGGCGTCTCGGCGGCCAACATCCTCTCGGGTGCGGACGTGGCGGCGATGAACGACGACGCGATCGTCTTCGCGCTCGCCAACCCCACCCCCGAGGTGGACCCGATCGCCGCGGGCGAGACCGCCGCCGTCGTCGCCACGGGCCGCAGCGATTACCCCAACCAGATCAACAACGTGCTGGCGTTCCCCGGCCTGTTCCGCGGCCTGCTCGACTCCGGCGCCCGGCACATCACGGACGAGATGCTGCGCGTGGCGGCCGTGGCGATCTCCTCGGTCGTGAGCGACGACGAGCTGAACCCCGCGTTCATCATCCCCGGCGTGTTCGACAGCCGCGTAGCCGAGGCGGTCGCGGAGGCCGTCCGGGCCGAGGGCCTCAAGGAGGTCCCGGTGGCCGAGCAGCGCGCGGGGGACGCGGAGCACCTGGCGGAGCACCTCGGCCAGGCCTTGAACGTCGACGCCGGGACGGCGGCATCCCGATGAAGGCCGCCCTCGACCGGGCGACCCTCGACGACGTCGAGCGCCGGCTCGCCGCCCGCGGGCAAGGACGCGGACCTGGTGGTCTTCGCCCCCGAGGCGTCGTTCGTCGTCGAGCCGGCCGCCCTGCACCACAAGAACCCGGCCACGCCGTACGCCGGTCGCGACCTGACGGGCGTCGTGCGGGCCACGCTGCTGCGCGGCCGGCCCGTGGGCGACGAGCCCGCCGGCACCCTGCTACGCCGCGGCGAGGCCTGAGGCACGGCCCTGCCGCGGTTCCCCTGCACCCCGAGAGGAACGCACGAGGACGCACGATGACGAGACTTCAGCCCGGCGACACCGCCCCCGGCTTCAGGGTGCCCGCATCCGTCGTCGACGCGCTATGGTTTCGACCAGAATTCCACCAGGCGTAATTACCGTTCCACTGCGACGAAGCAAGGAGGGACTGTCGTGGCGCTCCCCGACGGCCTGACCATCACCGCCGCGATCGGCGAGGGCGACACCGAGGTGCTCACCCCGGCCGCGCTCGACCTCATCGTCACTCTGCACCGGCAGCTCGGAGCCCGCCGCCTCGAGCTGCTGGAGGCGCGCCGGCAACGCCGCGAGGCGCTCGCCGCCGGCGGCACCCTCGACTTCCTCCCGGAGACGGCGCACATCCGCGCCGACGACTCGTGGCGCGTGGCCGAGCCGGCCCCCGGCCTCGTCGACCGCCGCGTCGAGATCACCGGCCCCACCGACAAGAAGATGACGATCAACGCGCTCAACTCGGGCGCGAAGGCGTGGCTCGCCGACCAGGAGGACGCCAACACGCCGCTGTGGAGCAGCGTGGTGGGCGGCCAGGTCAACCTGCTCGACGCCATCGAGCGGCGCATCGACTTCACCTCGGAGGCGGGCAAGGCGTACGCGCTCAAGCCCGACGAGGAGCTGGCCACGATCATCGTGCGTCCCCGCGGGTGGCACCTGAACGAGAAGCACGTGCTGGTCGACGGCCAGGAGGCCTCCGGCTCGCTGGTCGACTTCGCGCTCTACGTCGCCACGGGCGGCCTGCGCCAGATCGCCAAGGGCCTGGGGCCGTACTTCTACCTGCCCAAGATGGAGTCGCACCTCGAGGCGCGGCTGTGGAACGACGCGTTCGTCATCGCGCAGGAGGCGCTCGGCATCCCGCGCGGCACCATCCGCGCCACCGTGCTCATCGAGACCATCCCGGCCGCGTTCGAGATGGAGGAGATCCTCTACGAGCTGCGCGAGCACTCGGCCGGCCTCAACGCCGGCCGCTGGGACTACCTGTTCTCGGTGGTGAAGACCTTCCGGACCCGCGGCGATTTCCTGCTGCCCGACCGCAACCAGATCACCATGACCGTGCCGTTCATGCGGGCGTACACGGAGCTGCTGGTCGCCACCTGCCACCGGCGCGGCGCGCACGCCATCGGCGGCATGGCCGCGTTCATCCCGAGCAAGGACGCCGAGGCCAACGAGCACGCGTTCGCGAAGGTCCGCGCGGACAAGGCACGCGAGGCCGGCGACGGCTTCGACGGCTCCTGGGTGGCGCACCCGGGCATGGTGCCCACCTGCAAGGAGGTCTTCACCGAGGTGCTCGGCGACCGGCCGAACCAGATCGACCGCACGCGCGACGACGTGCACGTCACCGCGGCCGACCTGCTCGCCGTCGACAAGACCCCGGGCACCGTCACGGAGGCCGGGCTGCGCAACAACGTGTCGGTCGGCATCCAGTACCTGCACGCCTGGCTCGGCGGGCTGGGCGCGGTGGCGATCTTCGGCCTCATGGAGGACGCCGCGACGGCGGAGATCTCCCGCTCGCAGGTGTGGCAGTGGCTGCACAACGACGTCGTCCTCGCCGACACCGGCGAGCGGGTGACGCGCGAGCTGGTGGACCGACTCGTCGAGGAGGAGGTGGCCAAGCTTCCGGACGACGCCGCCGACTACGACGTGGCGCGCTCCCTCTTCGTGGAGGTCGCCGTGGCCGACGAGTACGTCGACTTCCTCACGACCGCCGCCTACGAGCGGATGCCCTGACCGACACCTGTGCGACATGTCCCGACCACTAGACTGGCGGCCATGTCCACCATCTCCCGAGACGAGGTCGCGCGCGTCGCCGCCCTGGCCCGGATCGACCTGCGCGACGACGAGGCCGACCGGCTCGCGGGCGAGCTCGACGTCATCGTCGACTCCATCGCCCGCGTGCGCGAGGTCGCCACCCCCGACGTGCCCGCGACCAGCCACCCGCTGCCCATGACGAACGTGTTCCGCGAGGACGTGCCGCAGCCGGCGCTGCCCGTGGACGACGTGCTCGCCGCCGCGCCGGACGCCCAGGGCGGCCGGTTCGCCGTGCCGCAGATCCTCGGGGAGGAGTGAGATGACCGACCTGACCCGCCTCACCGCCGCGGGCCTCGCCGAGGCCCTCGCCGCCGGGGAGACCACGAGCGTTGAGGCCACCCGCGCCCACCTCGACCGGATCGCGGCGGTGGACGGCGACGTGCACGCCTTCCTGCACGTGAGCTCCGACGACGCGCTGGCCACGGCCGCCGACGTCGACGCGCGCCGGGCCGCCGGCGAGGAGCTGCACGCGCTGGCCGGTGTGCCGATCGCCGTCAAGGACGTCGTCGTCACGAAGGGCATGCCGTCCACGGCGGGCTCGAAGATCCTCGAGGGCTGGATCCCGCCCTACGACGCGACGCTCGTCGAGAAGCTCCGCGCCGCGGGCCTACCGATTCTCGGCAAGACGAACATGGACGAGTTCGCCATGGGCTCCTCCACCGAGCACTCCGCCTACGGCAACACGCACAACCCGTGGGACCTCGACCGCATCCCCGGCGGCTCGGGCGGCGGCTCCGCGGCCGCGGTCGCGGCCTTCGAGGCTCCCCTCGCGATCGGCACCGACACCGGCGGCTCGATCCGCCAGCCGGGTGCCGTCACCGGCACCGTCGGCGTCAAGCCCACCTACGGCGGCGTCTCGCGCTACGGCCTCATCGCGATGGCCTCGTCCCTCGACCAGGCCGGCCCGGTGACGCGCACGGTGCTGGACTCGGCGCTGCTGCACGAGCTCATCGGCGGCCACGACCCGCGCGACTCGACGTCCATCCCCGAGCCGCTGCCGCCGCTGGTCGCCGCGGCCCGCCAGGGCGCGCTGGGCGACCTGTCCGGCCTGCGGATCGGCGTCGTGACGCAGCTGCAGGGCGAGGGCTACCAGCCGGGCGTGCTCGCGCGGTTCCACGAGTCCCTCGAGCTGCTGACCAAGGCGGGCGCCGAGATCGTCGAGGTCTCCTGCCCGAGCTTCGACTACGCGCTTGCCGCCTATTACCTGATCATGCCGGCGGAGGCGTCGAGCAACCTCGCGAAGTTCGACGGCATGCGCTTCGGCCTGCGCGTCGAGCCCGAGGACGGGCCCGTGACGGCGGAGCGGGTCATGGGCGCCACCCGCGGCGCCGGCTTCGGCGACGAGGTGAAGCGCCGCGTCATCCTCGGCACCTACGCGCTGAGCGCGGGCTACTACGACGCGTACTACGGCAGCGCGCAGAAGGTGCGCACGCTCATCCAGCGCGACTTCGCCGCCGCCTTCGGGCAGGCCGACGTGCTGGTCTCGCCCACCGCGCCGACCACGGCGTTCAAGCTGGGCGAGAAGCTCGACGACCCGCTCGCGATGTACCTCAACGACGTGGCGACGATCCCGGCCAACCTCGCCGGGGTGCCGGGCATGTCCGTGCCGAACGGGCTGGCTGCTTCGTCGGAGGGTGGTGCCGGCCTGCCAACAGGTTTCCAGATCCTCGCGCCGGCCAAGGCGGACGACCGCCTGTACCGCGTCGGCGCCGCGCTCGAGTCGGCCCTCGAGTCCACCTGGGGCGCCCCCCTGCTCGCCCGCGCACCCGAGCTCGGCTGACGGAGAAAGGAGACCATCGCTGTGACCATCACGACCCCTGCTCTCGTCGCCTACGACGACGCCGTGCGCCGCTACGACCCGGTGCTCGGCATCGAGGTGCACGTCGAGCTCGGCACCCGAACCAAGATGTTCTGCCCGGCCGAGGTGTCCTTCGGCGCGGAGCCGAACACCCAGACCACCCCGGTGAGCCTCGGCCTGCCCGGCGCGCTGCCGGTCCTCAACGGCACCGCCGTCGAGTACGCGATCCGGATCGGCCTGGCGCTGAACTGTCAGATCGCCGAGACCTGCCGCTTCGCCCGGAAGAACTACTTCTACCCGGACGTGCCGAAGAACTTCCAGACGTCGCAGTACGACGAGCCGATCGCATTCGAGGGCTGGCTCGACGTCGAGCTCGAGGACGGCACGGTGTACCGCGTCGAGATCGAGCGCGCGCACATGGAGGAGGACGCCGGCAAGAACACGCACGTCGGCGGATCCGCCGGGCGGATCCACGGCGCCGAGTACTCGCTCGTGGACTACAACCGTGCCGGCATCCCCCTCGTGGAGATCGTCACGAAGCCGATCACCGGCACGGGCGAGCGCGCGCCCGAGGTCGCCCGCGCCTACGTCCAGGCGCTGCGCGACATCTTCCGCACGCTCGACATCTCCGAGGCGCGCATGGAGCGCGGCAACGTCCGCGCCGACGTCAACCTCTCGCTGCGGCCGACCCCGGAGTCCCCGCTGGGCACCCGGACGGAGACCAAGAACGTCAACTCGTTCCGCTCCGTCGAGCGCTCGGTCCGGTACGAGGTCTCGCGCCAGGCCGCCATCCTCGACGCCGGCCAGACCGTGATCCAGGAGACGCGGCACTTCCACGAGGAGGACGGCAGCACGTCGCCCGGCCGCGTGAAGTCGGACGCGGAGGACTACCGGTACTTCCCCGAGCCCGACCTCGTGCCGGTGGCCCCGTCGCGGGAGTGGGTCGAGGAGATCCGCGCCACGCTCCCTGAGCTGCCGCAGGCGCGCCGGCGCCGGCTGCACGACGAGTGGGGCTACGCCGACGCCGAGATGCGCGACGTCGTCAACGCGGCGGCTCTCGACATCATCGAGGCGACCGTTGCCGCGGGCGCCACGCCCGCCGCCGCCCGCAAGTGGTGGATGGGCGAGCTGGCCCGCCGCGCCAAGCAGGACGAGGTGGAGCTGGCCGAGCTCGCGATCACCCCCGCCCAGATCGGCGAGCTCCAGCAGCTCGTCGACGCCGGGCGGATCAACGACAAGATCGCCCGGCAGGTGCTCGACGGCGTGCTTGCCGGGGAGGGCGGTCCTGAGGAGGTCGTCGTGGCCCGCGGCCTGGAGGTCGTCTCGGACGACGGCCCCCTGCTCGCGGCGATCGACGAGGCGCTCGCGGCCCAGCCCGACGTCGTGGAGAAGGTGCGCGGCGGCAACCAGGGGCCGGTCGGGGCCATCATCGGCGCCGTGATGAAGGCGACCAGGGGCCAGGCGGACGCCAAGCGCGTGCGTGAGCTGGTCCTGGAGAGGATCGCCGGGTGAGGTCGCCGGTCCTGCACGGCGAGCTGGTGCGGCTGCGCCCCCTCGAGGCGCGGGACGCCGACCGGCTCTGGGCGTCGTTGCGCGACCCCGAGAGCGCGCGGCTGTCGGGGATGGGCACGAACGGCGCGTCCACCCGCGCGGAGGTCGACGCCTGGGCGGCGACCGCCGCGGACCGGCCCGGACGCTACGACTGGGCGGTCACGTCGGCCGCGGTGCGCGACGGCGAGCTCGTCAGCGACGACCTCCTGGGCGAGATCTCGCTCGACCAGGTCGACCTCGACCTGCTCTCGGCGAACCTGCGCCTGCGGATGATGCCCGACTACCGTGGCCGCGGCTACGGCCGCGAGGCCATCGCCGAGGTGCTGCGGTTCGCGTTCGCGACCGAGGGCCCCGGGCTGCACCGGGTGAGCCTGTCGGTGTCGAGCATGAACCCGCGGGCGCGGGCCCTCTACGAGTCCCTGGGGTTCCGCGAGGAGGGTCGCCTGCGCGACGCCCTCCGCGACGGCGACGGCTGGACCGACGCCGTGGTGATGAGCATCCTCGAGGACGAGTTCCACGCGGGTTTCGGCACCGACTGAACTGTGCGTGAGCGACCTTGACACCGGCCCGACGAGGAGTGTGACGTGACCAGCCGCCCCAGACCACGCGCTACTACACCCCGCAGGGCGGGCTGCCCGACCAGTCGGAGCTCCTGACGGACCGCGCGATCGTCACCGAGGCGTACACCGTCATCCCGCGCGGCGTGCTGCGCGACATCGTCACCTCGAACCTGCCCGGCTGGGAGAAGACCCGACTGTGGGTGCTCGCCCGACGGTGCAGTCGGTCGTCTTCGTCACCGAGGGCACGCTCGTGCTGACGGTCGGCGGCACGGAGCACACGCTCGAACCGGGCGGCTACGCCTACCTCGCGGCCGGCGACGACTGGTCGCTGCACAACCGGTCGGACGCCAAGGCCACCTTCCAGTGGGTCCGCAAGGTGTACGAGCCGATCGAGGGCCACCGGGCCACCACGTTCGTCACTCGCGATCAGGACGTCGAGCCGCGCCCGATGCCGGACACCGACGGCGCGTGGGCCACCACGCGCTTCGTCGACCCGGACGACCTTGCGCACGGCATGCACGTGAACATCGTGACGTTCCAGCCCGGCGGCTCCATCCCGTTCGCGGAGACGCACATCATGGAGCACGGCCTGTACGTGCTCGAGGGCAAGGCGGTCTACCGCCTCAACGGCGACTGGGTGGAGGTCCAGGAGGGCGACTTCATGTGGCTGCGGGCCTTCTGCCCGCAGGCCTGCTACGCCGGCGGCCCCAAGCCGTTCCGCGACCTGCTCTACAAGGACGTCAACCGGCAGGTGAAGCTCGACCGTCGCTGACCCGATCGTCGACCCGGCCCACCGTGGCCCCACCGCTCGCGTCGCAGGCCTCGCGAGCCGGTGGGAGCATCGAAGGCATGGCTGCACGCGGTGACGCGGGGGACCGCGAGTTCGAGGTCGAGCCCGACGCGGGTGCGCCCCCCGGTCCCGGGACCCCGGCGGCCGCCGGACCGATCGCGGGGGACCACGGGTTCTTCGGCCATCCCATGGGGCTGATGACGCTCTTCACCACGGAGCTGTGGGAGCGGTTCAGCTACTACGGGATGCGCGCCATCCTGCTGTACTACCTCACGGACACCGTGGCCAACGGCGGCCTCGCCATCGACGACACCACGGGCGCCGCCCTCGTGTCGATCTACGGCACCGGCGTCTACCTGCTGTCCGTCGTGGGCGGCTGGCTCGCCGACCGCGTCATCGGGTCGCGCCGGTCCGTGCTCTACGGCGGGATCATCATCGCCGCCGGCCACGTCGCGCTGGCGATCCCCGGGATCGGCTTCTCCACGATGGGCATCGCCCTCGTCGCCATCGGCACCGGACTGCTCAAGCCGAACGTCTCGTCGATGGTCGGGGAGCTGTACGCGCGCGAGGACCCGCGTCGCGACTCGGCGTTCTCGATCTTCTACATGGGCATCAACCTGGGGTCGTTCTTCTCGCCGATCATCGTCGGGATCGTGCAGCGGGCGTTCGGTTACCACGCGGGCTTCCTCGTCGCCGCGGTCGGCATGGCCGTCGCGCTCGTGTTCTTCGTCGCGGGCCGCCGATACCTCGGCAAGGCGGGGGCGTACGTGCCCAACCCCGTCGCCCGGGAGGAGTACCCGAAGATCGCGCGGCTCTTCGCGATCATCCTCGGCGCGATCGTTCTCGTCGCTCTCGTGGCCGTCCTCGTGTCGGGCGGGTTCACGGTCAGCACGTTCATCGACACGCTCGCCTACCTGGCTCTTCTGGCGCCGATCGCCTACTTCGTGGTGATGTACCGCTCGCCCAAGGTGACCGACGCCGAGCGTCCGCGCGTCGTGGCGTACATCCCGCTGTTCGTCGCCGCGATGCTCTTCTGGATGATCTTCGAGCAGGCCGCGACGACCCTCTCGGTGTTCGCGCGCGACCGCACGCAGCTCGACATCTTCGGCGTCGAGATCAGCCCGGCGTTCTTCCAGTCGGTCAACCCGCTCGCGATCATCGTCCTGGCGCCGGTCTTCGCATGGATCTGGATCAAGTCGGACGACCGGCCCTCGACCGCCAACAAGTTCGCCCTCGGCCTGACGTTCGTGGCCCTGTCGTTCCTCGGGCTGGCGTTCGCGTCGTCCGTGGCGGGTGACGCGCGGGTGCCGGCCTGGGTGCTCGTGGCCGTGTACGTGGTGCAGACCGTCGGAGAGCTCTGTCTCTCGCCGGTCGGGCTCGCCGCGACGACGCTGCTCGCGCCGAAGGCCTTCCGCTCGCAGGCGATGGCGCTGTGGTTCCTCGCCCCGGCCGCGGGCCAGGCGATCACGGCGCAGGTCATCCAGGCCACCGAGGGTGTGTCGGACACCGTCTACTTCGGGGGGATGGGCGCCGTGGCGCTCGTCTTCGGGCTCGCGCTGTTCGCCCTCGCGCCGTGGGTCACGCGGCACATCCGACACGCGGACGAGCTGGAGGGCGTGCACACGGCGGGCGGGTGACCGCCGGGAGGCGGCCCAGGGCGCGCCCCAGCCCCCACGTGTCGCCGGCCCGAATCGAGCCCAGGTAGCCCGTCGTGGGGAGCTGCCCTCCAGCCACGCGTTCTCGCGGAAACTGACCACGGGTCGGACGAATGCCCGCGATCCGGGACGGCGGGCGTAGCGTGCCCGTGCGTCGCCGTCGTCCGCCGCGGCGCGGCACCGTTCGTCGAAGGAGCTGACATGAGCCGTCCCCTGCGCTCTCGGACATCCACCCACGGCCGCAACATGTCCGGTGCCCGCGCGCTCTGGCGCGCCACCGGCATGGGGTCGGAGGACTTCGGCAAACCGATCATCGCGATCGCGAACTCGTACACGCAGTTCGTCCCCGGCCACGTGCACCTCAAGGACATGGGCGACCTCGTCGCCTCGGCGATCCGTGAGGCCGGCGGCGTCTCCAAGGAGTTCAACACGATCGCGGTGGACGACGGCATCGCGATGGGACACGCGGGGATGCTCTATTCCCTGCCCAGCCGCGACCTCATCGCCGACTCGGTCGAGTACATGGTGGGCGCGCACTGCGCCGATGCCCTCGTGTGCATCTCCAACTGCGACAAGATCACGCCCGGCATGCTCAACGCCGCGCTGCGCCTCAACATCCCCGTGATCTTCGTGTCGGGCGGACCGATGGAGGCCGGCAAGGCCATCGTCGCGGACGGCGTCGCCAAGACCCCGCTCAACCTGATCAACGCGATCAACTACTCGGCCGACGACAACGTGTCCGACGACGCGCTCGCCCAGGTCGAGGAGAACGCCTGCCCCACCTGTGGCTCGTGCTCCGGGATGTTCACCGCGAACTCGATGAACTGCCTCACCGAGGCGCTCGGCCTCTCGCTGCCGGGCAACGGCTCCACGCTCGCCACACACTCCGCCCGCAAGGAGCTCTTCCTCGACGCCGGCCGCACGATCGTCGACCTCGCGCGGCGCTACTACGAGGACGAGGACGACTCGGCCGCACCCCGCTCGATCGCGACGAAGGCGGCGTTCGCCAACGCGATGACGCTCGACGTCGCCATGGGCGGCTCCACGAACACGGTGCTGCACATCCTCGCCGCCGCCCAGGAGGGCGGGATCGACTTCGACCTCACGGACATCGAGGAGATCAGCCGCCGGGTGCCCTGCCTGAGCAAGGTCGCGCCGAACCACCCGAACTTCCACATGGAGGACGTGCACCGCGCCGGCGGCATCCCCGCGCTGCTCGGGGAGCTGGACCGCGCCGGCCTGCTCGACCAGGACGTCACCTCCGTGCACACGCCGACGCTGCGGGCCTGGCTCGACGACTGGGACGTGCGCGGCGGCAAGGCCACCGACCGTGCGACCGAGCTCTTCCACGCCGCCCCCGGCGGGGTGCGCACCACCCAGGCGTTCTCCACCTCCAACGTGTGGGAGGCCCTCGACACCGACGCCGCCGACGGCTGCATCCGCGACCTCGAGCACGCGTACACGGTCGAGGGCGGCCTCGCGGTGCTGCGCGGCAACCTCGCCACCGACGGCGCCGTGTTCAAGACCGCCGGGGTCGACCCGGACGTCTTCCACTTCGTCGGCAAGGCGCTCGTCTGCGAGTCGCAGGACGAGGCCGTCGAGAAGATCCTCACCAAGCAGGTCGAGCCCGGGCACGTCGTCGTCGTGCGCTACGAGGGCCCGGCGGGTGGGCCCGGCATGCAGGAGATGCTCTACCCGACGTCGTACATCAAGGGCCGCGGCCTGGGCAAGGTGTGCGCGCTCATCACCGACGGCCGGTTCTCCGGCGGGTCGAGCGGCATCTCGGTGGGGCACATCTCCCCGGAGGCGGCCGCCGGCGGCACGATCGGCCTGATCGAGGACGGCGACGAGATCGAGATCGACGTCGACACCCGGCTGATCCGCGTCAACGTGCCCGACGAGGTGCTCGCCGAGCGGCGCGCCAAGATGGAGGCCAGCGAGAACCCCTGGCAGCCGCTGAACCGCGACCGCTACGTGTCCCCGGCCCTGCAGGCGTACGCCGCGATGGCGACGTCGGCCGACCGCGGCGCCGTGCGCGACGTGTCGCTCATCTCCCGCCGCTGACCCACCCGCTGGTTGAGCCCGTCGAAACCACGCCGCTGGTTTCGACGGGCTCAACTGGCGTGCGGGGTTTCGACGGGCTCAACCGGCGGGGGGTTCGTAGTGTCGAGCCCATGAGCACCGACGCTGCGACCACGCCTGACCTCAAGCCCCGCTCCCGGCAGGTGACCGACGGCCTGGAGGCGACGGCGGCGCGCGGGATGCTGCGCGCCGTCGGCCTGGGCGACGACGACTTCGCGAAACCGCAGATCGGCGTCGCGAGCTCGTGGAACGAGATCACGCCGTGCAACCTTTCGCTCGACCGGCTCGCGCAGGCCGTGAAGAACGGCGTGCACGCCGGCGGGGGGTACCCGCTCGAGTTCGGCACCATCTCCGTCTCCGACGGCATCTCCATGGGGCACGAGGGGATGCATTTCTCGCTCGTGTCACGCGACGTCATCGCCGACTCCGTGGAGACGGTGATGCAGGCCGAGCGGCTCGACGGCTCCGTGCTGCTCGCCGGGTGCGACAAGTCGTTGCCCGGCATGCTCATGGCCGCCGCGCGCCTCGACCTCGCGAGCGTGTTCCTCTACGCGGGCTCGATCATGCCGGGCTGGGTGAAGCTGTCGGACGGCACCGAGAAGGACGTGACGATCATCGACGCGTTCGAGGCCGTGGGGGCGTGCGCGCGCGGGCTCATGAGCCGGGACGACGTCGACCGGATCGAGCGCGCGATCTGCCCCGGCGAGGGGGCGTGCGGCGGGATGTACACCGCGAACACGATGGCGTCCGCGGCCGAGGCGCTGGGCATGTCCCTGCCCGGGTCGGCCGCGCCGCCGTCGGCGGACCGGCGCCGCGACGCGTTCGCGCACGCGTCGGGCGAGGCCGTGGTCGAGATGCTGCGCCGCGGCATCACCGCCCGGCAGATCCTCACCAAGGAGGCGTTCGAGAACGCGATCGCCGTGGTGATGGCGTTCGGCGGGTCAACCAACGCGGTGCTGCACCTGCTGGCCATCGCGCACGAGGCGGAGGTGGACCTCACGCTCGACGACTTCTCCCGCGTGGCCGACCGCGTGCCGCACCTCGGCGACCTCAAGCCGTTCGGCCGCTACGTGATGAACGACGTCGACCGCATCGGCGGCGTGCCCGTCGTGATGAAGGCGCTGCTGGACGCCGGGCTCCTGCACGGCGACTGCCTCACCGTGACCGGCCGCACCGTGGCGGAGAACCTCGCCGAGATCGCGCCGCCCGACCCGGACGGCAAGATCCTGCGCGCCCTGGACCGCCCCATCCATCCGACCGGCGGCATCACGATCCTGCACGGCTCGCTGGCGCCCGACGGCGCCGTCGTGAAGTCCGCAGGTTTCGACTCCGACGTCTTCGAGGGCACGGCCCGCGTGTTCGAGCGCGAGCGCGGCGCGCTCGACGCGCTCGAGGACGGCACGATCACCGCGGGCGACGTCGTCGTGATCCGCTACGAGGGGCCGAAGGGTGGGCCTGGCATGCGCGAGATGCTCGCGATCACGGGTGCGATCAAGGGCGCCGGGCTCGGCAAGGACGTGCTGCTCATCACCGACGGGCGGTTCTCCGGCGGCACCACCGGGCTGTGCGTGGGGCATATCGCGCCCGAGGCCGTGGACGCCGGGCCGATCGCGTTCGTGCGCGACGGCGACCGCATCCGGCTCGACGTCGCGCGCAAGACGCTCGACCTGCTGGTGGACGACGCCGAGCTCGCCGACCGCCGGTCGGCGGACTGGGCGCCGGTGCCGCACGGCTACACCCGCGGCGTACTCGCCAAGTACACGAAGCTCGTGGGCTCGGCGTCGCGCGGCGCCGTGCTGGGCTGACCGGGCACGGGTGCGCGGGCATCCCGGGGGAGCGCGGGCGAACTGCGCCCGGACGGGCGATGCTGGGCACATGAGCGACACGATCACGCCCGAGGAGTTCACCACCGCCGACGGAGTCGCCGCATGGCGCGCGGAGGACGGATCCGCCGAGGCGACGTTCCGCACGGGCTCGTTCGCGGCGGGGGTGCGGTTCGTCGACGCGATCGGCGAGATCGCCGACGCCCTGGACCACCACCCGGACGTGGACCTGCGCTACCCGGCCGTCACCGTGCGCACGTCGTCCCACGACGTCGGCGGGCTGTCGGCGCGGGACGTGAAGCTCGCCCGGCAGATCAGCGAGGCCGCCCGCGAGCTGGAGATCCCGCCGGAGCCGGCGCGTACCTGACGGCGTCGTACGGTACGCGGCGCGACGCCCGCGCACCGTAGTCGTAGTCGTAGTCGTAGTCGTAGTCGTAGTCGTAGTCGTAGTCGTAGTCGTAGTCGTAGTCGTCGACGAAGCGGGCGAGCGTGAGCTGCCCGAGCCGGGCCGGCCGGGCGCCGGACCGTCGGCGCTCCTCGGCGAGCGCGGGCGCCAGCGCTGCGGGGACCGCGCCCCAGGCCAGCCCGACCGCGGGGGAGAGCGTCTTGCTGGCCGTGCCCGCGTAGACGACGTGCTCGGGGGCGAGGGCCTGCAGCCTCGGCCGCGGACGCCGAACGCGCTGGGCTGGACCCCGCGCAACGCGAGCTGGTCCGCCTGCGCGCCTCGCAGATCAACGGCTGCGCCTACTGCGTAGACCTGCACTCGACGGCGGCGACGGAGGTCGGGTCGACGTGCAGCGGCGGCTGGCGCTGCCAGTCTGGCGCGAGTCGAGCGTCTTCACGGTGGCCGAGCGCGCCGCGCTCGAGCTCGCCGGGGCCGTGGTGCGCGTCTCGGCCGCGGAGGTGCCCGGCTCCGTCGTCGACGCCCTCGTGGCCGAGGTCGGGGAGGAGCCGCCGCCGCGGTGCTCGCCCTCGTGGTCACGGTGGTGGCCTGGAACGGCATCGGCGCGACCGCACGCTGCTGGCGCCCGCCCGGCGCGCCCGCTGACCCGCCGAGCCGCTGACCCGCCGGGCCGCTGACCTGTCGAACCGTCGAGTCGCTGGCCTGCCGAGCCGTCGAATCGCCCAGCGCGCGCGTGGTTCGCGTGCGCGCGGCAGGGTGGGCGGAGGCGACGGCGACGGGAGCGACCATGTCCGAGGGCACGACGGGTGAGACCGGGCAGCCGGGCGACGAGATCACGCCGGCGCAGTTCGAGGCCGCGGAGGGAACCGGCGACTGGCGTGCGCTCGCCCGCGGGGCGTCCGCATTGTTCCGCACCCGGTCGCTGGGCGAGGGCGCGGTCCTCGTCGAGCACGTGCGGGTGCTGGCCGACGGCGCCGACCACCATCCCGACGTCGACCTGAGGCCCGAGGGCGTGGTCGTGCGCGTCGCGTCCCACGACATCGACGGCCTGAGCGGGCGCGACGTCGCCCTGGCCCGCGAGATCTCCGCGACCGCGGCCGGCCTCGGTCTGGCGGCTGATCCGGCGTCCGTTCAGGACGTGGACCTCACGTTCGACGCCTCCGACCGCGAGCGGATCATGCCGTTCTGGGGCGCCGTGCTCGGGCACCGACGCTCCGACGAGGACCTCCTCGACCCGCACGGGAGGTGGCCGGGCATCTGGTTCCAGGAGATGGACGAGCCCCGGCCCCTGCGCAACCGGCTGCACCTCGACGTCTTCGTGCCCCACGACGAGCGGGGCCCGCGCGTGGACGCGGCGCTCGCGGCCGGCGGGCGCGTCACCACCGAGGAGTTCATCCCCCACTGGTGGACGCTGGCCGACGCGGAGGGCAACGAGGCCGACGTCCTGGCGTGGGAGGGGTTCGACGAGGACCTGGCCGAGGGCCTGCTCACGCCCGAGGAGTTCCGCGCCGCGGGCGGCGTCGACGACTGGCGGGTGTTGCAGGGCGCCGCCGCCCACTACGCGACGGACGGGTTCGACCCCGGCGTCGAGCTGGTCGCGCGGGCGGCCCGGATCGCCGAGGACGTCGGGGTGCCGCTGTTCGCCGACCTGCGGTACGCGGGTGTCACGCTGCGGGTGGGCCCGCCCGAGGACGGCTGGATCGACGCCGGCCGGCTGGCCGTGGCGCAGCGCGCGCAGGAGGCAGCCCGCGACCTGGGGCTGCGCGCGGAGCCGGCGGCGCTCCGCGACGTGCAGCTCACGTTCGACGCGCTCGACGTCGGTGCGGTGCAGCGGTTCTGGGCCGCGGCCCTGGGCTACGCGCCACGCGGCGACACCGACCTGTACGACCCGCTGCTGCGCGGCCCGTCGGTCTTCCTCCAGCCGATGCGCTCCCCGCGCGACCAGCGCAACCGCGTCCACGTGGACGTCCGGGTCCCGGCCGACGCCGCGGACGCGCGGGTCGCCGCCGCCGTCGCGGCCGGCGGCCGCGTGGTCCGGGACGCCGAGTCGCCGTTCTGGCGCACGGTCGCCGACCCGGAGGGCAACGAGGTGGACATCGCCGTGATCCCCGGCCGCGCGGAGGCCTGGCGCGCGGGCTGAGCCGCGCCTGGCGGACCCGCCGCGGGAGCCCTGGACGACCCCTGTGACCAGCGCCGTCGGCCCGCTATGCTCCCGGTGGGAGCCGGCGCCGGTCGGGTCGGACCAGGCCTGCGGGAGCACGGCCACGAGGAGGTGGCGGTGACCCTGCCCGAGGGCGGAGACCTGGCAATGGGCGGAGACCTGGCGATCGAGACGCGAGGCCTGCGCAAGACGTACCGCAGCGTGCGGGGAAGGTCGGTCGGGGTCGAGAGCCTCGACCTGCAGGTGCCGGTCGGCGGCGTGCACGGATTCCTCGGCCCCAACGGGTCGGGCAAGACGACCACGATCCGCATGCTGCTGGGGCTGGTGCGTCCGGACCGCGGTTCGGCCACGATCTTCGGGCGCGAGGTGCCGAAGCGGCTGCCGGAGGTCGTCGGGCGGGTCGGCGCCATCGTCGAGAGCCCCAAGTTCTTCCCGGCGTTCAGCGCCCGGCGCAACCTGGCGCTGCTCGCCGACGCGATCGACGCGCCCCCGGGCCGCGTGGACGCTGTCATCGACGAGGTCGGGCTCACGGGCCGGGCCAGGGACAAGTACCGCACGTACTCCCTCGGCATGAAGCAGCGGCTCGCGATAGGCGCGACCCTGCTGAAGGACCCCGACCTGCTCATCTTCGACGAGCCCACCAACGGCCTCGACCCAGCCGGCATCCGGGAGATCCGCCAGACCATGCGCGGGCTGGCGGACCAGGGCAAGACGGTGCTGGTCTCGAGCCACATCCTCGCGGAGGTGGAGCAGATCGCGGACACGGTCTCCATCGTGGCCCGGGGCCGGCTCGTCGCCGCCGGGCGGGTGGCCGACCTGCTCGGTACGGACTCCGCGACGCGGTCGGTGCGCCTGCGGGTCGCGGCGCAGGACGTGACGATCGCGACCAGCGTGCTGGAGACAAGCGGCCTGCTGGTGCGGCGCGAGCACGACGCGCTCGTGGTCGACGGCGCGCCCGACGCCGCGCAGGTGAACCGCGCGCTCGGTGAGCGGGGCGTCTGGGTGCACGAGCTGACGCCCCTGCAGCCGGACCTCGAGTCCGTCTTCCTCGGCCTCACCGCGCACGAGACGCCGGGCGGGCACACGCACCGCGGCGACCGCACCAAGCGGGCCGGCGCGGCGCCCGTACCGGCCCACGGGGGCGCGCCCGAGTCGTCGAGCCGGCCGGCGAGCCTGCCCACGGCGGGGGTGGAGTCATGATGCGACTGCTGCGGGTCGAGCTGCGCCGGCTGTGGGCGCGCCGCGTCACCCGGTGGGCCAGTGTCGGCGTCCTCGCGCTGGTGGCGCTGAGCGTGGCCACTTCCTACGCCACGGCGAAGCCGCCGAGCCCGCAGGAGGTCGCCGCGGCGGAGGCCTCCTACGCGGCGGAGCTGGAGATGTGGGAGGACGACGGCGCCGAGATGGTCGCCGAGTGCGAGGAGTCGGCCGAGGCCGAGGGCGCCACCTCCGAGGAGTGGAGCTGCGACGACTTGGGCCCCCGGCTCGAGTACTACCTGCCGCCCTCGGAGACGTTCGTCCCCGACGCCGAACAGACCGAGATGATGTTCGGCGCGGAGGACAGCCGCACGGACGACGCCGGGACCGCCGCCGCGGTGGAGGAGATCCAGGGCTCGGTGTGGAACGGCTGGGCGGGGCTGTCCTCCCTCGACGACCTCGCGATGCTCCTGCTCATGGTCGCGCTGGTGGTCGGCATCAGCTTCGTCACCGCCGAGGTCAACAGCGGATCGCTGGGCATGTGGCTCACGTTCGAGCCCCGCCGGCAGCGCGTGTACTGGTCCAAGGCGGCGGCCGCCGCGGTCGGCACGATCCCGCTCGTCCTGGTGGGCTTCGCGCTGTTGGTCGGGACCTCCTACGCGACGTTCGCCCACTTCGGCACGCTGGGCGACATGACGGGCGAGGTCTGGGCCGAGGTCGCGGCCTACACGGGGCGGCTCGTGGCGGCCGGGATCGTCCTGGCCGCGGTGGGCGTCGCGCTGGGCGTGCTGCTCAGGCACGCCGCCGCCGCGGTCGGCGTCGTGGCCGTGGTCGCCTGGGGCAGCCTGGTGTTCGGCTACCCGCTGGGCGAGCTGCAACGCTGGCTCCCGACCACGGGCCTGACGGCGTGGCTCCAGGGCGGGGCGGTGTATACCGTCGACACCTGCTCGCCGGGCACGGACGGCATGTACGAGTGCGTCTCGGTCGACCGCGTGGTGACCACGGCCCAGGGCGGCCTGCTGGTCCTCGGCATCGCGGCGGTCCTGACGCTGCTCGCGGTCGTCGTCTTCCGACGTCGCGACGTGGGCTGACGAGCCCTGCCGATCGGCCGTCGTGAGCCCGGTGTCCCGCGCCCGTCCCGCACCCGTCCCGCATGGTGGGACACCGGGCTCACGACGTGACATCCCTGGGGCGCGGGCGTAACGTTCGATCCGTGCAGACGATTCTCGTAGTACTTCTTCCCGGGCGCGCCGGCTGAGGCCTCGCACCGCTTCGTCAGCGCGCTCACCCCTCGTCAGTCCCTGCATTCCGGGACCGGGGGGTTTTTCATTGCACCGACACTTTCGCCCCGCAGACCGACCGGCAGGAGAGACCGATGGTCCAGCCGAACCCGACCCCCGCCCAGGTGGCCGCGCGCACGACGACGCCGCGACCCGCCGACCGAGCCGTGTCCGGTGAGGAGGTCACCGGCGCCGAGTCGATCGTCCGCTCCCTCGAGTCGGTGGGCGTAGAGAACGTCTTCGGCATCCCGGGCGGCGCGATCCTTCCGCTCTACGACCCGCTCATGGACTCCAAGCAGATCCGCCACGTGCTGGTGCGGCACGAGCAGGGCGGCGGGCACGCGGCCGAGGGGTACGCCCACGCGACGGGCAAGGTCGGCGTCACGATGGCGACCTCGGGCCCCGGCGCGACCAACCTGGTGACGCCCATCGCGGACGCCCACATGGACTCCGTCCCGATGGTCGCGATCACCGGCCAGGTCGCCGAGTCGCTCATCGGTACCGACGGGTTCCAGGAGGCCGACATCGTCGGCATCACGATGCCGATCACCAAGCACTCCTACCTGGTCACCGACCCGGCGGAGATCCCGCGCACGATCGCCGAGGCGTTCCACATCGCGTCGACGGGCCGCCCGGGGCCGGTACTGGTCGACATCGCGAAGTCCGCGATGGCGGCCGCCACCACCTTCTCCTGGCCGCCCGAGCTGGCGCTGCCCGGCTATCACCCGGTGACCAAGCCGCACGCCAAGCAGATCCGCGAGGCGGCCAAGCTGCTCGCGACGGCGCGCCGGCCCGTGCTGTACGTGGGTGGCGGCGTGATCCGCGCGGGCGCGTCGGCGGAGCTGCGCCGGCTGGTCGACACGTCCGGGGCGGCCGTCGTCACGACGCTCACCGCCCGCGGCGCGGTGCCCGACAGCCACCCGCAGCAGCTGGGGATGCCCGGCATGCACGGCACGGTCCCCGCCGTCGCCGCACTGCAGAAGGCCGACCTCGTGGTCGCGCTGGGCGCCCGGTTCGACGACCGGGTGACCGGCCGGCTGTCGAGCTTCGCGCCGCACGCCGCCGTCGTGCACGCCGACATCGACCCCGCCGAGATCGGCAAGAACCGTCCCGTGGACGTCCCGATCGTGGGCGACCTGCGCGAGGTGATCGCCGACCTCGTCCCCGCGCTCGAGGTCGAGCACGCCAAGGTGGGCAAGCCGGACCTGGGCGCCTGGTGGCACCAGCTCGACACGTGGCGCGAGACATACCCCCTGGGCTTCACGGCCACCGCCGACGGACACCTGTCGCCGCAGCACGTGATCTCGCGGCTCGGCGCGCTGGCGGGGCCGGACGCGATCTACGCCGCGGGCGTGGGCCAGCACCAGATGTGGGCGGCGCAGTTCATCCGCTACGAGCGGCCCCGCAGCTGGCTGAACTCCGGGGGGCTCGGCACGATGGGCTTCGCCGTCCCGGCGGCCATGGGCGCCAAGGTGGGCGAGCCGGACCGCGAGGTGTGGGCCATCGACGGCGACGGCTGCTTCCAGATGACCAACCAGGAACTTGCCACCTGCGCGATCAACGACATCCCCATCAAGGTGGCGGTGATCAACAACAGCTCGCTGGGCATGGTGCGGCAGTGGCAGACGCTGTTCTACGACGAGCGGTACTCGAACACCGACCTGCACACCGGCCACGGCACGGTGCGCATCCCGGACTTCGTCAAGCTTGCCGACGCCTACGGCTGCGAGGGCATCCGGGTGGAGCACGAGCGCGACGTGGACGCCGCCATCAAGCGGGCGCAGGAGATCGACGACCGCCCCGTGGTCGTGGACTTCACCGTCTCGCGCGACGCGATGGTCTGGCCGATGGTCGCCGCCGGCGTGCCCAACGACGACATCCAGTACGCGCGTGGCATCTCGCCCGCGTGGGACCGGGAGGATTGAGCGGAATGAAGCGGAAGTTGAGGGCCGCAGCGAAGCAAGGCACTCGGCTGCAGCGGAATGCAGTCTCGATCCGACCCATGAACACCGAAGACTGACCGGCCGACGAGCAGAGACGGAGCCACTCATGTCGCGTCACACCCTGTCCGTGCTGGTCGAGAACAAGCCGGGCGTCCTCACCCGCGTCTCCGCGCTGTTCGCGCGCCGCGCGTACAACATCCACTCCCTCGCCGTGGGCCCCACCGAGCATGAGGAGATCTCGCGCATCACCGTGGTGGTCGACGTCGAGTCTCACCCGCTCGAGCACGTGACCAAGCAGCTCAACAAGCTGGTCAACGTCATCAAGATCGTCGAGCTCGACCCCGAGTCGTCCGTGCAGCGCGAGCTCATGCTCGTCAAGGTGCGGGCCGACGCGACCACGCGGTCGGGGGTGCTCGAGGTCGTCGAGCTGTTCCGTGCCCACGTCGTCGACGTCGTGCCCGACACGGTCGTCATCGAGGCGTCGGGTACCGACGCCAAGCTGTCCGCCCTGCTCGGGGCGCTCGAGCCCTACGGCGTCCGCGAGATCGTGAAGTCCGGCACCCTCGCGGTGGGCCGCGGCTCGCGATCCATCACCGACCGAGCGCTGGAGCGCGTGCGCACCGCCTGAGGCGGACGGCGTACCGTCACCCTGCCGGTGACCCACCGAAACCCACGAAGTACCGAGATCAAGGAGCATCACCGTGGCTGAGCTGTTCTACGACGACGACGCCGACCTGTCCATCATCCAGCAGCGCAAGGTCGCCGTCATCGGTTACGGCAGCCAGGGGCACGCGCACGCGCTGAACCTGCGTGACTCGGGCGTCGACGTCCGCGTGGGCCTGCGCGAGGGCTCGGCGTCCGTGAAGAAGGCCGAGGACGAGGGACTGCGCGTGCTGTCCGTCGCCGACGCCGTCAAGGAAGCCGACGTCGTCGTCATCCTCGCGCCGGACCAGGTGCAGCGGCACGTGTACCGCGACGACATCGCCCCGAACCTCAACGAGGGCGCGGCGCTCGTCTTCGGGCACGGCTTCAACATCCGCTTCGGCTACATCAAGCCCGAGGCCGGCCACGACGTGCTCATGGTCGCCCCCAAGGGCCCGGGCCACATCGTGCGCCGCGAGTACGTCGACGGCCGCGGCGTGCCGGTCATCGTCGCCGTCGAGCAGGACGCCTCCGGCTCCGCCTGGGGCCTCGCCCTGTCCTACGCGAAGGGCATCGGCGGCCTGCGCGCCGGCGGCATCAAGACCACCTTCACCGAGGAGACCGAGACCGACCTGTTCGGCGAGCAGGCCGTGCTGTGCGGTGGCGCCTCGCAGCTGGTCCAGTACGGCTTCGAGACCCTGACCGAGGCGGGCTACCAGCCCGAGGTCGCGTACTTCGAGGTGCTGCACGAGCTGAAGCTCATCGTCGACCTCATGGTCGAGGGCGGCATCGCCAAGCAGCGCTGGTCGGTCTCCGACACGGCCGAGTACGGCGACTATGTCTCAGGCCCGCGGGTCATCGACCCGCACGTCAAGGAGAACATGAAGGCGGTGCTCGCGGACATCCAGAACGGTGCCTTCGCCGAGCGCTTCATCGCCGACCAGGACGCCGGCGCGCCGGAGTTCACCGCCCTGCGCGAGAAGGGCGAGGCGCACCCGATCGAGACCACCGGTCGCGAGCTGCGCAAGATGTTCTCGTGGATCAAGCCCGCTGACTCCGACTACACGGAGGGCAGTGCCGCTCGCTGACCCACACCGTCAGCAGCGACGCGCGCGGCCGCCGCCCGGGAGACCCCCGGCCGGCGGCCGCACGTGCGTCCGGCGGGTGTCAGTCCAGCAGGCCGGCCCAGCGCCGGACGACGTCCACGAGCTCTACACGGTCGAGGGCGTCGACGTCGGCCAGCCGGTGCCACGCGACGTCGTCGGTGGAGCCGTTGGCCTCGGCGGTGAGCTCGCCGCCGACAACGTGCGCGCGGTAGACGATCCGGATGCCGTGCAGCGGCTGGTCCAGCGGGACGTCGTCGACCACCCGGCCCCCGGTGGGGATGACGATGCTGTCCACCCCGAGCAAGCCGTCGAGCACGACGTGGTAGCCGGTCTCCTCGCGCAGCTCGCGGACGGTCGCGTCCTCCGGGTGCTCGCCGGGATCGACGCCCCCGCCAGGCATCGTCCAGCCGGAGCCTGCAGGGCTGGACCAGTGGGGCAACAGGATCTGTCCGTCCTCGACGACGAGGGCGTAGGCGGCGACGCGGGTGTCCACACCGGTCATCCTGGCAGGATGGGCCCATGACCGACGACGCGAACCCGGGGCTGGACGACACCGAGCAGGCCGACAGCATCACCCGGTTCTGGGACGCTGCCCGGCCGAGCGCCGGCCGCACCAGCCACGGCGGTGCGGTGGGCGAGCGGTCGGAGAACGTGGTGCCCCCGCCGGCCTGGGCGTTCGGCGACAACCCGGCGCTCGCGGACGCGCTCCTGGCTTTCGTCCTCGACGGGACCAAGACGGCCACGGCGTCGCTCGTCGTCGAATACGAGGTGGCTGAGGAGCCGCTCCCGGGCAAGGGGGACCTGTCGATCCTGCTCGACGGCGAGGGGGAGCCGCGGGCCCTGATCCGCACGACGCGGGTCGAGACGGTGCCGTTCGACCAGGTCACGGCCGAGCACGCCTATCTCGAGGGCGAGGACGACCGCACCTTGGAGTCGTGGCGCACGGAGCACGAGCGCTTCTGGCGTCGCACGCAGGCTGCCGCCGGAGGCGAGTTCGACCCGTCGATGCAGGTCGTGTGCGAGCGGTTCAAGGTCCTGTTCCGCGACTGAGAGCTGCGCGTGAATCGTCCGGTGCGTCGTGGTCCGGTGGTTCGTGACCGTGGGGCACCGTGCGGTGGCGGGTGGTGTCGATGGGCTCTGTTCGGGTGATGTGGGTGCGGCCCGTGGGCGAGGTCCATTCGAGGGTGCTGCCCCAGCCGGTTCCCGATTCGCCCGCGGCGGGGACCCGGGCGACCTGCCATGACGACTGGTGCTTGAGGACATGATGTCGGCGGCAGAGCGCCGTGAGGTTGGTGGCGCTGGTGGCGCCGCCATCGACCCAGGCGGTGGTGTGGTCGAGGTCGGCCGTCCGTGCGGGGTGCGTGCAGCCGGGGAAGCGGCAGGTGGTGTCGCGGGTCGTGACGAGGTTCTTGAGGTCGGCGGGCACCGCGTAGGTGGTACGGCCGACGGACAGGACGGTGCCGGTCTCGGGATGGGTCAGGATCCGCCGGAGCGAGGGTGCCAGGGCGGTGAGCCGCCGGGCCGTTTCCGGGTCGATGGGGACGTGGCCGTTCATGGTGGCCGGGGCGTCGGTGATGCCGAGCAGGGTCAGCGCGGGCACGGTGACCGTGACCTGGGGGCGGATCGAGCGCGCGAGGGACGCCATCGCGGATTGCTCGTGCAGCAGCACGGCGATGCGGTCGTCGCCTGCGTCGCCTGCGTCGCCTGCGTCGCCTGCGTCGCCTGCGTCGTCCGCGTCGTCCGCGTCGTCCGCGTCGTGAACGTCGGCTGGGGTGGAGTGGCCGACGGGGGAGCGGTCGAGGGTGCCGTCGTCGAGAAGCAGGGCCGCGAGGGTGTCGGCGCGGGCCTGGCCGAGGGTGCGCCCGTCCCGGATGTTCTCGCCGCCGATGCCACGGGTGCCGCTGGTGCGGTCATCGGCGATGAGGTGTCGTGCGGTGCGGGTGATCCGGTCGTAGGCGGCGTGCGCGAGGGCGGCGGGCAAGCTGGCGACCAGCCAGGCCATGCCGTCGGCGCCGTCGTCGAGCCAGACGGAGCGACGGGTGACGGCTTCGGTATGGCGGACGTCGGCCGGGACCGGGTGTGCGGTCTCGCGGGCGCAGCGGGCGTGGCGCCCGAGCTGGGCGGGGGTGCACGTGACGGTGTCGGTGCCGACGGCCGTGGTCAGGACCGAGGTTTCGACGTGGGCGGCCTCGGCAGAGGTGAGGTCGGCCACGTGCTTGGACACCGCGATGGCGTGCGCCCACGAGAGTCGTCCCGCGCGGAGGGCTGCGAGGGTCGCGGGTGCTTTGCCGGTCAGGGTGAGGGCATGGTCGGCCAGGGTGCCCGCGGCGTGCTCCCCGACGTGCAGGGTGGTCGCGAGCTCGGCGGTGACGGCACGACGGGCGAGCTCCAGGCGTCGTGCGCTCGGCGCCGAGCGCACGACCGGGTCGGTGTCGTCGACCAGATCGAGCTCCAGCGCCTCGGCCAGCACCATGACGTGCGCGACGAGCTCCGCCCGTCGGGCGTGCAGCGTGGCGACCCGGGCCTCGATGGCGGTGATCTCGTCCAGCGCGGTGTCCAGGTCCGCCAGCGTCGGCACCGTGCGGGCACCGAGTGCAGCGGCCGTCCGGCTCTGACCGCCCGGTCCGGTGGGTCGGCGTTCCGCGTCCAGAAGCTCGGTGATTCCCGGCGCCCAGGTCCGCGCCATCCCCGCCAGCCGGGACGCCTCCTGGCGCATCCGCGCGACATCGTCCGCCGGGGCGGCGGCCCTGTCAGCCGCACGGTCGGGGAGCGTCGTCGTCATACCCCGAGTCTACCGGGATTCGAACACCTGTTCTAGACCCTCAGTCAGATCTGTGGACGATCGTGTCATCTCGCAGGACATCGGTGACAGTTCCAGCGATCTTGGTGGTGACACTTCGTCGTCGCTGAGGCTGTTGGGATGGCTGCCAGCGAACCTGTCGATCCTCGTGTCCGTCTCGCGATCTCGAGGTGGCCGGATGACGCGCCGCGCGGGTCGGTGACGACGTTCTGTGTGGAGTACGGCATCTCGCGCAAGTCGTTCTACGAGCTGCGCAGGCGTGCGCGGTCGACGGGCCGCACCCGGCATCAAGTACGTCGGCAACGGACGACCCCGCGGGCCTCGCCCCAAGATCGCCGAAGCGTTACCAAAGTCCTGACATACCGATCGTCACCCATGTCCTGATGCAGAACCGTCACCGACGTCCTGAGACATCACATCTGGGGACGATTGCGCGCCGGGTGCGCTCCGAGGGCGTGGGTGCGCAACTGAGAGCGCTATTCACGTGGCCTGGCGGTAGAACTCGAGGTTGGTGATCATGTGGATCACGCTTGGTAGTTCG
>NZ_JCAIUK010000013.1:0-44514 GCF_059445475.1 Isoptericola sp. Y581 | reverse complement strand
CCGACGCACACCCACAAGACCAGGACCTTCGTCCTGACCCCGCCGGGGGCAACTCCTCAAACTTACCAGACCCGATTCTCTCTTCCAAATCCGTCCGATCTGCTGATCGGAGAGATTTCAGAGAATCACGACCTCGTTCCCACCGGCAGGAATGCGCGAAGCATCCCGTCCGTGAAGGTGTGGGTTTCAGTCCCGGCCCGGCCATCGGTACCCAGCCTCTCGGCTGTCTCCTCGATGTCCGTCGGCCTGTCGGGCTGACGTTGCAGAACATTACCCGGGACAGGCCATCGGTGCAACGTGGCCGGACGTGGCGCGCGCCACGTCCGGTCACGACGCCCCGGCGAGCCCCGGGATCGTGCGTCGCGGTCAGCCCGCGACGCCCTCAGGAGGCGACGGCCTCGGTCTCCGGGGCGTCTCCGCGCGCCAGTCGGCGGGCGGCCTCGAACTCCTCGAGCACCGCGCCGTCCGGGCGCGCTGTCAGGAGGCTGACGACGACCGCGACCACGAGCCCGAGCGCGAAGCCCGGGATGATCTCGTAGAGGGAGTCCGCGAGGGACGACCGCCCCCAGACGAAGGCGACGGCCGCCCCGGCGACCATCCCGGAGAGGGCGCCCCACCGCGAGAGCCGGCGCCAGTAGAGGCTCAGGATCACGATCGGCCCGAAGGCCGAGCCGAACCCGGCCCACGCGAACCCGACCAGGTCGAGGATCGACGACGTGCGGTCGAGGGCGATCAGAGCGGCGACGAGCGCGACCAGGAGGACGCCCGCCCGGCCCAGCATGACCTCGGCCCGCGTGCTCATGCGCAGGCCGGTCATCCTCACCAGGTCCTCCACGAGGGCGGACGACGAGACGATGAGCTGCGACGAGATCGTGGACATGATCGCCGCCAGCACGGCCGCCAGGACCAGGCCGGCCACCAGCGGGTGGAAGAGCAGCTGGGCGAGGACCAGGAAGACGGTCTCCGGGTTGTCGAGGGTGAGGCCGTCGGCGTTGGCGTACGCGACGCCCACGAGCCCGGTCAACACGGCGCCGAGGGCGGTCACGAACATCCAGCTGATCCCGATCCGTCGCCCGGCGCGAGCATCCTGGGGGCTGCGGATCGCCATGAATCGCACGATGATGTGCGGCTGACCGAAGTAGCCCAGGCCCCACGCGAGGGCGGAGATCACCCCGGTCGCGGACGCACCCGCGAAGAAGGACAGGTGATCGGTGCCGTCCTGCACGTCGACGGCGCGGATCCCTTCGAGCACCGCGCCCCAGCCGCCCAGGTCCACGATCGCCATCACCGGGACGGCGACGAGCGCCGCCAGCATGAGCAGGCCCTGGGCGACGTCGGTCCACGTCGCTCCGAGGAACCCGCCGAAGAGCGTGTAGGCGAGGGTCACGCCGCCGACGACGAGGAGCCCCGTCAGGTAGTCGAGACCGAACGAACTCTCGAAGAACGTGCCGCCGGCCACCATGCCCGACGAGACGTAGAAGGTGAAGAAGACCAGCACGATCACGCCGGCCGCGATGCGCAGCAGGTGCGCGGGGTCGCGCAGACGGTTGTCGAAGAAGCTGGGGATGGTGATCGAGTTGTTCGCGACCTCCGTGTATGCCCGGAGGCGCGGCGCGACGAACTTCCAGTTGAGCCAGGCCCCGACCGTGAGGCCGATCGCGATCCAGGCCTCGACGAGACCGGTCGCGTAGATGGCACCGGGCAGGCCCATGAGGAGCCAACCAGACATGTCGGACGCCCCGGCGCTCAGCGCCGCCACGCCCGGAGGCAGCTTCCGACCGCCGAGCATGTAGTCGTCCAGGTCGTCGGTCCTGCGGTAGGCGGCGTAGCCGATGGCCAGCATCGCCAGCATGTACGCGACGATCGCGATCGTCTGCCAGGTCTGATCGCTCATGCGATCGATCACCCTCTCGGTCGTGTAGTGCAGCGTCTGGCGCTGGGAGCGTCGACCGCCGCCAGCTGCGCGACGGACCGGGGCCAGGTCAGGACGCGGTCGGCGCTGACCTCGCTGCTGTACCACCCCATAGGAGCCGAAAACACCAACGGCCCGATCCTGGGTGAGGATCGAGCCGTTGTGCATTTCGGTGCGCCCGAAGGGATTCGAACCCCCAACCTTCTGATCCGTAGTCAGATGCTCTATCCGTTGAGCTACGGGCGCATTCGTGACCGGTGCTCACGCACCGACCGACCAGAACATTACAGGCCCCGGGCCGGTTCCCCAAACCGAAGGGACCCACCGTGATGCAGGACACCGGCCGGTATGGCGCGGGCCCGGCGAAGCAGGGCAACAGAAAAGGCCCCGGGCGTTGAGCAGCCGGAGCCTTCCTGGCGGAGACGGCGGGATTTGAACCCGCGAACGAGTTGCCCCGTTACCACCTTAGCAGGGTGGCGCACTAGACCAGACTATGCGACGTCTCCTCGCGGAAGCACAGCACCACCGCGGCGCCCACACTAGCCGTCGAGCCTGCCCGGGGGCAAAGCCGCGCGCCGTCGACCGCACCACACCCTGGGCCGCGCTACGGTCTCGCGCATGCTGGACGACGACGACCAGAACCACGACCAGGACCACGACCAGGGCCGGGACCGCCACCAGGACCACGACGACGGCCGAACGCGGCCCGACGACTACGACGTCCTCGTGATCGGCTCGGGATTCGGCGGCAGCGTCGCCGCCCTCCGGCTGACCGAGAAGGGCTACCGCGTCGGCGTGCTCGAGGCGGGGCGCCGATTCGCCGACAACGAGCTACCGCGCACCTCCTGGGACCTGCGACGCTTCCTATGGGCGCCCGCCCTGGGCTGCTTCGGGATCCAGCGTATCCACCGGCTCCGGGACGTGCTCGTCCTCGCGGGCGCAGGCGTCGGCGGCGGTTCGCTCGTCTACGCCAACACCCTCTACCGGCCGCTCGACCCCTTCTGGTCCGACCCTGCCTGGGCGCACGTCACCGACTGGAAGGCGGAGCTCGGGCCCTACTACGACCAGGCGGAGCGGATGCTCGGCGTGGTGGACTACGACCGCACCACCCCGGCCGACGAGCTGGTGCGCGACGTCGCCGAGGAGCTCGGGGTCGGCCAGACGTTCCGCAAGGCACGCGTGGGCGTCTACCTCGGCGACGACGCCGAGCGGCCGCGCGGCGCGGGTGCGCCGGCCGTCCCGGACCCGTTCTTCGGCGGCGCCGGGCCGGACCGCAACCCGTGCCTGCACTGCGGCGAGTGCATGACCGGCTGCCGCCACAACGCCAAGAACACTCTGGTGAAGAACTACCTGCACCTCGCGGAGCGGGCCTCGGCCCAGGTGCACCCGCTCACCTCGGCGACGGCGGTCGTGCCCCGAGCCGACGGCGGGTACGACGTGCGCACGCACCGCACCGGCCGGGCATGGGCCGGCCGGCGCACCTATCGGGCCCGGCAGGTCGTGCTCGCCGCCGGGACCCTCGGCACCCAACGGCTGCTGCACGCGATGCGGGACAGCGGCGAGCTGCCGCGCCTCTCCGACCGGCTGGGGCACCTGACGCGGACCAACTCCGAGGCCCTGCTGGGCGCGATGCGGCCCACCCGGCGCGGGCAGGTGGGCGAGCCCGACTACTCCGAGGGCGTGGCTATCACGTCGTCCTTCTACCCGGACGAGCAGACGCACGTGGAGCCGGTCCGGTACGGGCGCGGGTCCAACGCGATGGGCCTGCTGCAGACCGTGCTCGTCGACGGCGTGGAACCGGGCGAGGGCCCTCGCTGGCGCCGCTGGCTCGGGGAGCTCTGGCGCCAGCGGCGCCACGTTCCCGCGCTCTACGACCTGCGCGGCTGGTCGCAGCGCACCGTCATCGCGCTGGTGATGCAGAGCCGCGACAACTCCCTGACCACGTTCACCCGGCGCGGGCCGCTCGGACGACGCCTCACCTCCCGCCAGGGCACCGGTGCCCCCAACCCGACCTGGATCCCGGTGGCCCACGACGCGGTGCGCGCGATGGCGGACCGCATGCGCGGCCTTGCCGGCGGCAGCGCGGGCGACCCGTTCGACGTGCCGATGACCGCGCACATCCTGGGCGGCTGCACGATCGGGGAGACGCCCGAGACCGGCGTCGTCGACCCCTACCAGCGCGTGCACGGGCACCCCGGCCTGCACGTGCTCGACGGGTCGGCCGTCACGGCGAACCTCGGCGTCAACCCGTCGCTGACCATCACCGCGCAGGCGGAGCGGGCGTGCGCCCTGTGGCCCAACGCCGGCGAGGAGGACGCCCGGCCACCCCTCGGGTCCGACTACGTCGTCGTCCCGCCCGTCACCCCGCGCCGGCCCGTGGTGCCGGCCACCGCACCCGCGGCGCTGCGCCTGCCGGTCGACCTCCCGCTCCCCCGCGTGCGGCCCGTCACCGAGCCCGCCTGATCTCCCGGCGAGCACAGGCGGACTACGAGCGGGCACGGGACAGGCCCGGCCCCGGCTGCTGCCGGGACCGGGCCTGCGTGCGCACCGCTGGCGCGGAGGGCGAGGGATTCGAACCCCCGGTGCATTGCTGCACAACGGTTTTCAAGACCGTCACATTAGGCCGCTCTGTCAGCCCTCCCCGCGGGCGTGGCCGAGCCCTCCCGCGCGGGTCCCCAGTGTAGTGGGGCGAACGTCAGGAGCTGGCGCCCGAGCGCAGCTGGCGCATCGCCAGCTGCACGAGTGAGATGAGCGTCTGCTTCGTGGCCGCGCGCGAGCGGGCGTCCGTGTAGAGCATCGGCACGTGCGCGGGAATCTGCAGCGCCTCGCGCACGTCCTCGATCCGGTGCTTGGCGACGCCGTCGAAGCAGTTGACGCCGACGACGAAGGGCACGCCCCGCGACTCGAAGTAGTCGATCGCGGGGAAGCACTGCTCCAGCCGGTCGGTGTCGACGAGCACGACGGCGCCGATGGCGCCGCGGATCAGGTCGTCCCACATGAAGAGGAAGCGGTCCTGACCCGGTGTGCCGAACAGGTAGAGCCACAGGTTGCCCGGCAGCGCCACCCGCCCGAAGTCCATCGCCACGGTGGTGGTGGTCTTGCGGTCGGACACGCCGCCCGCGTCGTCGACCCCCACCGAGTGCTCCGTCATCGCGGCCTCGGTGTTCAGCGGCTCGACGTCCGAGATGGAACCGATGAACGTCGTCTTGCCGACCGCGAAGCCTCCCGCGACGACGATCTTCGTGACGGTCGGCGCGGTGGTCGGCTGCGACGTGGCCGGCGCGGGGGCCGCACCGGCAGGCGCCTGCGCGGCTGCCTGCTGCGGCGCCGTGGTGGGCTGGGCCGGCACCTGCTGCGCCACCGGGCGCGGCGCCGGCTGGGCCGACGCCGGCACCCCGGTGATCGGGCCCGGGGCCGCGGCCGCCGGGGCCTGTGTGGCCACGCCGCCGTCCGCCCGGCCCGTCGCCGGGGCACCGCCGAGCACGCTCTGCCGCACCGGCGCACCGCCCGCCAGCGGGGCGCCACCGCCGGCCGCCGGCGGGTTCACCGCGCCGGCGGTCTGCGAGACCGGCGCCCACGCCGGGGAGATCCCCCCGGACGCACCGGGCGTCGGGCTGTCAGAGGGTGGAAATGCCATTGAGAACACTCTCCAAGACGCTCAGGGACAGGCCCGAGTGGGAACTGCCGTGACCCGTGTGGACGTTGACCGGGGTCGAGGTGTGCACGGTGATGTGCCCCTCCTCCTGCATGTCCGCGACCAGGATTCGGACGACACCGAGGGGCATGCGCAGCAGCGCGGAGAGCTCGGCGATCGAGACGTAGGTGTGCGCGGCGTGCTGCAGGATCGCCCGCTTCTCCGGGGTGAGGCCGACGCTGGTGACCCCACCCGGCATCACCTCGACCAGCGCCTCGAGGGGTAGGTCGGACAGGGCGGAACGAACGCGGCCACCGGTGACCGCGTAGGGGCGCACCGTGGAGGCTTCGTAGCCGTCCGCCGCGTGCGCACCCAGAGAGCCGAACGATGCGTGCGTCATGGTCGCGACCTCATCCCACCCGCGCGGAGCGTGTCGAGCCGTCCACCGGAAGGGTGCCGCGCATCTCCGAGATCAGCTGCGGGGTGAGCGTGGCTTCCGTGCGCGACACGAGCAGCGCCATCTCGTAGCCGATGAGCCCGATGTCGCAGGAGGACTCGGCAACCACGGCCAGGACGGAACCGTTCGAGACGTTCATCAGGAACAGGAACCCGTTGTCCATCTCGACGACGGCCTGCCGCACGTTGCCGCCGTCGAGCTGGCGGGCCGCGCCGCGCGTCAGGCTCGACATCCCCGAGACGATCGCCGCGAGCTGGTCACCGCTGGTGCGGTCGAGCTGGTCGGTCATCGCCATGAGCAGACCGTCGGCCGAGACGACGAGCGTGTGACGGCTGCCTGGGACGGTCCGCACGAAGTTGTCGAGAAGCCACCCGAAGTTGGTCGCTTCAGTACTGAGGGTCACGCTTCCTCCTCATCAGGTACGCCGAAGGCGCAGGTCACCGCGAATACGGCGCGGATCCAGGGACATCATTCACGGTAGGGGCGGGTGTCGTCGAGGCCCCGAGGGCTCCGGCGTCGGACCGACCGCGGCTCGTCGCCGACTGGAAGGCCGAGAGGCGGGATCGAAGCTGCTCGGGATCCCGGTCGATCCGCGCGGTGAACCGGTCCGCCGACGACGTCGCCTCACCCGTCCGCTGGCGGCGTGCAAGCCCCCCGGCCGCGTTCGCGACCGTCGTCGGGCGGTACGTCTGCTCGTTCGTCGAAGTCACGTTCCCTTCCTGGAAGACGCCGCGCTGCAGCATCGTGGACATCTCCTCGTAGAGGACGGCCGACGCCATCCACTCCGAGCGCGCCTCGACGGTGTCGGGCACGAAGTGCGGGTCCAGCGGGTCGCTCGCCGCCGGCTCCGTGGGGCGCAGCGGGAGCACCGACCCGCCGTAGCCCGTCGGTGCGGGTGCCGGCTCGTCACGCGCGACCGGACGGGGCTCCGCCGCCGGCGGTGCTGCCGGTGCGACAGGTGCCGGAGGCTCCTCGAACCGCGGAGCCGGCTCCTGCGGCCAGACCGGCTCCGGTGCTGCGGCCTGGGTGGGGTCGAAGCCGGTGGGGTCGAACCCGCCCGCCTCGACCGCCGCGGGAGCGGGTGCCTGTCCCGCCGTCTCCTCGGCCGAGGGCTTGCGCCCGAACAGGCCGCGCTTGCGCCCCTGGGGCGCCGCGCTCTCCCGCGCGGCACGCCGCGTCGGCAGGTCGGAGATGAGGTCCTCGAACGCGGGAAGCTCCTGGAACGCGTCCTGACCGACCGACGACGCGGCCGGGGCCGGGGTGACAGGTTCGAACGAACCGATGCCGGGCTCGTACGCGTCGTACGACGGCCGCGCGGCGCGCTCGTGCACCTCTCGGACGACCGGGTCGAACGACGACGTGACGGGCTCCGGGTAAGCAGACGGCGCGGGCGCCGGCGGCACCGGCTCCGGGCGGATCGGCTCGACCGGGTCGACGTCGCGCGTCGGCAACGCGGCCACCGGGGCCTGCTCGGTGGCAGGCCGGTAGGGCGCGGGTCGCGACGGCTCCACTGCCTCGGCCGGGAACTCGACGGCGCCGGCCGCCGGGGCGACCGGCCGCACGGCGGCGTGCCCCGCCGCAGGAACGTCCTGGACAGGCTGCAGCGGCGCGAGCTGGTCGGGAAGCGCCGCGGGGTCCTCCGTGACCGCATCGAGCCGGAGCGTGCTCTCGGTGTCGTGGGCGTCGATCGACCCCATCGACCGGAAGCTCGAGAACATCCCCGCGCGCTGGTCGACCCCGAGCACCGGCGCGGTCATCGGCTCCGGCTCGGCCACCACCCGCTCGGGCTGCGCCCGGTGCCGGCTCGGCAGGGAGGACGACGGCTCGACGCCGGTCGGCGGACGCCACGTGTCGGTCGTGGTCTCGTCCACGAGGTCCGGCAGCTCTGGCGTGGCGAGCGGGGGCAGCACGATCGGGCCCGTGTCGGGCCGCGCGCCCGCACCGGCCGACGCGTTTTCGGTCGCAGTGTCGGTCCGCCGGCGACGGGGCATACCGACCGATGTCGTGCCGTCCGTGAGGGCGTCGAGGTCGACCGGCAACGCCGCCGGAGGCTCCGGGGTGGCCGGAAGGTCCGGGGCGAGCCATGCCGACGCGGATGCCACCGCAGGGGTCGGCGTGGTGAGGGCGTCCTCCGCGATATGCGCCGCCGGTGCCGGCGCCGGTGCCGGTGCCGGTGCCGGTGCCGGTGCCGGTGCCGGTGCCGGCTCGACCGTCGGTACCGAGGTGGTGCCGACGGCCGCCCGTCCGACGTCCGGCCCGCCCAGGCTCGCGGCGGCGCTCTGCGTCCCCGCCTCCAGCGGGTCCGTCGGCTGCGGCAGCGGCAGCGCGTCGTCGGGCAGGAAGAGGTCCGCGGGGAAGGACACGGTGACCTCGGTGCCCGCGCCGGCCCCACCGATGCCGTAACGGACGCGCGCCTTGAGGCGGTCCGCCAGTCGGCCGACCACGAAGAGTCCGAGGCGCTGGGCGCCCACCGCGTCCGACGCGGCCCGGCTCGACACCTTGATGTTGGCGTCGGCGATCTCCTCGGGGCTCATCCCGAGGCCGCGGTCACGGACCGTGACGACGACTCCGCGCTCGTCGCGCGAGGTCGAGACCTCGACCGGCGTGTGCGGCTCGGAGAACATCGTGGCGTTCTCGAGGAGCTCCGCCAGCAGGTGCGCAGCGCTCAGCGCGTTGTGGCCCAGCATGTGCGGGTCGACCTGCAGGTTGAGCCGCACCCGGTCGTAGAGCTCGATCTCGGAGGACGCCGTACGGACCACGTCGGAGATCGGCATCGGGTTGCGCACCCGCCGGCCCGAGTCGATGCCCGCGAGGACCAGCAGCGACTCCGCGTTGCGTCGCATACGGGTGGCCAGGTGGTCGAGCCGGAAGAGGTTCGACAGCGTGCTCGGGTCCTCCTCGGACCGCTCCAGCTCGTCGAGGAACGAGAGCTGGCGGTTGAGCAGCACCTGGTCGCGCCGGGCAACGTTGACGAACATCTCGGCGATCGCGCCGCGCAGCGCCGCCTGCTCGCGCGCGACGACCATCGTCACCTCGTTCACCTCGTTGAACGCGGCGGCGAGGCGCCCGATCTCGTCGGCCGACTCGACCGGGACCTGCACGAGGTCGATCGCGGGCGCCTGGCCGGGCACGGCCATCTGCTCCACCATGCGGGGCAGGCGGTCACGGACCTCCGCCGTCGCCGCCGTCAGGCGGGCCAGCGGCCGCACGATGCCGCGGGCGATCACCAGCGCGAGCAGGAACGACAGGAGGACGACGCCGAACGCCGCGGCGCCGGTGAGCAGCGCCGCCGTCCGCGCGTCGTCCGCCAGACCGTCCGAGTAGACGGTGGTCGCGTCGCGCACCTCGTCGCGCACCGGCTGGGCGGCGTCCACCCAGCCCTGCGAGATCTCGTTCCACTCCGCGACGGCCTCTTTGTCGAGGCCCGAGAGGTTCAGGTAGCGCAGCTGGAGCCGCAGCTGGTCCAGGTCCTTGTCGTAGGCCGGCAACTCGAGCTTGCCCGGGATCCGGTCGAGCTGTTCCTGCGCCTCGGCGCGCAGCGAGTCCGTGGCCTGCAGCGCCGTGACCATCCGGCCGTTCATGTCGGCGCTCGGCGTGTTGCCCTTCCCGACGGCGGCGAGCACGCCTCCCGCGATCGGCCGCTCCAGCGTGTTGGACAGCATCGCCTGGTCCAGCGCGACGTACGCCTCGATGTGCCGCGCAAGCCCGGCGTCGACGCTGCTCTGCGCTACCGAGCGGGGCAGGTCCAGCGCGTTCTCGCTCAGCGCCGTGTACTGCTCGGTCGCCCGAGACTCCGTGATCTGTCCGGAGATGACGTGGCGCTGCAGCTCGTCGAGGACCGTCCGGTCACGGAGGGTGCGCGAAACCGCGTCCTGCACGTTGGCCGTCAGCGTGCTGACGTCGAGGGCCTCGAGCGCCTGGTCGCGCGCGTCGAGCGCCCGGTCGGTCTCTTCCTGCGCCTTGACGAGGGCCTTCTTGGCGTGAGGGATCCCCACCTCCGCCGCGATGTTCGCCGCGCGCTCTGCCGCGACGGCCGAGCCCGCGGCGTCCTGCAGCTCGAGGGAGGCCATCAGCGCCGCCGTCTGCTCGGCCTGGCGGTTCTCCTGTAGGGACTGCCAGGTGATCCAGCTCGCCGTCAGGGCCAGGACGAAGATCGGCACGGCGAGTGTCGCAAGGATTTTCCCGCGAACGCCCAACCTGCGGAGCATCTGAACCTCTCTCCATCACTGTCGTCGAGGAGCGGACCGGCACGTCGCCGTCCGCACCCCAGGTGGGTGCCATCACGTCCGGCACCACTCCGCGCGCCCGGGTGGGCTGATGAGCGCGGGGGTAGGCTCCATCGGTGTGCGAGCGGTCACGATATCTGCACCCGGCGGTCCAGGGAAACTCGCCCTATCCCATATCAACCTAGACAAACCAGGCATTGGCGAGGTTCTGATCGAGGTTGCCGCCGCGGGCGTCAACCGCGCTGACCTGCTTCAACGTGCTGGACACTACCCTCCCCCGGCGGGTGTTCCCGAGTGGCCGGGGCTCGAGGTCTCGGGTACGGTCCGCGAACTCGGGCCCGGAATCACGGACTGGGCACCCGGTGATCGCGTCGTCGCGCTGCTCGAGGGCGGCGGGTATGCGGACCAGGTCGTGGCCCGGTCCGCCCAGGTGCTGCCCCTGCCGGACGGCGTGGACCTCGTGGATGCCGCAGGCCTCCCCGAGGCCGTGTGCACGGCATGGACCAACCTCGTGGACACCGGCCGGCTGCGCGCCGGCGAGAGCGTGCTGGTGCAAGGCGGGTCTGGCGGCGTGGGCAGCATCGCGATCCAGCTCGCCGCCGCGCTCGGCGCCCGGGTGATCGCCACGGCCGGCGGCCCGGAACGCGCGGCCCGGTGCGTCGAGCTCGGCGCCGAGGTCGGCGTCGACCACCGGGCACAGGACGTCGTGGCGGCTGTGCGCGAGGCGACGGACGGCCGGGGCGTCGACATCGTGCTCGACGTCCTCGGCGCGGGCGGCCTGCGGGACAACGTGCGGGCTCTCGCCCCCGGCGGGCGCCTGGTCGTCATCGGGCTCCAGCAGGGCCGCCGCGGCGAGCTGGACCTGAACGCCCTCATGGCCAAGCACGCCTGGGTCACCGGCACGCTGCTGCGTCCGCGCTCCCCCGAGGAGAAGGCCGCGCTCGTCGCGGCGGTGCGCGAACACGTGTGGCCCATGATCGAGGACGGGCGCGTGCGGCCCGTCGTACACGCCCGCGTGCCGTTCGACGAGGCACCCGTGGCGCACGAGCTGATGGAGTCCGGAGTGCCGTTCGGCAAGGTGCTGCTGGTCCCCTGACCTCCCCCGTCACGACCCGCGCCCGGCCGACCGGCCGCCGTCGGCCACCTGGGCCACACTGGGAGGCATGACCGAGAGCGACGCGAGCAGTCGAGACCAGTCCGATCCGCAGCCCGACGCGCAGCCCGACGAGCCCCGCCCCCGCGTGGTCAACCCCGACGGCGAGGCCCCTGAACCCGGGGGCGCGGCCGGGGACCCGGAGGCCGCCGGCGGGCCCGACGAGATTTCGCGCATCGAGGAACCCGCGAAGGTCATGCGCATCGGCGGCATGATCAAACGGCTGCTCGACGAGGTGCGCGACGCCCCGCTCGACGACGCGGCCCGCACCCGCCTGGCCGAGATCCACGAGCGCTCCCTCACCGAGCTGGAGGAGGGCCTCTCCCCCGACCTCGTCGAGGAGCTGCACCGGATCACGCTGCCGTTCACCGACGACGGCGTGCCGTCCGACGCCGAGCTGCGCGTGGCCCAGGCACAGCTCGTGGGCTGGCTCGAGGGGCTCTTCCACGGCATCCAGACGGCGCTCGTCGCGCAGCAGATGGCCGCGCAGGCCCAGCTCTCCCAGATGCGCCGGGCCCTGCCGCCAGGGGCACACCCCGCCCCGTTCGGACCCGGCGGCCCCGGAGGAGCCGGCAGCCCGGACGCCGGGCCTGGTCGGCCGGGTCCGGACGACCGTCGTCCCTCCCCCGGCCAGTACCTCTAGCGGCCGTACTCCGCCGAGGCGCGTCTGAACTACCTCGCGCGATTTCGAACTACCTCGGCGTCAGGTGCGCGCAGTCATGGCGATGGCGCCGGACACGAGCGCGAGCCCCGCAAGCTCGGGCCAGGTGGGGATCTGCCGCAGGGCGACGGCACCGACGAGCACGGCGGTGGCGGGCAGCAGGGCGAGCAGCACCGAGAAGGTCGCCGTCCCCACGCGGCGGAGCACCACCTGGTCGAGCACGTACGGCACGACCGACGAACCGACGGCCACCACCAGCAGAAAGAGGAGCAGGCGGGCGTCCGTCACGACGGTCGGGGCCGACGACGCGAAGAACGGGGCGAACACGATCGCCCCCGCGGCCATCCCGACGGCGAGCCCGTCGAGACCGGAGCCCGCCCCGGCGACCCGCTTGCCCAGCACGATGTACCCGGCCCAGCAGGCCCCCGCGGCGAGCGCCGCCGCCAGCCCGATCAGGACGTCCTCGCGCGGGAGCCCGGAGCCGAGCGTGACGCCCGCGAGGAGCACCACCCCCGCCGCCGCGACGGCGATCGCCGCGCGCTCTCGCCAGCCGCGCCCGGTGACCGCCGCGACCGCCACGGGACCGAGGAACTCGATCGCCACGGCGGTACCGAGCGGCAGGTGGTCCACCGCCACGTAGAAGACCACGTTCATCGCCGCGAGAACGACACCGAAGATCCCGGCCGCGACGAGGTCGCGCCTCGTCCAGCGCCGCCGCCAGGGGCGGCGCCACGCCAGGAGCACGAACGCGGCCAGCACCACGCGCCACCAGCTCACGACGGGCGGCCCCAGCAGCGCGAACAGCCCCACCGCGACGGCCGCCCCGGCGTACTGCGTGAGGCCGGAGGCCACGAACAGCAGGGGCGCCGGCGCACGGTCCGGCCCGAGGCGGGGAGGATGGGCGGGGGTCGGCACCCCGGGAGCATATGGCGGCCCGGCGGCGCCGCGCCTTTGGGGCATGGGGAGTTCTCCCCAGATAGGATGTGGACAAAATGTGGCAGATCCCTGGACGCACGGTGTACGCGCGCCCTACGCTCACGGGGCTGCGAGCGGCATCGGCGATGCCGGGCGCCTCGCGCCGCACTCCCCCCTTTCACCGACCCAGTGAGGCCGTCATGTCCTTCTCGGACGCGATCAAATCCGTCTTCTCGCAGTACGCCAACTTCTCGGGCCGCGCGCGCCGCTCCGAGTTCTGGTTCTGGTACCTCTTCTTGGTGATCGTCGTCGTCGCGGTGGGCATCATCACCGGGATCACCGCCGGCGCCTCGTACGACGACGCCGCCCAGAGCTTCGGCGGCGGGTTCTACGGCGTCACGACGTTGTCCGGGCTGGTCTGGCTGGCCCTGGTGCTTCCGACGCTCGCCGTCTCCGTGCGCCGCCTGCACGACCAGGACCGTTCCGGCTTCTTCTGGTTCCTCAGCCTGATCCCGGGCGTCGGCGGGATCATCATGATCGTGCTCTACGTCCAGCCCGGCACCGTGGGGCCCAACCGCTTCGGCGCGGACCCGAAGGGCGCACTGCTTCCCGCCCCGCCGTACGGCACCCCGGTGGGTGGCCCCGCGGCCCCGCCCGCGGTCTGACACACCCCGCACGATGACGGCGGCCCGGGCACTGGTCTCGAGACCAGTGCCCGGGCCGCCGTCGTCGTTCCTGACGGTCTGGTCTGCTCAGCCCTTGACGGCGCCCGCGAGCATGCCGCGCACGAAGAACCGCTGGAGCGCGATGAACACGACCAGCGGCACGATCATGGAGATGAACGCGCCGGCGGTGAGGAGATACCAGTCGCCGCCGCGGGTGCCGGCCAGCTCGGCGATCTTGACCGTGAGCGGCTGGTACTCCGGGCTGGCGAAGGTCAGGCCGACGAGGAGGTCGTTCCACACCCACAGGAACTGGAAGATCCCGAACGACGCGATCGCGGGGATCAGCAGCGGGAAGAGCACCCGGAAGAAGATCTTGACGTGCCCGGCCCCGTCGACCCGCGCGGCCTCCACCAGCGACGCCGGGATGTCCTTCATGAAGTTGTGCAGCAGGAAGATCGCCAGCGGCAGAGCGAAGATCGAGTGCGACAGCCACACCGTCCAGTAGCTGCCGTTGACGTCCCAGTTGACGTAGTCCGACAGCAGCGGCACCAGCGCGATCTGCAGCGGCACCACCTGCAGCGAGAACACCGCGACGAACAGGAAGTTGCGTCCCGGGAACTTGATCCACGCGAACGCGTACGCGGCCAGCAGCGAGAGCGAGATCGGGATGAGGACCGCGGGGATCGTGATGACGAACGAGTTGATGAAGAACGTCGACAGGTCGTTGCTGTTCCCGTAGAGCGCCTCGTTGTAGTTATCCATCGTGAACTCGGCGGTCCCGTTGAACAGGCCGCCGAACACCGTCCACCAACCGCTGCTCCGGATGTCGTCCTGCGGCCGGAACGACGTGATCAACAACCCGAGCGAGGGGATCGTCCACAGGATGGCGATGATGATCGCGATGCCCGAGGCCCACGGGGAGCTCAGCTTTCCCCGGGTGGCGATCGCGCGCTTCTCCAGCCGCGAGAGCTTGCGCATCCGCTGCTGCGGCACGTCCGCGTCGAGGAGGGAGCCCGCGGCCGTCTGGCCGGGCGTGGGGGTCGAGGTCATCGGATCTCCTCCGACTTGCGCATCTGCCGCACGTTGTACGCGATGATCGGGATCACCAGGATGAACAGGACCACGGCGAGCGCCGCTGCGAGCCCCTGGTTCCCCTGCCGGAACGCCTGCGTGTAGAACTCGTTCGCCACGACCTGGGTGCCGAACTGGCCGCCCGTCATCGTGCGGACGATGTCGAACGCCTTGAGCGTGCCCATCGCGATCGTGGTGAGCACGACGACGAGGGCCGGGCGGATGCTGGGCACCGTGATGTAGCGGAACATCCCCATGCCATGCAGCCCGTCGAGGCGCGCGGCCTCGACGATGTCGTCCGGGATCGCCTTGATGGCCGCGGAGAGCACCGTCATCGCGAACCCGGTCTGGATCCAGATCATCACCACGATGAGGAACCAGGTGTTCCAGGGCTGCCCGATGAGGAACTGCTGCGGGGGCAGGCCGACCCACACCAGGACCTGGTTGAGCAGGCCGATCTGATCGATTCCGGGCTGGTCGGGCCGGAACTCGTAGACGAACTTCCAGACGATCGACGCGCCCACCATCGAGATCGCCATCGGCAGGAACACGAGCGCCTTGGCGAGCTTCTCGAACCGGGTGCGGTCGACCAACACCGCATACGCCAGGCCGATGAAGGCGCTCAACAGAGGCGCGAGGATCACCCAGGCCGCGGTGACCACGAGCACGTGCTGGAACTGGCCCTCGGTGAAGGCACGCACGTAGTTGTCGAACCCGATGAACTCGGTGCCGTTGCGGTTGAAGAACGACTGCCACAGGGTGATCAACCCGGGGCGCACCAGACCGTAGGCGAGGAAGAGCAGGGGTACGCCGACGAAACCCAGCGCCACCACCCACGACGGGATCCGCTTGGGTCGGTCCACCAGGAACAGGATGATGCCCATCACGGCGGCGAACAGGGCCACGGCGACCACCATGAGCAGGAGCTTCTGCCCGGTGGTATCGGGCTCGAGCAGCCAGGTCATCGACGACCTCCTCGAGGAGTGGGAACGAGAGGCAGGGCGCACGATCCGGGCACATCGTCAGCGATGTGCCCGGATCGTGCGGACGAGCGGGGCTCAGACGTCCGCGTCGACGGGTCTCAGCTGGGCCAGGACGCCTCGATCTGGTCGACGACCTCCTGGGTGCTCGACCCCGTGAGCCAGTCCACGATGCCGGTCCAGAACGTGCCGGCACCGACCTCGCCGGGCATGAGGTCGGACGCGTCGAACGCGACGACCGTGTCCGGGTCCGACAGGACGCCGGCGACGTACTGGTCGAACTCCGTGGAGAGGTTCTCCGGGTCGAGCCCGCTGTTGGCACTCACCCAGCCGCCGTCGGGCGTCGAGAGCGCCTTCTGGTTGGCCCAGTCCGCGCTCGAGAGGTAGGTCTGGAAGGCCTGCACCTCGGGGCGGTCGTTGAACGCCGCCACGAACTCGCCGCCGCCGAGCATCGGCTTGGCGTCGGTCTGGTCGGTCGGCAGGTAGAACGCGAAGACGTCGCCGTCCTCCGACACCTCGGTGCCCTCCGGCCACTGCGTCTGGTAGAAGTTCGCGGCACGGTGCAGCCAGCAGTTGCCGTCGAGGATGCCGTTGCCGGCGTCGGTCCACGACTGCGTGGCGATCGAGTCGACCTCGCCGAGCCCGGCGTTGACGTAGTCGGGGTTCTTGAGGATCTCCCCCGCCGTGTCCCAGGCCTCGACGACCTGCGGGTCGTTGAACGGGATCTCGTGCGTGTACCACTGCTCGTAGGCATCGACCCCGGCGGTACGGAGCATCACGTCCTCGATGAAGTCGGTGCCCGGCCAGCCGGTGCCGTCACCGGACTCGACGCCCGCGCACCAGACCTTGGCGCCGTCGTTGTCGTCGCTGATCTGCTGGGTGAGGTCCATCATCTCGGTCCACGTCTGCGGCACCTCATACCCCGCGTCCGCGAACATCGACGGCGAGTACCAGACGAACGACTTGGCGTTCGCGCCGAGCGGCGCCGCGTAGAACGTGCCGTCGACCGTGCCGTACCCCTTCCACGTCTCGTTGAAGAACTCGTCGACGTTGGCGGCCGTCGCGTCGGGCGCGGGCTGGATGGCGTCGGGGTAGTCCGTGACGATCGTGTTGAGCAGGCCCGGCTGCGGCAGGTACGCGATGTCGGGCGCGTTGCCCGCCTTGATGCGCACCTGGAGCTGCGCCTCGAACTCACGTGAGGGCTCGTACTCGACGGTGACCCCCGTGCACTCCTCGAAGGCGTCGTAGGAGGCCTGCTGGGTGGCGCCCTCGGGGTCGACGATGGAGGTGTAGACCTCCACCGTCTTGCCGTCGATGTCGCCGAACTCCTCGTAGGCCGAGCAGTCGATCGAGGCGGCGGACGCGCTGCCGCCGTCGCCGCCGTCACCACCACCGCCGTCGCCGTCCGGGTCGCTGCAGGCCGCGAGCACGAGCGCGAGGCCCGCACCGCCGGCTGCCAGCGCCAGAGCGCGTCGCCGCGCCGTCGTCATTCGTGTGGTCATGCCAAGCTCCTCCACTGCGTCGTGGTCCACGGAAGTTGCCCACCGGTGGCGGCCCGTGATCCTCAAGGTCCCCTGACCGGGATACTGCCTCCCCCTGGAGTCGATCGCACCTGCACCCCCTGGTGCAAGTTCTCGCAACGCGTTTCACGGTCACGACTCGGTGACGATTCGTGACACCCTGAGACTCCACCGACCCCACCACCGCGTCACAGCACTGCGAGAGGACCGTCATGATCGAGCTGAGGAGCCCGCGAGAGATCGACCAGATGCGCCCCGCGGGCCGCTTCGTGGCCGAGGTACTCACCGCGGTGCGGGACGCCGCCGACGTCGGGGTGAACCTGCTCGAGCTGGACGCTCTCGCGCACCGCATGATCCGCGACCGCGGTGCCGAGTCCTGCTACATCGACTACCACCCGTCGTTCGGCGCGATGCCGTTCGGCAAGGTGATCTGCACGTCGGTGAACGACGCGGTGCTGCACGGGCTACCCCACGACTACGCGCTGCGCGACGGCGACCTGCTGAGCATCGACTTCGCCGCGGCGGTGGACGGCTGGGTGTCCGACTCGGCCGTGTCGTTCGTCGTCGGCGCCTCGCCCACGCCGCAGCGCGCGGCGGCGGACGCGAAGCTCATCGAGACCACCGAGGTGGCGCTGGAGGCGGGCATCGCCGCCGCCACCGTCGGCCACAAGGTCGGCGACATCTCCGCCGCCATCGCCAAGGTCGCCCGCGGCGCCGGCTACGAGATCAACACCGACTTCGGCGGCCACGGCGTCGGCCGCACCATGCACGGCGACCCGCACGTGCCCAACGACGGCCGCGCCGGCCGCGGCTTCCCGCTCAAGGCGGGCCTCGTCATCGCCATCGAGCCGTGGTTCCTCGAGACCACCGACGAGATCTTCACCGACCCCGACGGCTGGACCCTCCGCGCCGCCGACGGGTCGCGCGGCGCCCACAGCGAGCACACCATCGCCATCACCGACGACGGCCCGATCGTCCTCACCGCCCGCGGCTGACACCGCCGAGATAGAGAACCCAGTTCGCCGAGATAGAGAAGCTCGGGGAACTGGGTTCTCTATCTCGGCGTCAGGGAGAGCAGCACGGGGACGACGCCGTCCTCGTCGACGGTGCCGGTGACCTCGTCGGCCGCCCCGCGCACGAGGTCGTCCGCGTGCCCCATCGCGACGCCGCGCGCGGCCCAGCCCAGCATGTCGACGTCGTTGTGCCCGTCGCCGACGGCGACGGTCGCGCGCGGGTCCACGCCGAGGCTGCCGCGCAGCCGTTCCAGAGCGGACGCCTTGGTGACGCCGCGGGGCGCCACGTCCATCCACGCCGTCCAGCCGACGGCGTAGGTGACGTCGCCGAGGCCGATCCGCGCCGCCATCTGGCTGAACTCCTCGGGGGTGCGCTCGGGGTCGCGAATGATGACACGCGTCACCTCGCGGGCCCAGAGCTGCTCGAAATCCACGATCTGATGCTCCCCTTCGAGCTCGCCGTCGGGCAGCAGCGCGTTCATGCGAAATCCCACGCCGATGTCCTCGACCGCGTACCGGGCGTCGGGCAGCTCCTCGCGCAGCAGGCGCAGCGCGGGCTCGGGGTCGAACGTCACGACCTGGTCCACCGCCCAGCCGTGCGGGGTGCCCGGGTCGAGGCGCACCGTCACCGCGCCGTTGGAGGACACCATCCACCCGGTGGTGATGCCCAGCAGCTCGGCCACCGGCATCATCGCGATAAGCGACCGGCCGGAGGCCAGCACCACGTGGTGCCCGGCCGCCTGGACCTCCGCAACCGCCTCGTGCACCGCGGGCGACAGCCCGCCGTCGTACCCGAGCAGCGTGCCGTCGATGTCGAGGGCGACCAGGTGCGGCGCCCCCGCCGGGACGTCCGCCATCAGCGCGCGACCGGTTCGAGGACCTCGAGGCCGCCCAGGTAGGGCCGGAGGCCCTCGGGGACGCGGACCGAGCCGTCCGGCTGCTGGTGGTTCTCCAGGATGGCGACGATCCACCGGGTGGTGCCGAGCGTGCCGTTGAGCGTGGCGACGGGGCGCGTGGAGCCGTCGGGCGTGCGCTCGCGCACCCCCAGGCGGCGGGCCTGGAACGTGGTGCAGTTCGACGTCGAGGTGAGCTCGAGGAACCGCTCCTGCGTGGGCAGCCACGCCTCGCAGTCGAACTTGCGGGCGGCCGACGTGCCGAGGTCGCCGGCGGCGGTGTCGATGACGCGGTAGGGAAGCTCGACCTTGGCGAGCATGGCCTCCTCCCACGCGAGCAGGCGCTGGTGCTCGACGGCGGCCTCCTCCGGCGGGCAGTAGCTGAACATCTCCACCTTGTGGAACTGGTGCACGCGGATGATGCCGCGGGTGTCGCGGCCCGCGGCGCCGGCTTCGCGCCGGTAGCACGCGCTCCAGCCGGCGTACCGTTTCGGGCCCGCCGACAGGTCGAGGATCTCGTCCGCGTGGTAGCCCGCGAGCGCCACCTCGCTGGTGCCGACCAGGTACAGGTCGTCCTTCTCGAGGTGGTACACCTCGTCCGCGTGGCTGCCGAGGAAGCCGGTGCCGCGCATCGTCTCGGGCTTGACCAGGGTCGGGGTGATCATCGGCGTGAAGCCCGCGCTCACCGCCTGGTCGATCGCGGCGTTGAGGATCGCGAGCTCGAGGCGGGCGCCGATGCCGGTGAGGAAGTAGAACCGCGACCCCGAGACCTTCGCCCCGCGGGCGGTGTCGATCGCGGCCAGGCCCTCGCCCAGCTCCAGGTGGTCACGCGGCGTGAAGCCCTCGGCCGCGAAGTCGCGCGGGCTGCCGACCTGCTTGACGACGTCGAAGTCCTCCTCGCCGCCGGGAGGCGCGCCCTCGACCACGTTGGCGATGCGGTAGAGCAGCTCGTCGACGTGCTTCTCCGCGCTCGACGCCTCCGCCTGCCGCGCCTTGACCTGCTCAGCCAGGTGCTTCGTGCGCGTCAGCAGCTCCGCCTTCTCGTCGCCCTGCGCCTTCGCCACCTGCTTGCCGAGCGCCTTCTGCTCCGCGCGCATCGACTCGAACTCGGTCAGGGACGAGCGACGGCGCGCGTCGGCGTCGAGCGCCGCGTCCACGAGGGCGGGGTCGTCGCCACGGGCCAGCTGGCTGGCGCGGACGACGTCAGGGTTGTCGCGGAGGAGTCGGAGGTCGATCACGCCCGCCAGCCTAACCGGCCGGCGTCGTGCGGCCCGGGGAGACCACCCGGAACTACCTCGCGCCATTTCGAACTACCTCGCGGGGTTCCGAACTACCTCGCGGGGTTCCGAACTACCTCGCGGGGTTCCGAACTACCTCGCGGGGTGGCGGACGTCTCGTCTGGCTCAGCGGGTCGCGGGGTGGGAAACGTCGTAGGTTGCGCTCATGGCGCTCATGCCGGGAGAACTCGTGGTGGGGATCGTCGTGCTGGCGATCGCGCTCGTCGCGCTCACGGTGATGCTCGTGGGGTGGCGGCGGGCGCGGGGGCGCGAGCGCGCCCTCGACGAGCGGGACGCGCAGCGCGCGCAGGAGGACGGGTCGCAGGGCATGCGGCTCGCGGTGGTCATCAACCCGTCCAAGGAAGGCTCCGCGGAGGTGCGCGCCGTCGTCGAGCGCATGTGCGGGGACGCGGCCCTGCCGGCGCCCCTCTTCTACGAGACCACCGTGGAGGACCCGGGCACGGGCCAGGCGCGGCAGGCGCTCGCCGACGGGGCGGACGTGGTGGTCGCCGTGGGCGGCGACGGCACGGTGCGGGCAGTCGCCGAGGCGCTCACCGGGACCGGGCACGCCATGGGGCTCATCCCCGTCGGGACCGGCAACCTGCTGGCCCGCAACCTCGACCTACCGCTGGCGTCGGTCACCGAGGCGCTCGCCGTCGTGCTCGGCGGCAGCGACCGGGCCATCGACGTCGGCAGGGCGCGCGTGGCCGAGTACGCCCCGGACGAGGAGCCGCCGGACGACCCGGACCGGGCGCACATCTTCCTCGTCATCGCCGGGCTCGGTTTCGATGCCGCGATGGTCGCGGACACGGACGACCAGCTCAAGGCCCGGGTCGGCTGGGTGGCGTACTTCCTCGCGGGGGCGCGGCACCTGCACGGGCGCAGGATGCACGCCACGATCCGCCTCGACGACGGCGACGCGGTGGAGGCCCGGCTGCGCAGCTTCATGGTCGGCAACTGCGGCCGGCTGCCGGGCGGCCTCACCCTGCTCCCGGACGCCATCATCGACGACGGCGAGCTCGACGTGGCCGCGATCGATACGCGCGGCGGTCTGGCGGGGTGGGCGCAGCTCCTGGGCGAGGTCGTGGCGCAGGGCATCGGCGTCCGCAACGACCTGCCGGGCAAGATCGGCCGTATCGACCACACACGGGCGCGCCGTGCCGTCATCCGCGTGGACGAGGGCGAGCAGGCGCAGGCCGACGGCGACCCGCTCGGGCGCGCCGTCGAGTTCGAGACCTGGGTGGAGCCCGGGGCTCTCGTGGTGCGCACCCCCTGACGCCGGAGGTGCAGCGGAGGGTGGGGCCGAGGCACGAGGACCCGCCCGCAGCGCAACCGCAGGCGTCCGGCGCACAGGACGGGATGATCGCGTGAACGTCCCGGTCGGGCCGGGACCCCGAGGAGGCCACGAGGACCGCCCCGCATAGGGTGGCCAGCGTGATCAGCCCCGCCCGCCCGCCCGTGGCCGCCCGAGCCCCCCGCGTCGTCCTGGTCGCGGCGGCCGTGGCGGCCGTGCTGCTCCTGCTGCTCACGACGCTCGCCGGCGCCGCACGGGCCTCGGCGGCGCCCGGGGACGGGGCCGACCAGCCCGACACCCCGCTGGTCCTCGCCGGCGTGTCCGGGCTGCAGTGGTCCGACGTGGACGTCGCCCGCACCCCGAACCTGTGGCGCCTCATCGGCGGCGGCTCGGTGGCGTCGGTCGCGGTGCGGACGCTGACCCCGACGTGCCCCCTCGACGCGTGGCTGTCGGTGTCGGCCGGCGGCAAGGTCGCGGCGGAGAACGACACCCCCGACGCCGACGCCGACGCCGACGCGCCAGCGGACGAATCCGCCGACGAGTCGGCCGGCCAGGAGGACGCCGAGGACGCCGCCGCGCTGGGCTGCTCCCCGCTGCCCGTGCCCGCGACCACCGCCGGCACGGCCGAGCGGGTGTCGGTGCCCGGCTGGTCCGCCCTCACCGTCACCGACCCGGTGGTGCCCCCGACCGCCGAGCCGGGCGCGCTCGGCGACCTCGTCGACCTCAGCGGCACGTGCGCCACCGCGGTCGGCCCCGGCGCCGCCGTCGCCCTCGCCGACTCCGCCGGCGAGGTGCCGCGCTACCTGTCGGACGCCGGGCAGCTCACCGCCGAGCAGCTCACCTCCTGCCCCGCCACCGTCGTCGACCTGGGGGTGCTGCCCGACGCCGCCGGCGAGCGGAGCGCCGCCGTCGAGGAGCTCGACGCCCAGCTGGGCCGCCTCGCGGACCTGCTGCCGACCGGGGGCAGGCTCGTCGTCGCGGGCGTCTCGGACACGCCGCTCGGGCCGTCCGACCTGCAGGTCGTGGTCGACTGGACGCGCCCGGGCGGCTCCGCGACCTGGCTCTCCTCCACGTCGTCGCGGTGGGTGGGCGTCGTCGTGCTGGCCGACCTGTCCGCGACCGTCGCCGACACCGTCACGGGCGGCGCGCTCTCCGGCACGGCGCCCGTCCCGTCCGACGAGGACGACGTCGGGGACGCGGAGGAGGCCGGCGACCCGCTCGCCGAGGCGCTCGCGCCGTTCACCGGCTCTCCGCTGGAACGCGGCGACGACCGGCGCATCCCCGTGGCCCGCACGGTGGAGAACCGCCAGTACCTGAGCGTGCTCACCGACACCGTGCCACGCCTGTCCCCCCTGCTGATCGGCCTCGTCGCGCTGTCCGGCATCGCGGTGGTCGGCGCCCTGCTCCTCGCTCACCGGCGGGGCCGGGCGAAGCCGGGCCTCACCCCGTCGGGCCGCCGCATCGCGCTTGCCGTCCTGGTGATCGCGTCCAGCCTTCCGGTCGCGGCGACGCTCGCGACGCTCTCGCGCTGGTGGGCATGGCCCTCGCCCGTGATGACGCTCGTGCTGTCCCTGGCGGTGGCCGCCCTCGTCGCGGCGCTGATCGCGTGGGCCGCGCGCCGGCTCCTGCCGCCGTCCCCCTGGCGTCTCACGACGTGCCTCGCGGGCGTCACCTGGCTGGTGCTGACCGTCGACGGCCTCACGGGCACCACCCTGCAGCAGGGGTCGCTGCTGGGCCCGGCCCCCTCGCTCGGCGCCCGCTTCTACGGCTTCTCCAACACCGTGTTCGCCGTGTACGCGGTGGCCGGGATCGTGCTCGCCGCCGGGCTGACGGCAATCCTGCGGGCCCGCGGCGCGGCGCCGTCGCGCGCGGCGTGGGTGGCGGGCGCGGTGGGCGTCGTGACGGTGCTCGTGGACGGCCTCCCCCCGTTCGGCGCCGACCTCGGCGGGATCCTGGCGCTCGTGCCCGGCTTCGCGGTGCTGGTGCTGGGCATCGCCGGCGTGCGGGTGACGTGGCGGCGGGCGGTGCTGGTGGGCGCGGGGACGGTCCTCGTCGTCGCGCTGATCGCCGCCGTGGACTGGCTCGTCGGGGGCGGCAGCAGCCACCTGGGCGGATTCGTGCAATCGGTGGTGGACGGTCGCGCGCTGGGCGTGCTGGCCGGCAAGGCCGCGGGCGCCTGGGCCACCGTCGCGAACCCGGCCGGGGCCGCCGCGCTCCTCGCGTGCCTCGCCGCGGCGTGGGCGGCGCTCCACCCGGACCGCGCGCGCCTCGGCGGCCTCGCCGCCGCCTACCGCCGCGACCCCCTGCTGCGCCGCCTCGTCGTCGCGCTCGTCGTGACCGGCACCGTCGGCACCCTGCTCAACGACTCCGGGATCGCCATCGCGTTCCTCGTGCTCGTCCTGTCCGTCCCCGTGATCCTGGCAGGCCACCTGGAGCTCGCGGCACAGTCGGGCGCGCAGCCGGGGTCGGTCGAGGGACCCGAGTCCCGCGAGCCCGGCATCCGTCGGATGCCGACCATGCTCCTGACGGCGAGCGGCACGCTGCTCGTGGTGCTCCTGCTCGCCTCCACGGTGATCTCCGCGGCCGGGCTGCGCCCGGCGTCGGACACCGCGAACGCGGGCTCGCAGGTCACGCCCACGCGGGAAGACACCGTCGCGTCCGAGGGCCCGCTCGTCGTGGTCGGCACCACCGGGGTGCAGTGGGACGACGTCGCCGAGGGCCGCGCGCCCACCCTGAACGGGCTCCTCGCCGACGGTGCGGGCGCCGGCGGCGTGTCCCAGCCCACGGGCGCCGCCGCCCGGTGCGTGGTGGGCGGCTGGCTCGCGCTCTCGGCCGGCACGCTTGCCGACGTGGCCGACCAGCGGGCAGCCGACGGGTCGTGGGAGTGCCCGACGGCGGAGCCCGCCACCGCCGGGGACGGCGCCACGGTGGACGGCTGGGACAGGCTGGTCGACCTCCAGCGGGGCTCCACCTACCAGGCCCGCCTCGGGACGCTCGGCGCCCAGCTCGCGCCGGCCGGGTGCGCCACGGCCGTCGGCCCCGGCGCCGCCGTCGCCCTCGCCGACCCGAGCGGCGACGTCGCCCGCTACCGCGACCTCGACGCCGCCCTCGCCCCGGGCTCCGACGCGTTCGCCTGCCCGGTCACGGTGGTCGACGCCGGGGACGCGACGCCCTCGGGCGTCGACCCCGGGCTGTCCGGCGCCGAGGCCCGCGCGGCGCGGGAGGAGGTGCACGCGGACCGCCTGGCCGACGTCGACGACGTCGTCGGGCGCGTGCTCGACGCGGCCCCGCCCACTGCGACGGTGCTGGTCGTCGACCTCGCCGGCACGCCCGGCACCCGGCCCGTGCTCGGCGTCGCGCTCGCGCGGCCGACCGCCCACGCGCCGGAACAGCCCCGGTACCTCACCAGCGCCGCCACCCGCACGGACGGCGTGGCGCGCATGCTCGACCTGCCCGCCACCGTGCTGGGCGCGGCGGGGATCACCCCGGCGGCACCGATCCAGGACACCCCGTTCGCGTGGGGGTCCCCGCGCCCGCAGGACGCCACGTCGTCCGCCGAGGCGCTCGCCGGCCTCACGTCGCTCGACCTCGTGCGCCGCACCGTGTACACGTCGTTCGTCGACGTCCCTCTGTACGCCGGGCTCGCCCTCGCCGCGGCCTGCCTGCTGCTCGGCGCGCGGGCGGCACGGACTGGGCGGACGCTGACGGCGCGCGCCCGCGCCCGTCGCCCGATGCTCTGGGCCTGGGCGCGCGGCACCGCCCTGGTGCTCGCCGCGCTTCCCGCGGCGGCGTTCCTCGTCTCGCTCAGCGGCTGGTGGCGGTTCGACCAGCCCTTGCTCGCGTTCGTCGCGTCCACCCTGGGCGCCACGGCCGTGGTGGCGGCGCTCGGCGCGCTCGCGCCCCGACGGCCCGTGTGGCTCGGGCCGGGAATCGTCGCCGGCATCACGTTCGGCGTCCTGACGCTGGACGCCTTCATCGGCACGCCCCTCAACCGGGCGAGCCCGCTGGGCTCGGCGCCGACGTTCGGGGCGCGCTTCTACGGCTTCGGCAACCCCACCTTCTCCGTGTACGCGGTGGCCGCGCTCGTGGTCGCCGCCGCGATCGCGCAGGCGCTGGTGCGGCGCGGGCGGCGCGGCGCGGCCGCCGCGGCGGTGGGCGTGATCGGCGTGGTGACGATGGCGGTCGACGTCTGGCCCACCCTCGGCGCCGACCTCGGGGGTGGCCTGGTACTCGTGCCGGCGTTCGCCGTGCTGGGGCTCGCGGCGTCCGGCGCCCGGCTGACGTGGCGCCGGTTCTTCCTCGTGGCCGCCGCGGGCGTGGCCGCGGTCGCCGTCGTCGGGGTGCTCGACTGGCTGCGGCCCGCCGACGAGCGCTCGCACCTGGGCCGGTTCGTCGCCCAGGTGGTCGAGGGCGAGGCCTGGGAGACGCTGGCGCGCAAGGCCGGCTACGCCGCGCGCTCCGTCCTCGGCGGCGTCCCGGTCTGGCTGACGCTCCTGGTGCTGGTGGCGTGCGCGCTCCTGCTGTTCGCGCCGGGCCGGTTCACCCCACGCTGGTTCGCGCGGACCGAGGACGCGTGGCCCCTGCTGCGCCCCACCGTGCTCGCGATCTGGATCGTCTGCGTGGCCGGCTCCGCGGTGAACGACTTCGGCGCCCGCATCGCGGTGATCGCGCTCGTGCCCACCGTCCCGCTCGTCACGGTGGCGGCGCTGCACGCGCTGTGGCCCTCAGGCCCGCTGGTCGAGCCCGTCGAAACCGAACCCGGCGGTTGAGCCCGTCGGGAGGTGTCGTGGTCAGTGACCGGCGCCGAGGTGGCCGGCGAGCCGCGACAGCCGGGCAGTGCTGTCGGCGTCGAGGCCGCGGAAGGTCACAGTCTTGCCGTGGGCGGCGTACTTGTGCTGGACGGCGTCCAGGGCAGCGACGGTCGAGGCGTCCCACACGTGTGCTTTCGACATGTCGATGACGATGCGGTGCGGGTCTGCCGTGTAGTCGAACTGGTAGACGAGGTCGTTGGACGAGGCGAAGAAGAGCTCACCGTCGACGGCGTAGACGCGCTCGTCGTCGGCGTCGTCCGCATCGAGGCGCGTGACCGTCGTCAGGTGCGACACGCGCCGCACGAACAGGATCGCCGCCACCACGACACCGACGAGCACGCCGTAGGCCAGGTTGTGGGTGGCGACGGTGACGACGACGGTCGCCAGCATGACCGCTGTCTCGGATCTCGGCATCCGCCGCAGCGTGGACGGGCGGATCGAGTGCCAGTCGAACGTCCCGACCGACACCATGACCATCACCGCGACGAGCGCCGCCATCGGGATGATCGCGACCACGTCCCCGAGCCCGACCACGAGGATCAGCAGGAAGACGCCGGCCAGGAACGTCGAGAGCCGCGTGCGGGCGCCGGACGCCTTCACGTTGATCATCGTCTGGCCGATCATGGCACAGCCGCCCATGCCGCCGAACAGGCCGGTGACGACGTTGGCGACGCCCTGCCCCCAGGACTCGCGGGTCTTGTTCGAGTGGGTGTCCGTGATGTCGTCGACCAGCTTGGCCGTGAGCAGCGACTCGATGAGGCCGACCAGCGCCATCGCGAGGGCGTACGGCGCGATGATCTGCAGCGTCTCGAGGTTCAGCGGCACGTCGGGGAAGAAGAGCGTGGGCAGCGACTCGGGCAGCGCGCCCTCGTCACCCACCGTCGGGACGGCGATCGCGGCCGTGACGGTGACCACCGTGAGCAGCACGATCGCGACCAGCGGTGCCGGCACGACCTTCGTCAGGCGCGGGAAGAACACCATGATCGCGATGCCCGCGACCACCATCGGGTACACCGCGAACGGCACGCCCCGCAGGTGCGGCAGCTGCGAGCTGAAGACGAGGATCGCCAGCGCGTTGACGAAGCCGACCATCACCGACCGCGGGATGAACCGCATGAGCCGGGCCACGCCCAGCAGCCCCAGGACCACCTGGATCACGCCGCCCAGGATGACCGTGACGACGAGGTAGTCGAGCCCGTGCTCGCGCGCGACGGGCGCGATGACCAGGGCGATCGCTCCGGTGGCGGCGGAGATCATCGCGGGTCGGCCGCCGACGAACGAGATCGTCACCGCCATCGTGAACGCCGCGAACAGCCCGATACGCGGGTCGACACCCGCGATGATCGAGAAGGCGATCGCCTCCGGGATGAGGGCGAGCCCGACCACGAGGCCGGCGAGGACCTCGGTGCGCAGGGTCCGCGCCGAGGCGAACGCGGCCCGGAACGACCCTGGGGCGGCGGCCTCGGGCGCGCCGGTCACGGGCAGGGGCTCGGGGGCGGGGTCGGGCAGCGAGGCACGCAGGTCGTCCGACACGCGGAGTCTCCGATCGGTCCGGGGCGGAGGCGCGTCGTCGCGCGGAGGGGGTCGTGGGCGCCGCATCGCCACGCGGCACGGCGGCGCGCGCATCGACGTCGGGGGCGCCGGGCACTCTACCCGTCGTCGGCTCGCCCGAGGTCAGGCTCCGGGGTCAGGCCTCAGCGGCGGCGGGCAGGCCCCGGTCGAGGGCGCGCGCGCGGAGGTGGTCGACGGCCATGCGGACGGCGCCGGTCCGCACGACGTCCGGGCCGAGGTCGGAGACCACGATCTCGACGGCCGGGTGGTGCAGGTGCACGGGGAGCAGCGCGCGGGCGCGCTCGACGACGGGCCCCAGCGCCGGCGCCATGGCGCCGGTGACGATGACGCGGTCGAGGTCCAGCAGCCCCGACAGGACGGCGCAGACCCGGGCCAGCCGGTCCGCGAGGTGGTCGCAGAGGCGCAGGGCGACGGTGTCCCCCTCGGCGGCGGCCGCGAGCACGTGCTCCGCGTCCAGCTGCTCGGGGGCGACGCGGGCGAGCGCGCTCCCGGCGGCCTCCCCGGAGGTGACCGCGCGGCGGGCCTCGTCCCGGGCGAGCGCGCCGAGCCCGTCGCTCGACCCGACGCCCTGAACCAGGTCGAGGATCCGCATCTCCCCGATCGCGCCGCGCGGCCCGCGCAGCAGCGCGCCGTCGAGCACGATGCCCGCCCCCAGCCGCTCCCCGACCAGGAGCGCGGCGTAGGCCGCCGCCCCGTCCCCGTGCTCCGACTCGGCGACGGCGGCGAGGTTCGCGTCGTTCTCGACGACGACGTCCCAGCCGCGGGAGGCGAACAGGTCGCCCAGCCCCGGGTTCATGAGCGCCCAGAAGGGGTTGCGCTCCCCCGCCGGCATGCCCGTCGTCCCCACGGGCGCGGGCACGCCGACCACGACGGTCATGACCGTGCCCTCGCCGCGGCCGGCACGCGCGACGGCCGCGTCGACGGCCCCGAGGACGGCGGCCCGACGACCCCCGGCGTCGCTGTCCGGGTCCAGGTGCACGGCTTCCTCGGCGACCACGTGCCCGTGCAGGTCGGCGACCGCGGCCGAGACCCGGTGCTGCCCGGCGTCCACCCCGACGACCAGCGCCGCGTCCGGGCGGAACGCGTACCGCAGCGCCGGGCGGCCCTTGGTGTAGGCGCCGGCGGCGCGGGCGTCGTCGAGCTCGACGAGCCAGCCGCGGTCGGTGAGCTCCCGGCACAGGGCGAGGACGGTGGAGCGGGCCAGCCCGGTGGCGGCCATGAGGGCGCTGGCCGTGACGGGCTCTCCGCCCCAGACCTCCTGCAGCACGCGCTCGGCGTTGAGCCGTCGCAGCAGGTGCGTCGAGGGCATGGCCTCCTGACCGTGGGTCATTACGCTCCGGTTCGTCGTCGCCGTACCCCGGATGCCGCCGGGGGCAGTTCGGGATCAGTTCGGGATCAGTATGGTCGAGCAGTTGATTCTAGTGTTAGATTTTCTGCGCCAACAAAGTAGCGGCTTCACCTCCAGTCCGCCACACCGGGAGAGGAACCACCCCATGACCGACCTGCTCGACGTCCCTGCCGTCGCCGCCTCCGACGCGACCTGGTGGCGTCAGGCCGCCGTCTACCAGATCTACCCGCGCAGCTTCGCCGACTCGGACGGCGACGGCATCGGCAACCTGCGCGGCATCACCTCGCGCGTGGACTACCTCGCCGCGCTGGGGATCGACGCCGTGTGGCTCAGCCCCTTTTACCCGTCCGCGCTCGCCGACGGCGGGTACGACGTCGCCGACTACCGCGACGTGGACCCGAGGATCGGCACCCTCGCCGACTTCGACGAGATGGTGGCGGCGCTGCACGGCGCCGGGATCCGCGTCGTCGTCGACATCGTGCCGAACCACTCGTCGGACCTGCACGCGTGGTTCCGCGAGGCCCTCGCCGCGCCGAAGGGGTCGCCCGCGCGCGACCGCTACATCTTCCGCGACGGCCTCGGCCAGGACGGCGAGCTGCCGCCCGCGGACTGGACGTCCGCCTTCGGCGGCCCGGCCTGGGAGCCCGTCGGCGACGGGCAGTGGTACTACCACCACTTCGCGACCGAGCAGCCGGACCTCAACTGGGACAACCCGGAGGTGCGGGCCGACTTCCTGGCCACCCTGCGGTTCTGGTCCGACCGCGGCGTCGACGGGTTCCGCATCGACGTGGCGCACATGCTCACCAAGGATCTCCCCGCGCCCGGCGAGCCCCTGCCGTCCCAGGCCGACCTGGAGGCGCTGCCCCAGGACGGCAACCACCCCCTGTTCGACCGCGACGACGTGCACGACGTCTACGCCGAATGGCGCGAGGTCTTCGACTCCTACGACCCGCCCCGCACGGCGGTCGCCGAGGCATGGGTCGCCGCGGAGCGCCGCGCCCGCTACGCGAGCCGGGCGGGCCTCGGGCAGGCGTTCAACTTCGACCTGCTCGAGGCCGACTTCGACGCCGACCAGTTCCGCCGCATCATCACGGCCAACCTGGAGCTCGCGGCCGTGTCCGGGTCGTCGACCACCTGGGTGTTCTCCAACCACGACGTCGTGCGGCACGCCACGCGCTACGGCCTGGCGGCCCGCGGCGACAAGCCCGGCAAGGGCGGCGCCGACTGGCTGCTCGCGGGCGGCCCCGAGGCGGAGCTCGACCGCGAGGCCGGGCTGACGAAGGCCCGGGCGGCGACGCTGCTCGAGCTCGCCCTGCCCGGCTCGTCCTACCTCTACCAGGGCGAGGAGCTGGGCCTGCACGAGGTCGCGGACATCCCGGACGCCGAGCGGCAGGACCCGGCGTTCTTCCGCAACCCGGGGGTAGACCTGGGCCGCGACGGTTGCCGCGTCCCGCTTCCCTGGTCCGCCGACGGGCCCTCGCTGGGCTTCGGGGAGGGCCCGGCGCACCTGCCCCAGCCGGCCTGGTTCGCCGAGCACGCGGCGTCGACCCAGGACGGCGTCGACGGCTCGACCCTGGAGCTGTACCGCACGGCCCTCGGTCTGCGGCGTCGGCTGCAGACCCGCGAGGAGCTCGAGTGGCTCGACACCGACTCGGCCGTCGTGCTCGCCTTCCGGCGCCCGAACGGGTGGACCAGCGTGACGAACTTCGGCAGCGCGGCGGTGCCGCTGCCCGAGGGCGAGGTGCTGCTGAGCAGCGGTCCGCTCGCAGACGGCGAGCTGCCCGGCGCGACGACGGTGTGGCTCCTCGCTGGTTGAGCCTGCGCCGTCCTGAGCCTGTCGAAGGGTCGAACCCCGATGGTCGGGCCTGTCGAAACCCTCGCCGGGTTTCGACAGGCTCAACCAGCGGCCACGCCAGGCTCAACCAGCGGCCACGACAGGCTCAACCAGCGGCCACGACAGGCTCAACCAGCGGCCACGACAGGCTCGGCCGGCGCCGCGGCGCGCAGGGGGTAGAACCAGAAGCAGACGAACGCCAGGGCGGCCAGCACCACCGGCACCCCGCCGATCAGCAGGCGGATGCCGGTCGCGACCGCCGGCAGCTGCACGTCCGCGCCCTCCACGTACCCGCTGGCGCCAAGCACCACCGCCAGCACCACCGCCTGCACCACCACCGACCCGCGCACCACGAAGCCGTTGGCGCCGAAGTACATGCCCTCGCGGCGCAGGCCCGTACGGCTCTCGTCGTCGTCGATCACCTGGCCCAGGGCCACCTCGAGCACCTGCATGAGCCCGGCCACGCCGAGGCCCACCGCGAGGCCGGCCGCCGCGCCGCCGAGTACCGTCGTCGGGACGAGGTACAGGCAGGTCGCGAGGCCGTACACGGCCACGACGAGGAGCATCGTGGTACGCGGGCCGACCCGCCGCACCACCCACGACCAGCCCCAGATCGCGGGGATCGCGACCACGAAGATGGGCGCCAGGAGCAGGGTGGCGTCGGCCTCGCCACCGCCCACGGTGTACCGCACGTAGAACGGCACGCCCGCAAGCAGGATCGCCGTCGTGCTCTGCAGCATCAGCGAGCCGAGCACGTAGGTGACGAAGGCGCGGTTGGCGAAGGTGTACCGGAGCTGGTCGCGCAGGCCGACGGTGGACTCACGGGCCCGGACCGTCTCGTCGGCGTCCCGCTCGACCATCCCCACCAGCGACCAGGCGAAGAAGCCCGCGCACACCACCGCGAGCACGAGGGCCATCGCGGCCCAGCCGATCGAGTCGTACAACAGCGGCGCCCCGGCGGTGCCGAGGATCATCCCCACCAGCGCGAACAGCTGCCGCGGGGAGTTGCCGCGCGCCCGCTCCGCCGTGGTGCGGAAGATCTCCGGGAAGAGCGCGGAGACGTTCAGCACCACCGCGACGTACGCGACGTCGTACACCGCGACGACCACGAGGAACCACACGACCAGCCCCGCCGGGGGCAGCGACGGCGGCATCCAGACCAGGGCGAACGCGACGATCAGCGGCACGATCCCCAGGCCGATCCACGGCACGCGCCGGCCCCAGCGGGTGCGGCGCCGGTCGGACGCGGCGCCGACCAACGGGTTGAGCAGCGCGTTGAGGATGCCGTGCGCCACCATCGCCCCCGCGACCCACCCCGCGGGCACGCCGAGGTGGTCCACGTAGAAGTAGACGACGAAGGCGGAGAACGTCTGCAGCAGCAGGTTGGCGGGGAACGCCGACGCCCCGTACGCGATGGTCTGCGCGCGCGTCGGCGCGCCCACCAGCCGCCGGTCGCGCACCCCGGCGAGGCGCGTCATCGCTCGCCCCGCTGCACGGCGCGCAGGTCGCGCCATCCGACGCGGACCAGCCCTTCAGCCTCGATCGTCGCCGCGACCTCGGGGTCCCGCAGCAGCCGGAGCTCGTATCCGCGCTTGGGCGCCGCGTAGTCGACGGTGTCGGTGAGCTCGTCCCCGGGCAGCATCGGGTGCAGGAAGATCTCCGTGACCCCCGGGCGCGCCCGGCGCAGCAGGTCGAGGAAGCCCGCCTTCACCGCGTCGTAGCCCTCTTCGTCGGGGGTACCCTCCCCCGCGAGCTGGAACGGGTGCGTCCAGAGCTGGTCGAGGATCACGACGCCGGCCGCGTCGGCCGCCGACGTCGCGGCGTCCAGGATCTTCTGCGAGCCCGGTGCCTCCGGGTCGGCGCCGGTCGCCGCGAGGCCGTCCAGGGAGCGTGGCAGCCGGAACGGCAGCCCCCGGGACGCGGCGAGCGCTAACACCTGCGGCAGGAACGAGCGCCCCGTCGCGAGCCCGTAGACGGACCCCATGTGGTTGTCGAGGTGGCTGACGTCCACCCCCGCCGCGAGCGCGGCGTCGAGCTGCGCCGCGAGCTCCGCCGCGACGTCCTCGTCGCGCGCCCCGCGCTCGACCGCGTCCACGGCGGCCGGGAAGTACCCCGCGCCGTCCACCAGCGACGTGCCCAGGCCGGTGAGGGGGCGCCACCGGTAGCGGGTCCACTCGCTCGTCAGGACCAGGTGGACGCCGACGTCGAGGTTTGGGTCGGCCGCAGCCTGGGCCAGGGCGTCCGGCGCCCACGAGCACGGCACCATGACCGTCGTCGAGTCCAGGTGGCCCGCCGCCAGCAGCGGCAGGATCGCGCGGTTGGCCGCGCGGCACATGCCCAGGTCGTCGGCGTTGAGGATGATCGCCCGAGCGTCGCGGCCGAGCCCGAGGCGGTCCGTGAGGTCGGATGGCGGCGCCGCCGGTGCGCTCACCGCGGCGCCCCGTCGCCGGCCGGCGCGCCGTCGTCCGTCCCTGCGTCGGGGCCTGCGGCCCCGCCCTCGCGCAGCGCCTGGCTCGCCGCCCACGCGGCGCCGAGCACGACGCCGTCCGCGCCGAGCGGCGACGGCTCGATCCGCGCGGGCAGCACGGCCACCCGGTCCCGCATAAAGGTGACGACCCGGTCCGCGATGGGCGCGCGCGCGGCCTGGTCGACGAGCACGAAGACCTCCGGGTCGAGCACGATCGCCAGCGTCGCGACCACCACGGCGATGCGGCGTGCCATCTCCGCGGCGACCTCGTCCGCCACGGCATCCCCCGCCACGGCCCGGTCGACGACGTCGCGCACCGTGATGTCCTCCGGCAGGCCGTGCTCCTTGGCCAGGGCGGCGAGGGCGGCGTCGCCCAGCACCTGCTCGCCCAGCGCGTGGCCCGGTTGCGGCAGGAACGCGACCTCGCCCGCGATCCCCGTCGCCCCGCGGTAGAGGCGCCCGTCGAGCACGATCCCGGCGCCGAAGCCCTCGCCGAACGCGACCGTCACGAACGACGCCCGGCCCCGCCCCGCCCCGAGGTGCTGCTCGGCCACGGCCGCCAGGTTGACGTCGTTGTCCAGCGACACCGGGCAGGCGAGGGCGTCCACGAGCGCGTCGTGCAGGGCGGTGCCGCCCTTCTCGTAGCCCGGCACGTGCAGCACCGTGGCGAAGTCGGCGCCGACGACGGCCGGGAACGCGGCCACCGCCTGGCGCACCTGGACGGGATTCCCGGGGCCGAGTCGCGCCTCCACGTCCTCGCGGCACGAGCTCGCCAGGACGGCGGCCGCTCGCGCGCGGGCCACGGGCGTGCGCTGCACGTCGCGGCGCTCGGCCCGGGCCCGGACCGTGCCGGCGGCGTCGACCAGGGCGACCCGCACCCGGTCTCGGGCCACCTCCACTCCCAGTCCTAGGAGCAGGTATGCACCGGCCGACGACGTGGCGCCGTCCGGTGCGGGCGAAGCGGCAGCTGGCGTGTCCATTGAGCCTCCGTCGAGCGGTAGGACGTCGGGGCCGGCGTGGGCGCGGTCGCGCCCTCGCCGGCTCTCCGAGCCTAGTCACGCCCAGGGACGGTGTCGACGCACCGGGCCCGTCGGACCACCCCTCGTGGCGCGCCGCAGCGCCGGTCGGAGGCGTGCGTGCGCCCTGCTCAGGAGCGGTGTGGTCAGGATCCGGCGTGGTCGTGCGAACGGCCGATGCCGCGCACGGCGTCCACCGCGCCCCGCACCCGCCGCGCGTTCACGGCGAGGACGACGTCGCGGTACTGGGCGGCGCGGTGCATCTGGCCCTTGAGGTCGTTGGACGACGCGCGGTGCTTGAGGTCGCACGGCACCTCGACGGCGACGTACCCCCGGCGCAGCAGGTCGATCGTCATCCCGGTCTCCACGCCCCAGCCGTGCGCGAGCGGCGTCGCCGACTCGAACGCCTCGCGGGTGAGGCAGCGCATGCCGGACAGCGGCTGGCTGGGGCTCCACCCGGTGAGGTGCTGGATGGCGCGGCGTGCCGTGCCGACGACGATGCCGCGGCCGCCGGCACCGGTCTGCTTCGGCAGCAGGGCGATCGCGAGGTCCGCGACGCCCTCACGCACCGGGGAGACGAGCGGGGCGGTGTTCACGGCGGTGTCGCCGAGGTCGCCGTCCACGAAGAGCAGGAGGCGCGGGGCGCGCCCGTCGGCGTCGCGCATCGCGACCACGGCCGCACCGGTCTCCATCGCGGCGGCCTTGCCGCGGTTGTGCGAGTGCCGTACGACGACGGCACCGGCGTCGCGCGCCACGTGCTGCGTGTCGTCCGTGGACCCGTCGTCGACGACGAGCACCAGGTCGACGTGCGGGATGGCCCGGGCCGAGCGGACCGTCGCCGCGATGCGCGCCGACTCGTCCTTGGCGGGGATGATCACGGCGACCCGCTGGGGGTTGCGCCGGCCCTGGGCCGCTGGTGGTCGCGGCGTCTTGGCGACCGGCAGCGCCCCCGCCCTCGTGGCGACGGAAGCTCCGTCGCCCCGTCCGGCGACGCTGTTCGCCTCGCCGGTCTCGTCCTGACTGGTGGACACCGCGTCGGCGCCCGTTCGGGTCGCCCCCTGGTCCGTGTTCACGACTCCCTGCCTGTTGTCCTAGCCCGTGTCCTGCCGGACGGTGGTTGGTCCGCCGGCGCTCAAGTGCGGTGATCTTTGGTGGAATCACCGGGTATCAGAAGAGCAAACTTTTCCTGAAGAACTGTACTCCCCCGGAAGGCCCGATCTCGGGTCAAGAAACGGTGTCGGGCGGGACGGGTCGTGAAGATCGTGCGGAGCACTGCGCCGGCGCGAGCGATCCTGGGCGGATCCTGGGTGGGAGCTTGCCGGGGTGTGTGCCGGGTGGTGCGGTGCCGCCGCGTCAGCGCAGCGTCACCTGTCGGGAGACGATACCGGCGCGGGCGCGGCGCTCGTTCGCGTCGAGCGGGTCCGTGACTGCGAGCGCCTCGTCGATCTTGCGGGCCAGCTCGGCCACCGGCTCCTCGAGCTCCGCGGCCTGCGTGCCGCGCGGCAGCTCCCAGACCGGCACGACCAGCCCGCAGGCGCGGAACATGCCGAGGAACTTGCCGCCCGCGAGGCCGGACTCCCGGCGCGCGTGCAGGCGGGCGATGGCGTCCACGACGCGGTCCTCGTCCTCCGTGCGCGCCCAGCGCAGGAACTCCCGCGACATCTGGCACCAGTACGCCGCCGGGACCGACGCGAGCTTGACCGTGGGGATCGAGGCCTCGGCCGCCTCTTCGAGGGAGGCGCGGATCTCGTCCGTCATGTCCGTGCCCGCGTCGACCCAGTAGTCGTAACCCTCGTGCACGGTCACCTCGAACGGCGCGTCGAGGTCGAGCACGTCCTGCAGGCGGGGGTCGCCGTCCTGCGCGGCCGGCAGCTCCTCCGGGAGCACGCCGGTACCGGGCTCCGCCGCGATCGCGGCGAGCAGGGCGGTGGCGAGATCGCGGCTCAGGTCGTCCGAGCTGCCCATGCCGTGCAGCGCCAGCAGCACCGTTCCGTCCTCGCGGTGCAGCGCACACCAGCCGCCGGGCAGAACGGTCGTGATGACGACGTCGCGGCCGCCGTGGTCCGCCGTGGTCCGCGCGGTCGCCGTCGCCGACGGCACGACCTCCCGCAACGCCACCCAGTCGGCCTCCCCCGGGAGGCCTTCGAACGGACGCAGGACAGGGGTGGACGCAGAGCTCTTGGCCATGCCCGCGATCCTAGCGGCCCGCAGCCGTCGCCCCTCCGCGAGGTAGTGCCCCATCGGGCCGAGGTAGTCCGAAAATCCGCGAGGTAGTTCCAAATCTGCCGAGGTAGTTCGATCTTCTGCGAGGTAGCGCCTTCCTCGTTCGGACTCGAACTACCTCGGCAGATTTGGAACTACCTCGCGGATTTTGGAACTACCTCGCGGGATGCGGGACTACCTCGACGGGACGGCGTGGGTACCGTGGCGGGATGGAGTCGTGGCGCCGCCTGGTGGCGGACTACGAGTCGGGGGTCGGCGACGGCGGCACGTCGCCCGGCCGGGCCGGCGGCGAGCCGGGCACGCTCGACGGCGAGCGCGAGGCGTGGCTCGCAGCGACGCTGCCGGTGCTGGACCTCGCGCTCGGGTCGGTGGCCGCCCTGAGCGCGGCCGCGGGGCGGGCGGGAGCTACCGGGCCCCTGGTTCGCCACGGGCCGTCGCCCGCGCGGGTCGCGGCGTCGTTCGGCTCGGACCGGCTGCTGCGGCTCGACGGGCGGCCGGTGGAGTCTTTCGCGGCGCTGTCCGGCTTCTTCCGCACGGGTGACGGCTGGGTGCGCACGCACGCGAACTACCCCCACCACCGCGCACGGCTGCTGCAGCTGCTGGCCCTGCCCGACGGCGCGGGCCGCGACGACCTGGTCGCGCGCCTCGCGGACGCGTCCGCCGCCGCCCTCGAGGACGACGCCGCAGCGGCCGGGGCCATCGCCGTCCGCGTGCGCGACGAGGCCCAGTGGCGCGACTCCGCACCGGGCCGGGCGGCGCACGCCGGGCCGCTCGTCCGCGTCGAGCCGCGCACCGGCCCCGTTGCGGTACCGCGCCCGCCCGCCGGTGGCGCCGCGCCGCTCGCCGGGGTGCGGGTGCTCGACCTGACCCGCGTCATCGCCGGCCCGGTCGCCACCCGCGCGCTCGCGGCGCTCGGCGCCGACGTGCTGCGCGTGGACCCGCCCGTGCCGGCGGAGATCCGGCACCAGCACCTCGACGTCGGGCAGGGCAAGCGCACCACCCTGCTCGACCTGCACGACGCCGGCGACCTCTCCCGGGCGCAGGCGTTGCTGGACGACGCGGACGTGCTCGTGACCGGCTACCGCCCGGGCGCACTCGACCGGTACGGGCTCCGCCCGCCGCCCGGGGCCGTGGCCGCGCGCGTCTGCGCGTGGGGCGACGACGGCCCGTGGGCGCACCGGCGCGGCTTCGACTCGATCGTGCAGGCGGCGTCGGGCATCGCGATGACCGAGTCGCCGGACGGCGACACACCGGGCGCGCTCCCCGCGCAGGCGCTGGACCACGCGACGGGCTACCTCCTCGCGGCCGGGATCATGGACGCGCTCGCCGCCCGTGGCCGTGACGGGCAGGGCCGGGACGTCTCGGCGGCGCTGGCCCGCACCGCGGCGTGGCTGCTCGACGCCGGCGGCCGCGACCACGCCCACCCGGCGCCGGCGGCGCCGGGCGGCGACGCCGTCGTGAGCCACGGGCGCCGGCCCTGCGTCACCTCCGCTCGTCCCGCCCTCCCGGGCGTCGACGACTACGCGTTCCCGGCCCGCCCGTGGGGCACGGACCACGCTTCGTGGTGATTCCTCCTGTCGCCGGCCGAGCTTGTCGAGACCACGTCCCCGGTTTCGACAAGCTCAACCGGCGAGGGTTCTACATCCGGTCGAGCCGCTGCAGCACCGCGCCCTCGCGCAGCGCCCACGGGCAGATCTCGACCTCGTCGACGCCGAGCGCCCGCATGGTCTCCTCGGCCACGACCGCCCCGCCGACGATCTGGTAGGTGCGCTCGGGCGTGACACCGGGCAGCGCGGTGCGCCCGTCGGCGGGGATACGGGCGAGGCGCGGCACCCAGTCGGCGAGCTGCGCCAGGCGCATCCGCCAGCGGTCGTCCGGGCCCACCGCCTCCACCTGCATGCCGGCGAGCCGCGCCAACGACCGGAAGGTCTTGGACGTCGCCACCACGTGGTCGGGCGGCGGCAGGGTGGCGAGGCGTTCGACGACGGGTCCCAGCGTGGCCCGGGCGTGCTCGCGCAGCGCCTGCACCTGCGCGGGGGTGGGCGGGTCGTCGGGCAGGAAGACGCGCGTGCTGCGTCCGGCGCCGAGGGGGACGGACGTGGCGAGGTCGGGTGTCTCGTCGACGCCGGTGGCGATCTCCAGCGACCCGCCGCCGATGTCGAGCACGAGCAGCCGGCCGGCGGCCCAGCCGTGCCAGCGCCGGGCGGCGAGGAACGTCAGCCGGGCCTCGTCCTCGCCGGACAGCACCTGCACCTCGCGCCCCACGCGCTGCGAGATCGCGGCCAGCACCTCGGCGCCGTTGGAGGCGTCGCGCAGCGCGGACGTGGCCATGGGGAGCAGCTCGTCGACGGCGGACTCCCGGGCGAGCGTCATCACGTCGTCGACCGCCGCGAGCAGTGCCAGCCGTCCCTCGGGCACCACCGCGCCGTCGGCGTCGAGGTAGCGCATCAGCCGCACCGCGATCTTGCGCGACGCGTGCGGCACGGGCCGCACCCCGTGGCGGGGATCCATGATCAGCAGGTGCACCGTGTTGGAGCCGATGTCGATCACGCCGAGGCGCGTGGCCCGGGTCGCGCCGTCCGAGGTCGCGCCGTCCGAGGTCGCGCCGTCCGAGGTCGCGCCGTCCGAGGTCGCGCCGTCCGAGGTCATGGCTGCCGAGCGTAGCGACCGCGATCCGCCGGGATCAGGAGAGGGCCTTGGCCTTCAGCCGCTCGTACTCCTCGGGCGTGATCGTGCCCTCGTCGAGCAGCTTCTTGGCCGACGCGATGTGGTCGGCCGGGGACCCTGCGACCGACTGGATGTACGCGTCCGTGCTCTGCTTCGCAGCCTTCACCGCCTCGAGCTGGCGCTCCGACATGCCCCGCCCGCGGGCGATCAGGTACACCAGCGACGTGAGCAGCGGCACGAAGATCAGGAAGATCACCCACAGCGCCTTCCACCAGCCGGACAGCTCCCGATCCCGGAACAGGTCCGTCAGGATCTGGAAGAGCACGATGAGGTAGGCGACGAACAGGAAGATCCAGACGAGGTACCAGAAGAAGTCCCAGAACGTATCCATCTCACGCGTCCTTTCGAGGCGGGCCCAACCGTCGACGGCCGGCTTGTGGCGGGCCGTTGGCCCCGTTCGGCACGTTAGTGCCGACATGCCGGACGCGCGCGTCGAAACGGGGTGATCTGGGCCTGCATCCGGCGAACCGGTCCCCGTGGGAGGTTCGCGACAGCCGGGCGGTCCTCGCGGTCCGCGCCGCGGCGGGACGGGGGCGACGCCGGTCAGCGCCCGGCGACCTGCTCCACGTCCGTGACCAGGCCCTCGGCGCCCGCCACGACCGCAGCCTCCTGTGCCCGGGCCCGGGCCAGCGCGTCGGCGCGCACGGCAACGATCCGCTCGTGCAGGGCGGAGTGCACCCGCTTGCGGACGCCGCGCGCGATGGCGTCGACGTCGGACTCGTCGGGCGCCTCGCCCCGCGAGGCCAGCTCGGTGGCCAGCCGATCCACGGCGGCGTCCACCTCCCGGCGCACCCGCACCTCCGCGGCGTCGAAGAGCGCCACGACCGCGGCGTCCGCCGCCCGGCCCAGGCGCGTCTCCTCGAAGTCGGCGGCCGCGTTGTCCACGATGCGCCGCGCTCGGTCGACGACGTCCGCGGCGGTGGCGGGGGCGTGCGCCTTCAGCGTGCTCAGGTCGTACAGCAGCACGCCCTCGACGTCCGCCACGCCGGGGTCGACGTCGCGGTGCAGCGCCAGGTCGAGCACGACCAGGGGCGCCATCTCCTCGCGCCGTCCTGAGCCTGTCGAAGGGTCGCCTGCGGCGGCCGCGGCACGCTCGCGGGCGCGCACCACGGCGGCGGCGTCGAGCACGTACTCCAGGGAGGCCTCGGCCGAGGTCCCGACGGGCTCGGCCACCGCCGGGGCGGGGCCGCGGCGTCCGCGCGCGCCCGAGCACGACACCACGAGGTCGGCGTCCGCGAGCGCCGTCACCAGGTCGTCCACCGGCTCGACGTCGTGCCCCCGGGCGAAGACCTCCGCGCGGCCGGACTGTGAGTAGACCCGCACGTCGTCGCACCCGCGGGCCCGCAGGGCCGCCACCGACGCCCCCGCGTACGAGCCCGTGCCGATGAGGACCACGCGGACATCGCGCCACGACGCGCCGGGCGTGGAGTCGCCGCGGGCGGGCGGGAGATCGCGACGGGCGAGGTCGAGGCCGAGGGCGACGACGGAGCGCCCCGCCGCGCCGAGCGCCGTCCGCGTGCCCACCCGCTTGGACGTGCGCGACGCCGTCTGGAACAGCAGCTCGAGGGTCTTGGACGTGGTGCCGTCGGTGCGCGCCTCGGCGAGCGCCCGCTTCACCTGGCCCGCGATCTCCCGCTCGCCCACGACCATGGAGTCCAGCCCCGCGGCGACGGTGAAGAGGTGCTCGGTGACCTCGGAGCCGGTGCGGACCGTGAACGAGTCCGCCGCGACGTCTTGCGTCACCCCCGAGCTCTGCGCCACCAGCGCGGCCACGTGGCCGGTGGCGTGCCGGACGGAGTCGCCGTGCACCGGCGCGTCGACGTCCAGGTAGAGCTCGAACCGGTTGCAGGTGGAGATGACCACCGAGCCCTGCACGGGGCCGCAGGCCCCGACGACGGCACGCCCGAGGGAGCCCGCGCCGGTGGACAGCCGCTCGAGCGCATCGAGGTCCAGCTCGCGGTGCGAGGCGGTGAGAGAGAGGAGAACCACAGTGCTCCCACTTTAAGAGGATGGGCGGGGCGGGGCAGAATCATTGACCGTGACATCCCCCACGATCCCGTCCGAGCCGAGCCTCCTACCCGCCGACCACCCGCTGGTCGACGGCCGGACCCTCCGCTCCCCGTTGGTGCAGGCCCTGCAGGGCGAACGTCCGGACGTGACCCCCGTGTGGTTCATGCGGCAGGCCGGCCGGTCGCTGCCGGAGTACCGCGAGGTCCGTCAGGGGGTAGGGATGCTCGAGTCCTGCCTCCGGCCACAGCTCGCGGCAGAAATCACCCTCCAGCCCGTGCGCCGCCACCACGTGGACGCCGCCGTCTTCTTCAGCGACATCGTGGTGCCGCTGAAGCTGGCGGGCGTCGACGTCGACATCAAGTCCGGCGTCGGGCCGGTCATGGACCAGCCGTACCGCACGGCCGAGGACGTCGCCCGGCTCACGGAGCGCACGCTCGACGACGCCGCGCTCGCGCCGATCGCCGAGGCCGTGCGGCTCACCGTGGCTGAGCTCGGCGACGTGCCGCTGCTCGGCTTCGGCGGCGCGCCGTTCACGCTCGCGGCCTACCTGGTGGAGGGCCGCCCGTCGCGCGACCACCTCGCCGCCCGCACGCTCATGCACGCCGACCCCGAGACGTGGGCCCGGCTCACGGCGTGGACCGCCGACCTCACGGGCCGGTTCCTACGGGCGCAGGTGCTGGCGGGCGCGTCGGCCGTGCAGCTCTTCGACTCCTGGGCCGGGTCGCTGGCGCTCGCGGACTACGTGGCGCACGTGGCGCCGTCGTCCACCCGGGCGCTGGCGCGCGTCGCCGACCTGCGCACGGCCGCCGACGACGGCACTCCCTCCCGCATCGGGGTGCCGGGCATCCACTTCGGCACCGGCACCGCGCACCTGCTGCCCGCCATGCGAGACGTGCTGGAGGACGCCGGCATCACGCACCCGACCGTCGGCGTCGACTACCGCACCCCGCTCGACGAGGCCGCCGCGCTGCTGGCCGGCGGCCCCCGTGGCCCCGTCCCCGTGCAGGGCAACATCGACCCCGCGCTGCTCGGCGCCCCGTGGCCGGTCCTCGAGGCGCACGTGCGCGACGTCGTCGCCCGGGGCGCTGCGGCGCCAGGGCACGTCGTGAACCTCGGCCACGGCGTCCCGCCCGACACCGATCCCACCGTGCTGACCCGCGTCGTCGAGCTGGTGCACTCGCTGTGACCCCGCTCCCGCCGCTCGGCGCCCCGGCGACCGACGCACCGGCGGCCCGTGCGGCGGAGCGCGTCGACGCGGTGGTCGTGGGCGGCGGTGTCGGCGGGCTCGTCGCGGCGCGCACGCTCGCCCAGCGCGGGCTGCAGGTGGTGCTGCTCGAGGCGGCGGACCGCGTGGGCGGCCCCGTGCGCGGCGGCGCCTTCCCGTCGCTCCCCCGGCTGCGGCTCGACCTCGGCGCGGAGTCGTTCGCGGCGCGCGGCACGGCGGTCACCGACCTGGCGGACGAGCTGGGGCTGGACGTCGTGAGCCCGGCGCCGCTGTCCGCCTGGGGGTACGCGGCGGGGCGCGCCTTCCCGCTGCCCGCCGCGGGCGTGCTCGGCATCCCGTCCGTGCCGTGGGCGCCCGACGTGCGTCGCGCGATCGGGTGGCCCGGCGTCGCGCGTGCCGCGCTCGACCGGGTGCTGCCGCGGTTCGTGGCGGACCCGTCCGACCTGGGCTCGCTGGTGCACTCCCGCCTCGGGCGCCGGGTGACCGAGCGGCTGGTGGGGCCCGTCGCCGCTGGCGTGCACTCCGCCCCGCTGGACCGGCTCGACGTCGACGCCGTCGCACCAGGCCTGCTCGACGCGTTCGCCCGCACCGGGTCGCTCTCGCTCGCCGTGGGAGCGCTGCGGGCGGCCGCGCCCGCCGGCTCCGCCGTGCGCGGCATCGACGGCGGCATGCACGCGCTGATCGAGGCCCTCGCCGGCGAGATCGCCGCGAGCGCCGAGGAGTTCACCGACTCGCCCCTGAGCGACGCGACCGGGCCCATCCACGCCGCCGTCCGCGTGGGGCAGCGGGTGGTCGGCGTGGCGCGCACGGGTCGCTCCGGTAGCCCCGGGGGCGAATGGCAGGTGACGACGGACTCCGGCGCGACGGTGCGCGCGCCGAGGCTGGTCGTGACGACGCCGACGGTCGCGCCCCTGCTCGTGCCGTGGGTCGCCTCCCCCAACGGTCCGCGCGACGCCGGCGGCCCGGTGGTGCCGACGCCCGAGCGCGGCGCCGACATCTGGCTCGCGACCCTGCTGCTCGAGGCGCCCGAGCTCGACGACGCACCCCGCGGCTCGGGGCTGCTCGTGGCCCCCGACACGGACGACGGTGGCGCCGGCGACGTGCGGGCCAAGGCGCTCACGCACTCCACGGCCAAGTGGCCGTGGCTCGCCGACCGCGTCCGCGCCGCCGTGGGGCCCGGGGTGCACGTCGTGCGCCTCTCGTACGGCCGCATCGGCACCCCGACCGACCAGCCCACGGCCGACGAGGCCGCCCGCGACGCGACCGCGCTTCTCGGCGTCGACGTCACCGACCGCGTGCGCGACCACCTGCTGCAACGCTGGGACGGCTCCCTCCCCCCGCCCACGCCCGCCTACCGCGCCGACGTCGCGGCGTTCGGCGCCGCCGTCGGGCACACCCCCGGCCTCGCCGTCGCCGGTGGCTGGGTGGCTGGCACCGGCCTCGCGGCGATCGTCACGCACGCCCAGGCCGCCGTCGCCGCCCTTTGACCGCGAGGCGGTCCGGATCCCGCGAGGTAGTTCGAAATCTGCCGAGGTAGTTCGGCGGTCTCAACCGGTCATCGCAACACCGGTTTGATCACGGGGCTGAGAGTAGCTCGGCGAGCTTCTCAG
>NZ_JCAIUK010000012.1:0-88991 GCF_059445475.1 Isoptericola sp. Y581 | reverse complement strand
TGACCAGCAACGATGTAGGTCAGGCCATCACATACCCATGGCTAACCCCGAGCCCGTGAATAACGCTCTGACCCCGGCGCCCGTCATCCCTGGGTCTGACTTTGGGGTCCACGCCCTGGTCTGATGTCTTCGCGTGGCGGGCCGGGCATGCTCGGAGCATGACGAACCCGACGGCCCCTGTGGGGGACCCGAAGCCGCGCCGCGACCGGCTGCACGACCTCCTGCCGATCGAACGATGGGACGCCACCGGCTTCCTCGGACGCTGGGTGGGCGGCGCGGCCATGATGCTCGCCCCGCTCATGATGCTGGCGGGGGCGGTGCTGCGGTCCCGCGTCCACTTCTTCTATCCCGACCAGCTCGCGGCGTCCGCGCAGAGCCCGGTGCTGATGTCCGCGGCGTACGGGTTCTTCGCCGCGGGGAACGTGCTGCTCTGGCCCGCCGTCGTCGTGTTGGCCGCCCGGATCGGCGTGCGCCGCCCTGGGTGGGGCCTCTGGGGCGGGATGCTAGCGGTGTCCGGGCTCTTCGCCCGCGCGTTCCACGCCGGGGTGGACCACCTCGCGTTCCAGTTGGTGCACGCCAAGGGGGTCGGGGCCGCCACCTCCGTCGTGACGGCTGGCTATGGCGCCTTCCATGTCTTCTCGGCTCTGAACCTTGCCATCCTCGCGGGCTGGGTCGTGCTCGCTGTCGGCGCGTGGCGCGCGGGTGTGCTCGGGCCGGTGCGAGCGCTTGCGCTCGGGCTCACGGCGGCGCTTCCCTTGGGCGTCCTCAAGGGCACAACACCCCTGTCGCTGGTGGCTCTAACGGGGCTGTGCGTCGCTCTCGTTCCGCTGGGCCTTTCGCTGTGGCGCGAGGGGCCCCGCCCACGACGCGTCACGGTCCTGCGCTGGGCCGCGACCGCGGCGCTGGTTCTCGTCGTGCTGGTGCTGCTCGGTCGGGCGGGCTGAGTGGTCGCCCCCGGCTACCGTCGGACCATGACGCCCACGGCCGGCCGCCGCAACCTGTTCCTGGTCGACGTCGTGGCGGCCGTCGCCCTGACCGCCATCTACGTCGGCTTCGTGCGGATGGGCTCCGACGACGGCCAGGCGAGCTTCGATGGCCCGTTCTGGCTGGGATGCCTGGTCGCCGCGGCAGCCGGGCTGCCCGTCGCGGTCCGTCGCGTCTGGCCTGTCCCCGTCCTGGGCACGGTCGTGGCCGCCCTGGCTGCCGCGACGCTCCTCGACATCGTCCGCGAGCCGTTCGTCGCAGCAGGGCTGGCGGCCTACATGGTCGGGCTGGCCGAGCCGGTCCGGCGCGCCACGGCCGCCCTCGCGGTCACGCTGCCAGTGGCGGGGGTCGCGGTGTACCTGGGGGCGGCCTCAGTGACACCCACCGAGAACCCGTCGGGCGCCCTCGGCCTCGCCGCTCTCGTGGTCCTCGTGGTCGGCGGCGCCTGGACGGCCGGAATCGTGGTGCGCGGCAGGCGGGCGGACGCCCGGCGACGACGCCGGTACGAACAGGAGCGGGCTGTGGAGGAGGAACGCCTCCGGATCGCCCGCGAGCTGCACGACATTGTCTCGCACCACCTCAGTCTCATCGCGGTCCGGGCCGGCGTCGCCGGCCACGTCGCGGAGGCGGACCCGCTCGAAGCGCGGACGGCGCTGAAGGACATCGAGGAGACCAGCCGAGGCGCGCTGAACGAGATGCGGCGCACGCTGGGCATGCTGCGCAGCGACGTCGCACCGCGCGGACCGACCGCCCGCCTCCGGGACCTGAACGCGCTGGCGGCCGAGGCGAGGCGCGCCGGGGTGGCGATCGACCTCACCGTCCGGGGCGGGGACGTGCTGACCGAAGGGCTGCAGGCGACCGTCCACCGAATCGTCCAGGAGGCGCTCACCAACGTCGTGCGGCACGCCGCCCCGACCCGCTGCACCGTCACCGTCGAGGTTGCGGCGGGCGAGGAGGTGCGTGTCGACGTCATCGACGAAGGGCCGCCGGCCGGTGGCCGACGCCGTGACGGCGCGCTGCCGGGCGGCCACGGGCTGCTCGGGGTCCGGGAGCGAGTCATGCTCTACCGCGGGACATTCGATGCAGGCCCCCGCCCGGCCGGCGGCTTCTCGATGTCCGTTCGACTGCCGATCGACAAGGGCGACTCACATGACGGATGACAGGCCGATCCGGGTGCTAGTGGCGGACGACCAGGCGATGGTGCGCGGGAGCTTCCGGCTCCTGGTCGAGCACGCCCCGGGGATGACGACCGTCGGCGAGGCCGCGACCGGGGCCGAGGCCGTCGAACTCGCCCGCAGCGAGCTGCCGGACGTCGTGCTGATGGACGTCCGCATGCCGGAGCTCGACGGAATCGAGGCGACCCGACGCATCACAGCAGACCCCTCCCTCGCCGGCGTCCGCGTCCTCATCCTCACGACCTTCGACCTGGACGAGTACGTCTACGCCGCGCTGCGAGCCGGAGCGGCCGGATTCATCCTGAAGGACGCGCCCCCGCCCGACGTCCTCGCCGCCATCGAGGTCGTCGCCGCGGGCCAGGCACTCCTCACACCCTCGATCACGAGCCGGCTCATCGCCGAGTTCGCCCGCCGCCCGGAGCCAGGACGCCCCACGGCCCGGACCCTGGACGGAGTCACCGACCGGGAGCTCGAGGTGCTCGACGTCGTCGCGCGCGGGCTGTCCAACACGGAGATCGCCGAGCACCTCCACCTCAGCCTCGCCACCGTCAAGACCCACATCGGGCGCCTCCTAGCCAAGCTGCACGCCCGCGACCGGGCGCAACTCGTGATCGTGGCCTACGAGACCGGCCTCGTAGAAGTTCGCACCGGCCGCGAATGACGACTGAAGTTCGCCCACAGGCGTCACGGACAGCTTCGAACGACTCCTCATCACAGCCGCGCGACCGTGACGCTCTTGGCCGGGCGTCCTGCTTCAGAACTGACCGATTCTGAAGCGCCTCAGAATCGGGTTCTGGAGGTTTCGAAACCTCCTTGGGCGCGGCCCGCCATCTTGGCGCACTGGTTCTTGTGGACACCAGGTTGGTGTGGGTGCCCGGGCCGGATGCAGGCATGGTCAATCGCCGTAGACAGCCAGCAGGCGGCCGACCACCCCTCCCTTGCGCAGTCGTTCGAGACCCTGGGGGATCTCGTCAGGGTCGATCCTGTTGAGCGGTGGATTGAGTTCGCCGCTGCGCATCAGCTCGTACAGCTCAGCAAGGTCCTGCTTGGTGCCGGACAGGGAGCCGAGGATCTTGAGCTGCTTGAACACGACGGCCTTGGTGTTCACCGTGGCCTCCAGGCGGCCGAGGCCAACCTGGACCAACATCCCACCATTCCCGAGTGTCTCCACCGCGTCCGCGGTGGTGGACCCGAACCCCGCGTAGTCGACGATCAGCTCGAGATCCTTGTCGGCGAACTCTGTGATCGACTCGGCAACGCCAGCCAATCCCATCCCGGCGGCGTTTTGCCGGGCGCGGGGGTCGATATCGGCGGCGTAGACCTCAGCGCCCCGGAGGGCGGCGACGCGGGCGCCGATGTAGCCGAGCCCGCCGAGCCCGATCACCCCGACCTTCATGCCCTTCGTCGCCCCTCCGACGGTGACCATGGCGTGGTAGGACGTGAGGCCTGCGTCGGTGGCCATTGCTCCGAGCTCGAAGTTCAGCTCGTCAGGGAGTTGGACGAGGTTGTGGGCGGTGGCGCGAATCTTGGGGCCGTAGCCACCGTCCCAGGCTCCGTAGCCGATGGCGTCGCCGTCGGGCATGGCCGGAGCGATCCCGACTCGATCGCCGACCGTCCACTGCTCCATTCCGGGACCGACCTCGCTGACGACTCCAGCGTTCTCGTGTCCCAAGGTCATCGGGATGCGCGGGAAGGACTTCATCCATCCCGGGTCTTCGAGCGTGCTGACGTCGGAGTGGCACAGACCGGCGACCTTGACGTCGACGACTACCTCTCCCGGGCCCGCGTGCGGGACCTCGACGTCTTCCAGGGTCAACGGCTTGCCGGTGCCGTGGAACCGCCACGACTTCATGGTGCTCACAGTGCTTGTCATTCTTGTTGCGCTGCTCAACGGGTGCTGCCGGTTGGTGTCGTGCCTGCGCGGTTGGTCGCCACGGCCTCTTCGCGGGTCAGCGGTGCGGTGAGGCTCGCGTAGTGGTCCATGAGACGGTCGCGGTTGACCGGGCCGGCATCCTTGTCGGCCATGGCGAGGGCCTGACCCAGCTCCTGGACATTCAGCTCGGTGCAGTACGCGGGCGTGCCCGGCTGCTGTCGCCACGACTCGGCCAGTACGCCGGCGTCGTAGGGGTCAAAGCCCGTGTCGTCGACAAGTTGCATGACGAGATTGCGTGCTCGGTCTGAGTCTGCGGCGACAGGCAGGGCGATCCGGTCAGGGTGTCCGGCCGGGCGCGCCTGGGTCCGCTGCGTCTCGGCCAGTGCGGCGTTCCATGCCTTGACGATCGGTCGGCCCAACTGCTCCTGGCTCCACAGGCTCTCGACCTGTCCGCTGTCCGCGGCCTCGTGCGGCCCGGTCAGCTGCGGGTAGTAGTTCGATGAATCGACCACGACCGCATCGTCGGGAGCGCTGGCGACGAGGTCGGCGAGCTTGGGCTGCACTGAGAACGGAACCGAGAGGATGACGACCTCTCGGTCGGCGGTCGAAGCGTCGAGCTGCACCGCCCGCGCGCCGGCCTCCAGCGCTTCGGCTGGTACGACCTCTGGTCCACGGGCGTCTGCGACCAGCACGTCGTGTCCGGCCGTGCTGAGCAGTCGTGCGAGGTTGCCGCCGATGGCACCGGCCCCGATCACGGAAATCTTCATGGTTGTCTCCCTGGGTAGATGTACGCTTGCTTGTGTACATCGTAATGTACGCGACATCGTGTACATCATCAAGTCATCCAGAGAGAAGGCGCGAAGATGGCCAGCCGCCTGGCACGACCGCTCACTGTCCCTAGCGCGGACGAGATCGACCTCTTCGAGGTCATGTCCGCCCTAGCCGACCCCGTCCGGCGCGCACTTGTTGCGTACATCGCCGCTGATCCGGGCACGTCCTGCAGCACCTCCGACTTCGGCGTATCCAAGTCGGCGCTGACACGCCACTGGCGAGTGCTTCGCGAGTCCGGGCTGATCCGACAGGAGGTGGACGGCACGCGTCACCGCAACTGGCTGCGCCGCGAAGAACTCGACAGCCGCTTCCCCGGCCTCGTGCCGCTAGTACTCAAGGAGCTGGCCGTCACGCCGGCCGCCGCGAGCGGACCTGCTACCCAGGTCGGGGACGGCGGCACGGTTGAGCCCGGCAAGTAGGCGGCAGCTCAGGTCCACGCCGGGCGCGTCGGACGTTCTGAGTCGATTCACCGAGCACCAGATCCGACCGATTCTGGGGCGCGGAAGAATCGGGTGTTGGAGCATTCGAAACCTCTGGGTCGAGCATGACCGCCCGAGAGCTCGCCTCAGTCTGCTTGGATACCGGGATCCCGCCGTGTCTCATGCGCTTGCCGCACCGTTCGGACGATGGCCACAACACACCATGCCGTTCCAGCGAGGAAGAGGATCGGTGCGGCAATCTTCACCAGGTACCAGAGCGGCATCGTGTAGATGGCCAGGGGCCAGAAGCCATCGGGCAGCACGTACTCGAACAGGAGCGTCAGGAGCGGGAACACGGAGAGCAGTGCCACGCACCATCCGAAACACCAGAGCGCCACGACGAAGGCTCGCCGAGCGGTCCTGCGATCAGCGGGCACCGGCCGCCCTGCCGGCACCGGGGCCACGTCTTCGTCACCCGTCACGGCCGACCGCGAAATGCTCGACGACTTCGCCCGTCGACACGTCCACGACAACCAGGGACCTCTGCGGCCAGTCGGACGTGTCCTCCGGCACCTGCCAGCCCTCGACCTCGCCGCACCGCACACGGTCGTAGGACGCGACGACGGTGTTGGACCAGGTGTTCACGAGGGCGACCCTGGGGTGCTCCCGCATCTCCTCGGGCCAGTCCGCTGGATCGCTGAGTGGCCGTCCGTCGGCATCGGCGGGCGTGCTGTTGAACCAGCCTTCGTAGCCGCCGTCGGGCTGCCCGGGAACGTCGTTGGTGCCGGCGACGTAGGTGGGAAGCACCGCACACATGTCTGCCACCCTGGATGTAGGCATGGGTTCGCGCGTTGTCGGTGTAGCCGGCGGGGCGGCGTCAGGCGGGGGCCCGATGGGCGCGCCGCATCCAGCCAGCAGGCCCACGGTGGCGAGCCCCAGCGCTCCGACGATCCGAAGGCGGGATCTCGGGCTCCGTCTGTCCACCTGGCGCTCCATCCACGAGAAACACGAGGCGCACCGGTGCGCCGCCACGCAGATTCAATCAGAAGAAGCCGATGCCAAATCCGGCCCCAGCGCTGAGCCTCCACGCAGTTCAATACTGACCGATTCTGGAGCGCGCCAGAATCGGGTTCTGGGTGTTTCGATACCCACGGCCGGTCGCCCGCACGCGCAGGACCGTCTTGAGGTCCAGTGTCACGGGCTCGTGGTGAGATTGCGTCCATGTTCGTCCGCTTTCAGTCGCCCATCCCCGGCAAGCGCGGTGTGCACACTGGCGTCTTCGGGCTCACCAACCTCCTCGGACGTGCTGGACGCCTGACGCCCGACGAACACGCGGCGTGGCGCGCAGGGAACGACTGGTACACCGCCGCCTACCCGGACCCGACCAACACTGATCCCTCCGTCTACGACGAGATCGCGCATCCGCGCGCCACAGCGTGGTTCAAGGAAACGGCCACCCACCTCATCGAGCGGGTGCCGCCTTACCTCGAGATTCTGGCGGCGCACGACGTGGTGTGCGTCCGGGTCGAGTCTGAAGACCCGGGACGCGTCATCTACGAGGACGACGTCCAGATCGTCGTCGCGCCCTACGACCCGACCGCGTTGACGTCGTTCCATCCCACAACGAGATGAGCAACGTCCCGGGTGGCCTTGATGCCGTCCCCGCCGCGGCGGAGAAGTGACGGCCCTGTCGGACCTCAACAATCGCTGTCGGCGCTCCAAAACTGACCGATTCTGGGGCGCGCCAGAATCGGGTTCTGGAGGTTTCGAAACCTCGCAGCGAGACCGGTTCTGGAACCGCGTGGGAGCCGGTCAACTGCCGTGGCGGGTCGCGCACTTCGCTCGGTGACGGCGTGGCGCGGACCACACAGGCACTGGGCTACCGGATGTATTGCGTGGCCAAGGAGGGGCACGTGTACTTCCCTTGCCCGATGGGGCAGCAACCAGAACGATCCATTGACCACCAGGTCGTCGTCACCGGTCACCGCGGAATGATCGGCCAGGAAGTCGTGCGCACGCTCGAGGCCGCGGGCATGGAGGTGCGGGGTCTCGACCTCGCCGACAGCCAGGACGTCAGGGATTCCGGCACAGTGCGCGAGGCGGTCAGAGGCGTTCGGTTCGTCGTGCACCTCGCGGCTCTCGACGATGCGGTCGACGACCCCGGTGCCATCGACCCTCGCTCTACCGGCGGGCCGGCCGCGGTGATGGCGACGAACGTACGGGGCACCGCCGTGCTCCTCAGAGAAGCCGAGCGCGCCCACATCGATCGATTCGTGTTCCTCAGCAGCATCGACGTTCTTGGTTGCTTCATGGGCCAAGGGCTCCCCGCCTACCTGCCGCTCGACGACGACCACCCTGTTGTCCCCCGCGGAGCGTACGCACACTCGAAACTGGCAGCCGAGGAACTCTGCGCGGCGTTCACCGCGACCACGGGAACACCGACTCTCTGCCTACGCCCACCCGGCGTCGTCAACGCCGACATCGCCGAGCACATCCGAGCCGCACGCAACGAGAACCCCGAGTCCGAATACCTGCCGTTCTGGGAATACGGGGCCTTCATCGACGTCCGCGACCTCGCCACGTGCATCTTTCGTGCTCTCGTCGCACCCGGCGTGCACGGGCACCACCGGCTCCTCGTCAACGGACCCGACATCAGCTCGTCAGGGCTCACGACCCGGGAACTGCTCAGCATGGTGTTGCCAGACGTACCGCTCCACACCGAGGCCATTCGGGAAGGAGTCTCGTACGCCCCTCTGCTCGACACCGGCCCCGTGGAGAATTTGCTCGACTGGAGCCCCCGGCACCACTGGCACTAACGACCAAGTGCACCGAGCCGTGTGACGGTGCGACACATCTGTCGGCATCAGGACGAAGTCGCTCTGTCGGACAATCGTGCCGAGCCGCCGTCTCGTTCGCCGGCGTCGGGACGGCGTTGCCGGCGAGGCGGGGCTCGATTCCCGCATCGTTGATCAGGACGTCGAGCCCGCCACGCGCGCCGACGAGCGCGGTCGCGGCCTCGACCGAGGCGTCGTCGAGCACGTCGAGCCGGACGAAGCGCCCGCCGAGCTCCTCGGCGGCCGCGTGGCCGCGGGCGTCGTCGCGGGCACCGAACCAGATCGTGTGCCCGGCCTGGACTGCGCCGGCCTGACCCGCTGGCTGGCCGGCGCCCACCCGGACCTGGTTGACGAGCGGGACGGCGAGCTGACCGCCCAGGCGGCGTGGCGGAGGTCGGTCAGCAGGTGGCGGCCGTGTCTGCGGGCCGTGTCGAGCCAGCCGCGGATGGCGAGGGGCCTGGCCCATCAAGAGAAGATGTGTCAACGCACGTCCCGCGGACAGCCTGGGCATTTACGACACAGCTCGCGGATGACGCACGTCGGGCGCGTGGGCCCAACCCGGGCGTTCACCGCTCATCCGCCCCACGACGGTGCTTGACTGTCGCCGTGCCCTCTTCCCGCAGTCCGCGCCCGGGCCGACGTCGTCGGGTCGCCGACACGTCGGCCCTCGCACGGCTGCTCATCGCCGTCGTCGTCGGTGCGCTCGCGACGGTGGCCGCGTGGCGCGTGTTCGATCCGGCCATCTCGCTGGCCCTCGGATGGGTCGCCCTCGCCGCGACGGACATGGTGTGGACGTGGGTGACGATCTGGCCCATGGACGCCGGCGAGACGGCGGCCCATGCGACCCGCGAGGAGCCGAGGCGCGCGGTCACGCACCTCATCATCCTCGTCGCCGCCGTCGCGAGCCTCGGCGTCGTCGGGCTCGTGCTCGCCACGGGCGACGAGTCGCGCCGTGTGATGACGGCGGCGATCGCCGTGCTCAGCGTCGCTGCCTCCTGGGCGACGGTCCACACCCACTTCGGGCTCCGCTACGCCCGGCTGTACTACACGGGCCCGGACGGGGGGATCGACTTCCACCAGGACGCCCCGCCGCGATACACCGACTTCCTGTACATCGGCGCCACGGTCGGTATGAGCTTCGCCATCTCGGATACGGACCTGCAGTCGTCCGAGATGCGCCGCGCCGCGCTCGCGCAGGCGCTCCTGGCCTACCTCTTCGGCTCGGTGATCCTCGCGGGGCTGGTCAACCTCGTCGCCGGCATGTGACGCGTGGACGAGCGAGCCCAGCACCGAGGTGAGGAAGCCCAGCCGTCGGGACCAGCGCGCGGGCGGGTCGCTCGCCGGGCCGAAGCCCGCCTCGACGGCGTGCTCGGGGTGCGGCATGAGCCCGACGGCCTTTCCCGCGGCGTAGGTGATGCCCACGATGCCGCGGCGGGAGCCGTTCGGGTTGACCATCGAGCCGGGCAGCAGGTGCGCGTCGGTGAGGATCTGGAAGCCGTGGCAGACGTGCCTTGTCGGACCGCCGTGAACTGGATGAAACCGAGGCGCGGCACCCGCGCACGACGCACTCGACGGAACATCTCGAGGCCGCGGCAGATGACGTCGCCGAGTGGGTGCACGCCACTGTCCGGGCGCTCAGGTCAGCGGTGGCCGACGCCGGCGGTCATGCCGCCGCCGACGACGAGTTCTGCGCCCGTCAGGTAGGCGGAGTCGTCGCTCGCGAGGAAGACGACCACGCCGGTGAGGTCGTCCGGGGCGCCGCCGCGGCCCAACGGTATCGGCGTGCGGGACGGGTCGATCAGCACCCCGAGGGCCGAGCCGATGCACGCCCGGGAAGTTCACGGCCACGGCCCGCGTCCGCACCAGCACCTCGCCCGGCCCGGGCTGCGGCGCCGGGACCTCGTCGAGCCGGAGCACGTCGGTGGGCTCCCCGGTGCGGGTCACGCGCCAGGCGCGCACGGTCGGCCCGGGGGTCGGGACAAGGGTCGGGGCAGCTGCGAGTTCATCGTCGCTCTCGTCGCTCTCGTCGCTCGAAGGTCGTGCGGTCGGTGCGGGTCGGAACAGGTCGGGTCAGCTGGGGATCGCCCGGATCCCGCGCAGGAACAGCTCGGTGAGCTGCTGGGCCACCTCGGTCTTGGTCTCGGGGCCCTCGGGCGAGTACCAGTGCGACAGGTAGTGCACGTCGCTGAAGAAGTGCGCCACGAGCAGCGACCGGGGCACGTCCGTGCGGAACACGCCCTCGTCCTGGCCCGCACGCAGCAGCGCGGCGAACTCGTCGTGGTACTCGCGCCGCCGCTGCGTGACCTCCTTGAGGCGCGGCTCGGTGAGCATGTGCATGCTGCGGAAGAAGACCGTGCCCTCGGGCAGGAAGTCGATCGACGTCTCGACGACGTCGACGCACACCGCCCGCACCACGTCCTCGACCGACCCGCCGGCCGCGACGATCTCGTCGAGGTGCGCCTTCTGCAGCGCCAGCATGCGGTCGTAGATGGCGAAGAGCAGGTCGTCCTTGGACTGGAAGTAGTGGTACATGGCGCCCTTGGTGACGCCCGCGGCCTCGACGATCTGCTGCACGCTGGTCGTGGCGTAGCCCTGGGTGGCGAACAGGTCCAGGGCCTCGGCGGTGACCCGGTCGGCGACGTGGGTACTCTTCATGGCTCCCATCCTTCACCCCACCGGCCCGATGCTCGCGCCGCCGTCGATCCGGAGCGTCTGCCCGGTGACCCAGGCGGCGTCGTCGGAGAGCAGGAACGCGACCGGTCCGGCAACGTCCTCGGGCACCCCGAGGGGAGAAGGGGGTACCGCGCGATCGCCTCGTCCTCGTGCCCCTCGTAGAGCGCACGGGAGCTGCTGCGTAAGGTTGATCAGCGCGACCCTGCCCTCGAACCTGCGCTCCATCGCCCCTCCGTGCCCGCCTGCGTCCGGCTCCGTCGTCGACCCGGCCTGCAACATACCGGCCGGTCGGTTCGGGAGGGACCGTACCACGGTGCGTCCCTGGCCAGCATCGTCGCGAGTCGGGCACCATGGCCCGCATGGACTTCGAGCACCCCCTTCCCCCCGACCCGTATGCACTGCTCCCCGCCCCCGCCACGTGCGCGCGATGAGCGGGACGACGACGGGACTGCCGACGCTCGGCGACCTCCCCTGGGCTCCCGCGCTGGACCACCCCGACCTGCTCGCCGCGCCGGTGCTCGACGCGCTGCGGGCCTGGGCCGAGGTCGAGCCGCGGGTCGCCGATCAGGTCGCCGTGGCCGAGATCGACCCCGACCACGCCGACACGGCCACGCTGAACGAGGTGCACGGCCTGTCGCCCGAGGCCTCCGCGAACTGCGTGGTCGTGGCGGGCCGCCGGGGTGACGTCGAGCGCGTCGCCGCGTGCGTCGTCACCGCGACCACGTTCGCCGACGTCAACACGCGGGTGCGCAAGCTGCTCGACGCCCGCAAGGCGTCGTTCCTGCCCACCGACCGGGCGACGGCGGAGTCGGGGATGGAGTACGGCGGCATCACCCCGGTGGACCTGCCGTCCGCGTGGCGCGTGCTCGTGGACTCCCGGTTCGCCGAGCCGGGCACGCTGGCCCTGATGGGCTCGGGCCTGCGTCGGTCCAAGCTGCTCATGCCCGGCGAGCTGCTGTGCGCGATGCCCGGCGTCGAGGTGGTCGAGGACCTGGGCGTCGCCCGCGGCTGACGGCTACGGGCTCAGCTCTCCGCGCGACCGCGGCGCCAGTACCCCATGAACGCGACCGCCTTGCGGTCCACGCCCTTCTCGGAGACCAGGTAGCGGCGCAGGGTCTTGATCGAGCCGGCCTCGCCGGCCAGCCAGGCGTACAGCACGGTGTCCTGCGCGAGGGGGTGACCCGCGGCGTCGACCGGGACCTCCCAGAGGATCTCCGCGTCGATGTCCACGTCGGGCAGCTCGCCGTCCAGGTCCACCCCCGCGGCAGTCAGCGCGGGACGGCCGGCGTCCGTGGCGAACGGCTCGGGGATCAGGGGCGCGTCGGACGACGGGCGCACGCCCATCGCGAGCAGCCGGTCAGCGGCGTCCTTCACGGCCGGCACCAGCACGCCCCCGTGCTCACGCTCCTCACGCGGCAGCCAGGTGATCCGCACCCCGGCGGGCGCCACCAGCGTCCAGCGGTCCTCGCGGTGCGGCACCTCGAGGAAGACCTCGCCGATGGCGTCCTCGGGCAGGGACTCGCAGATCGCGGCGATCGCGGGGACGGCGGTCTCGTCGCCGGCCAGCAGCAGCGCATGGCTGCCGGCGGGCGGGTTGAACTCCAGGCCGCCGTGCGACCCGCCGGTGTACGCGGCGTTCGGGCCCATGATCACCAGCGGCGTGCCCGGCGTCGCGCCGTTGGCCCAGCGCGAGGCGGGCCCGGTGTCGCCGTGCAGCACGATGTCGACGTCCACCTCGCGCAAGTCCTGACGCACCGAGCGGACCGTGTACGTGCGCAGCGGGTTCCGACGCTCCTCGGGCAGCGCCCGCCACGACGTGAACCAGTCCGGGTTCTGCCGGTCCAGGTACTCCCAGCCGCCGCACGGCGCGGGCAGCAGGAACTTGATCCGCTGGTCGCGACCGTTGTCGGCGAACAGGTGGAGGTCGTCGCCGGCGAACGTGATGCGGATGAACGAGGGGCACAGCCGCGTCACCCGCGAGACCGCGACGTCGAACATCCGGTACGACTGCTCGGGGGCGGCGTCCTGCGCGGGCTGCTCTTCGGCGCGCTGCGTCGCCTCGACGGTCTCGGTCACGGTGGTTAGCCTAACCTCACCTAACCCCGGTTCCGCAAGCCCGGGTGACCGTCGTCACATGTCCGGGTCGCGCGCGGGACCCTTGTGCTCGTCGCGTGCCCGCACCACGACGACCGGGCAGGCGGACGTGCGCGCCAGCGTGTGCGTCGCGGAACCGTGGAGCAGCGAGGCGAAGCCGCCGCGGCCGCGGGTGCCCAGCACCAGGCGCTCCGCCGCCTCGGCCTCGCGGTGCAGGACGCGGGCAACCTGCCCCTCGCGCGTCTCGCCGAGCACCTCGAGCGCCCCCGGCGCGGCGCCGAGCTCCCGCAGCCGCTCCTCCACCCGGGCCAGCGCCTGTTCCAGCACCTCGCCCGCGTCGGCCTCGGTGATGTCGTGCCCCTCGTGCTCCGTGGCCCCGCGCGAGACCACCCACTCGGTGACCCCGGGCCGCCAGACCACCACCATGCGCAGCGCGCGCCCGAGCTGCCAGGCGGACTCCGTGGCCGCGTCGAGGGCGAGGCCCGCGGGCTCGGACCCGTCGTACCCCACCACGACCGGCGCGTCGGCCGGCAGGTCCGGCCGCGCCGCCCCCGCGGGCACCACGATCACGGGGCGGTGCGCGTGCGCGGTGGCCTGCAGCACCACGGTTCCCCGGACCGCCTCGTAGAGGCCGCCGTGGTGTGTGGCGCCCAGCACCAGGGCGCCGGCGTCGCCGGAGATGCCCACCAGGGCGGAGGCGGGCGAGGCGTACTCGACGAACGTCTCGGTCGTCACGCCCGGCGCCACGTCGCGGGCGCGCGCGGCCGCTTCCTCCACGACGGGCCAGGGCCCTTCGTCGCCGCGCTCCCCCAGGTCGCCCCCGTGCGGGCGGGCGGCAACACCCGTGTCGTGCGCGTCCCGCACGTAGACGACGCGCAGCATCGCCCCGCGCGCCCGTGCCTCCCGCGCCGCCCAGACGAGGGCGACTTCGGCGGGCTCCGACGCGTCGTAGCCGAGGACCACCGGGGCGGTCGTGCCGTCGCTCACCCTGCCATCGTCTCTCGCCGCGGTCGCGCTCGACACCGCTGTTCGTGGGTGTCGGCACCCGGTCTCGACAAGCTCGACCGACGAGACCTGACGCGGCCGGTCAGGCGCCGCGCCCCCGCGTGCGCCACAGAAGGTAGACAAAGTAGGGCGCGCCCAGCAGGGCGGTGCCGAGGCCGGCGGGGATCTGTCCGGGTGCGATGACGACCCGGCCCAGGGTGTCGGCCGCCGACACCAGGAGGGCGCCGAGCAGGATCGCCACCGGCAGCACGCGGGCGTGCCGGGCGCCGACCAACGCCCGCGCCGCGTGCGGCGCGACGAGGCCCACGAACCCGATGACGCCGACGGCACAGACCGCGGCGGCGGTGGTGAGGGCCGCCGCGCCGAGGAGCACCAGCCTCGAGCGGTCCACCGCGAGGCCCAGCACCCGGGGCGTGTCCTCGTCGAGCGACAGCACGTCGAGCTCCCGCCGGTACGTCACGGCGAGCGGCACCAGCACCAGCAGTGCCAGGGCGACGGGCAGCAGCTGCTCGAGGGTGCGCCCGTACGTCGAGCCGGAAAGCCACGTGAGCGCGAGGTTGACGTCCCAGGGCGCGATGACGAGCACGACGAGGGTGATGAGCGCGGTGGTGCCGGCCTGTGCGCCGATGCCGACCAGCACCAGCCGTTCCGAGCCGAGGCCGCCGCGCGCGGACAGCAGGTACACCAGGGCGAAGACGACGAGCGCGCACAGGCCGGCGGCCGCGGACATGGGCCAGATCCCCACCCCGGGGACCAGCAGGATCATGGTGACCGCGCCCAGCCCGGCCCCCGACGTGACGCCCAGCAGGCTGGGCTCGGCGAGCGGGTTGCGGCACACGGCCTGCACGATCGTCCCCGCGAGGGCGAGGGCCGCGCCGGCGAGCAGGGCCGCGAGCACGCGCGGCACGCGCTGGTCGAGCACGAACGCCACCTGCCGCCCGGCCGCGCCCTGCACCCAGTTCGCGACGTCGCCCAGCAGCACGAGCCGGTCCCCGAGCAGCAGGCCGGCGACCACGGCCGCGACGAGCGCGACGCCGAGCACCACGAGCACCGTGACGACCCGCGCGCGCGAGCGGGGGCGGCCGAGCGCGCCCCGGGCGCCGCGCGCGCCGGCCCCGGCGTCCCGCAGCCGGCGGGCCATCCACACGAGGATGCCCGCACCGAGCACGGTCGTGACCACACCCGTGGGGATGACGACCGACGCCTGGCCGGGCAGGACCGCCCGCAGCAGCACGTCGGAGCCGAGCACCACGACGACGCCGACCAGCGCGGAGAAGGGCAGCAGCAGGGTGTGCCGCCCGAGGCCGGGCACGCGGCGCCCGACCAGCCGCGCGATCACCGGCGCGGCGAGGCCGACGAAGCCGATCGGGCCGGCGACCGTCACCGCGATCGCGGCCAGCAGCACGGCCACCAGCACCGACACCACGCGCGTGCGCCGCACGTCGATCCCGAGGACCCGTGCGGCGTCGTCGCCGAGGCCGAGCAGGTCCAGCCGCCGTGCGAGCAGCAGCGCGCCGGCGACGCCGACCAGCACGACGGGCGCCGCGAGCGCCACCGTCCGCGACCCCGACTGCACGATGCTGCCGCTGCCCCACGCGAACAGGCCGGTGGTCTCCTGCTCGAAGAGCACCAGCAGCACCATGGTCAGCGAGTGCAGTGCGAGCATGATCGCCGACCCGGCGAGCACCAGCCGGGTGGGCCCGTCGGCGCCGCCGCGGGCGAGGGCGAGCACCAGCGCGGCGGCGGCCAGCCCGCCGAGGAAGGCCAGCCCGCCCTGCAGGTAGAAGGGCACGGTCAGGCCGAGAGCCGCCGCCGCGACGACGGTGACGTACGCCCCGGCGTTGACGGCGAGCGTGTCCGGCGAGGCCAGCGGGTTGCGCGCCACCGACTGCAGCACGGCGCCAGCGACGCCGAGCCCCACCCCGACCAGGAGGCCGGCGAGCAGCCGCGGCAGCCGGGACGAGACGAGGACCGCCACGGTCTGGTCGGTGTCCGCCCCGACGACGGCGCGCAGCACGTCGAGGGCGCCGACGTCCGCGGTCCCCTGGGCGAGGTGGACGGCGGACAGCAGCAGCACCGCGAGCAGGGCGAGGCCGAAGGCCGCGACGATGCGCGCGGGGGCCGCCCGCCCCGCCCTCGTGCCGGGCGTGGCACCGGCCTGCCCCGCGAGGTCCTCCGCCGTCGTGCTCACGGTGCTGCCCACCCGTCGCTCACCTGCTGCTCAGCCGCCGGACGGGGGGTCAGGCGAGCGCGTCGACGAGCGCGTCGATGTACGCCGCGCCGGACAGCGGCCCGCCGAACATCCAGATGCCGTCGGGGCTGCGGTGCACGTGGCCGGCGGTGACGAACGGCAGCTGCGCCCAGACCTTGTTGTCCTTCAGGCCATCGGCGAACGGGTCCGCCTCGGAGTCGTTCGCGGCGTAGACGAACTGCACGTCGCCCAGCGCGGTCAGCCCCTCGACGTCGGTCTGCGCGAGGCCGTAGTCGGGGTCACCGCCGTCGGTCCAGGCATTCTTGAGGCCGACCTCCTCGCCGAGCGCGCCGAAGAACGACCCCGGCGTGTACATCCGCACCGTCACGGTGCCGTTGGCGATCCAGCCGTCCGCCATCGCGAACTCGGCGCCCGCGAGACCCGCCTCGTCGAGGGCGGTGGTCGCCTCCGCGACCTTGGCGTCGAAGTCGTCGAGCGCCGCGGCCGCGGCGTCCTGGGTGCCCGTCACCTCGCCGAGGGTGGTCACCGTCTCGCGCATGTACCCGAGCGGGTCCTCGCCGTCGGAGCCGCGCAGCGTCAGCACGGGCGCGACCTCCTCGATCTGCGCGATGACGTTCTCCGGCAGGTCGGTGGTCGTGACGACCAGGTCGGGCTCCAACGCCGAGATCGCGTCGAGGCTCGGCTCTGCTCGTGTGCCGACGTCGGGCGTGCCCTCGTCGATCGGCGCCACCGTGTCCCACGTGTTGTACCCCGCGACGTCGGCCTGCCCGGCCGGCTCCACCCCGAGGGCGACGAGGTTCTCCGTGAGCCCCCACTCGAGGGAGACGATGTCGGCCGCGGGCGCGTCAAGGGTGTGCTCGCCCCGCTCGTCGGTGTAGGTGACCGGGCCGGTCGCGGCCGACGTCTCGGGGGCCGCCTCCGACGTGGGGTCCTCGGTGGTGCCGCACGCGGTGAGGGCGAGCGCCGCCACGGCAGCGGCAGCGCCGGCGAGCAGCGGTCGGGTGGTCATACGCATGGGTGTCCTTCGGGGCCGGTGCGCCGCGGGCGCGGGCACGAGGGTGCCGGGCGGTGGTGCCGGCGCGGGTAGGTCGGTGGTGGGTCGGTGGTGGGTCGGTGGTGCAGGTCTCGTCACACGCGCGCGACGTGCCGGCCGACGGCCTCGCAGCGCGTCCGCCCCGTGACCGGGTGCGTGGTGACGTCGACGTGGATGCCGTAGACGTCCGTGAGCAGCTCGCTGGTGAGCACCTCGTCGGCGCGGCCGGCCGCGCGCACCTCGCCCCGGTGCAGCACGACGACGTCGTCCGCGACGGCGGCGGCCTGGTTCAGGTCGTGCAGGACGACGCCGACCGCGGCCCCGTGCTCGGTGGCGAGGTCGCGCACCAGGTCGAGCAGCTCCACCTGGTACCGCAGGTCGAGGTAGGTGGTGGGCTCGTCGAGCAGCAGCACGCCGGTGTCCTGGGCGAGGCACGTCGCGAGCCACACGCGCTGCAGCTCGCCGCCGGACAGCTCGTCGACGCCGCGCTCGGCCATCTCGGCAACGCCCGTGACGTCCATGGCGTGGGCGATCGCGCGCGGGCCGTCGGCGTCGGCGGAGCGGAAGCGGCCGCGGTACGGGTGGCGCCCGTAGGCGACCACGTCGCGCACCGTGACGCCGCTGGGCGTGGGGTGGCCCTGCGAGAGCAGGGTGACGCGCCGGGCGAAGTCCTTGGGGTGCAGCGCGAGCGCGTCGGTGGCGGCGCTCCCGCCGTCACCGGCGTCGTCGAGCACGACCGTGCCGGCGTCGGGGCGATGCAGGCGGGCGAGCGAGCGCAGCAGCGTCGACTTCCCCGAGCCGTTGGGGCCGAGCAGCGCGGTGACGGCACCGGCCCGCAGCTCGATCCGCGCGCCGTCGACGACGGTGCGCTTGTCGTAGGAGAGGCGCAGGCCGCGGCCGGCCAGCGCGGCGGCGGGGCGGGACGCGACCGCGGACACAGCCACGGGCACCGGCTCGGCCGACGGAACCAAGGTCTGACTCACATAGGTGAGGCTAACCTTCACCTAGGGGTTTCGTCATCCCCCTGTATCGTCATTCCTTGTGACGCGGGTCACCGGTCAGGCGCGCGTCGCCCAGAACGCGACGGCGGAGGCGGCGGCCACGTTGAGCGAGTCGACTCCCCCGGCCATCGGGATCGTCACCACCGTGTCGGCCGCCTCGACCACCCCGCGGGACAGCCCGTCGCCCTCCGTGCCGAGCACCATCGCGAGGCGCTCGGGCGGGTCGGCGGCCAGGTCGTCGAGGGAGACGGCGTCGTCGGCGAGGGCGAGCGCCGCGACGGTGAACCCGTCGTCCTGCAGGGCGTGCAGCCCGCCGGGCCACGACTCGAGGCGCGTCCACGGCACCTGGAACACCGTGCCCATGGAGACCCGCACCGACCGGCGGTACAGCGGGTCGGCGCAGCGCGGGGAGACCAGCACGGCGTCCACGCCGAGGGCGGCGGCGCTGCGGAACACCGCACCCACGTTCGTGTGGTCCACCAGGTCCTCGAGCACGGCCACCCGTCGCGCCCCGGCGCCGCCCCGCGCTCCGGCGAGGAGGTCGTGGACGCTCGGCAGCACCGGCCGGTGCATCGCCGCGAGCGCCCCGCGGTGCAGGTGGAACCCGGTGATCCGGCGCAGCACGTCCTCGTCCGCGACGTACACCGGCGCCTCGGGATGCTCGGCGACCACGTCCGCCATCGACGCCAGCCACTTGGACCCCATGAGGAACGACCGCGGCCGGTGCCCTGCCTCCAGGGCGCGGCGGATCACCGACGACGACTCCGCCATGTACAGCCCCTCGGCGGGCTCGCGCGCCGCGCGCAGCTTGACGTCCTTGAGGTCGGTGTAGTCGTGCAGGCGCGGGTCGGCGGGGTCGGTGACGTGCACGGGCTCGGGGGTGCTCACCGGGGCATTCTCCCCCGAGCCACCACCCGCACCGGCACCTCATCGGCTCGGCACCGTCGCGTCAGCGCGGGAGGACGTCCTCGAGGGTGCGTGGCGCGCCCGCCGTGCGCCAGGCGCCCGGCGTCGTCCCGTACCGGCGGACGAACGCGCGGTGGAAGCCCGGCCCGGAGTCGTAGCCGACCCGCCGGGCCACGCCCGCCACGCTCGTCCCGGGCTCGCGCAGGAGCCGCGCGGCGGCGTCCATCCGCCATCCCGCCACGTAGGTCATCGGGGGCTCGCCCACCACGGCGGCGAAGCGCTCGGCGAACGCCGACCGGGACAGGTGCGCCACGGCGGCGAGCGACGCCAGCGTCCACGCGTCCCCTGGCGCAGCGTGCACGGCGCGCAGCACCGGGCCGAGCGCCGGGTCGCGCAACGCCGCGATCCAGCCCGACGCCGGCTCCTCGGCCTCCAGCCAGCCGCGCACCACGTGCACGAGGAGGACGTCCGCGAGGCGCGCGGTCACGACGTCGGTGCCCGGCCGGGGGTGCCGCGCCTCGTGGCTGATCGCCTCGACGACGGCGCGCAGCCACCCGCCCTCGGGGCCCTCCCCGGCGACGTCCGCCCCCGACGGCGCCCGCAGCACCGGGGGGAGGCTGGCCAGCAGCCGCCCCACGCCGGGGTCCGTGAACCCGACGGCCCCGCAGACCAGGGTCGCCGGCCGACCGCCACCGTCGATCCGCAGCTGCTCGTACCGCTCGGCGACGACCGTGCGGTCGATCTCCCACAGCCCGGTGGCCCGGTCCTCGGCCGCCCCGGTGATGTGGTGCCCGGTGCCGTGCGGCACCAGCACCAGGTCGCCGGGGCCGAGGTCCTGCCGCTCGCCGTCCACGTCGACCACTGCCCGGCCGTCGAGCAGCAGGTGGAACATCATGACGCTCGGCAGCGCGGGCAGGGCGATGCCCCACGGCTCGGTGAACCTGCCCGTGGAGCAGAAGACGGCAGTCATCTCCAGGTCGCCCAGCACGTCGGCCCAGGGGTCCTCCTGCGGGAGCCCGGCGCCAGGCACCGGCAGCGTCGTCGCCATGACCTCGTCGCTCATGACGCCATCCTGCGCCCGGCCGGACGATCAGTCAATGAATGCGGACATCCGCTTATTGTTCGTCCGACTGAGGGCCGAGAGTCTGGATCCAGACGCGGGGCCGATTCGCGGCCCTGCCTGCGACGTAGGAGGCACCTCATGCATGTCCTGGTGGTAGGAGCGACGCGCGGCACCGGCCTCGCCGTGACGCGGCAGCTCGCGGCCGACGGGCACACGGTCACGGCGTTCGGACGGACGGCGAGCGCCGTGTTCGCAGGGACGATCCCTGGGGCCGGCGCCGTGCGTCCGGTCGACGGGGACGTGCTGGATCCCGAGGCCGTCGCCAAGGCGGTCGCGGGTCAGGACGCCGTGGTGGTCACGCTCGGCATCTCCGACAACCCGCTCGCCGTCCAGTGGCTGCGCCGGGCGAGCACCGCGCTGGACGTGCGCTCCCGCGGCACGGCCACCGTGCTCGCGGCGATGCGCGAGACGGGGGTCCGGAGAGTCGTCGCCCAGACGACGTACGGCCTGGGGGAATCCTGGCGGCACCTCGATCTCACGTGGAAGCTGGTGTTCCGCTTCGTCATCGGGCGCCAGTTCAAGGACTCGGCACGCCAGGAGGAGGCCGTCCGGGCAAGCGGGCTCGACTGGACGATCGTGCGCCCCGTCTCGCTCACCGACGACGAGGCGACCGACGGCCCGGCCGCGCCCGCCCACGTCACGACCGACGACACCCGGGCGGGGCTCAAGGTCTCGCGCGCCCGGCTCGCGCGCGTGCACGCCGAGGCGCTCGCCGACCCCGCCGCGGTGGGTGCGACCCTCAGCGTGTCGGGCTGACCCCGGCCCTGGTGCAGTGACGGTCCTGGTGGGCGGGGCGTCGGGGTCCCGTGCCAGGATCGCACCGTGTCCCACGCCGAGATCCGCACCGTGCCCGCCCCCGCTGTCGTCGTCCGCGACCGCGACCAGGCCGACCTACCCGTGCTCGCCGAGGTGCTCGCCGCCCAGCAGCCCGCGTCGCGCTACCCGCACCGGTGGCTGCTGCCGTTCCCCGTCGAGGAGTTTCTCGTGCGCCCGGACGAGGAGCGCGCGTGGGTCGCCGAGGTCGGGGGGCAGGTGGTCGGGCACGTCAGCGTCACCACGGTGCCCGACGACCGCTTCGGGGCGATCTGGTCGGCAGGGGTCGGGCGGCCGGTCGCCGAGCTCGGCTGCGTGTCGGTGCTCTTCGTGGGCCTCACCGCGCAGGGCCGCGGCGTCGGAAGCGCGCTGCTCGACGTCGCCGTGGCGCACCTGCGCGCGCAGGGCCGCACTCCCGTGCTCGACGTCGACGACCGCGACGGCGTGGCGCACGCCGTCTACCTGCACCGCGGGTGGCGCGTGGTGGGCGAGGCCCGGTTCGACTGGCAGCGAGACGGGGCGCCGCCCGCCCGGCTGCTCGTGCTGCCCTGACCTGAATCTCCAGAGCAGCACGTGCGGCCGAGGGACGACGCCCCGGGTTCGCGCACCGGACACGGGTTCAGACCCCGGCGGGTCCCGCGACCACTTCCTCCTCGTCCACCGCGGGGGCGGTGAACTGCGACTCGTACAGCCGCGCGTACGCCCCGCCCGCGGCGAGCAGCGTCTCGTGGTCGCCCTGTTCCACGATCTGCCCGTGCTCCATCACCACGATGGAGTCCGCGTCGCGGATCGTCGACAGCCGGTGGGCGATGACGAACGACGTGCGGTTCGCCCGCAGCGCGTTCATCGCCTGCTGCACGAGCACCTCCGTGCGCGTGTCCACCGAGCTCGTCGCCTCGTCGAGCACGAGGATCTCGGGGTCGGCGAGGAACGCGCGGGCGATGGTCAGCAGCTGCTTCTCCCCCGCCGACAACGCGGTCGCCTCGTCGTCCAGCACCGTCTCGTACCCGTCGGGCAGCGTGCGCACGAACGGGTCGACGTGCGTGGCCTGGGTGGCCGCGAGGAACTCCTCCTCGCTCACCGTCACCCCATCGCGCACCCCGTACCGCAGGTTCTCGGCGATGGTGCCCTTGAACAGCCAGGTGTCCTGCAGCACCATGCCGATCCGCGAGCGGAGGTCGTCGCGGGTCATCGCGCGGGTGTCCACGCCGTCCAGCGTGATCCGCCCCCCGTTCACCTCGTAGAACCGCATGAGCAGGTTGACCAGCGTCGTCTTGCCGGCGCCCGTGGGGCCGACGATCGCAATCGTCTGCCCGGGCTCCGCCACGAGGTCCAGGTGCTCGATGAGAGGCGTCTGGGGGTCGTAGGAGAACGACACGTCCTCGAACGCGACGCGCCCCTGCACGTGCGCCAGCCGCTGCGGGTCGTCCGGGTCCTTGCTCTGCTCCGGCGCGTCGAGCAGCTCGAACACGCGCTCCGCCGACGCGACGCCGGACTGCAGCAGGTTCATCATCGACGCGATCTGCGTCAGCGGCTGCGTGAACTGCCGCGAGTACTGGATGAAGGCCTGCACGTCGCCCAGGGAGAGCTGGCCGGACGCCACCCGCAGGCCGCCGATGACGGCGACCACCACGTAGTTGAGGTTCGCCAGGAAGCCCATCGTCGGCTGCATCGTGCCCGAGATGAACTGCGCCTTCCGGGAGGCGTCGTAGAGCGCGTCGTTCTCGCCGGCGAACGTCTCGGCGGCCGCCTGCTGACGCCCGTACACCTTGACCAGCGAGTGGCCGGTGAACATCTCCTCGACGTGCGCGTTGAGCCGGCCCGTCGCCGCCCACTGGGCCACGAACTGCGGCTGCGAGCGCTTGGCGATCTGCATCGTCAGGATCACCGACAGCGGCACCGTGACGAGGGCGACCAGTGCCAGCACCCACGAGATCCAGAACATCATCCCGAGGACGCCGATCACGGTGAGCGCGGACGTCACGAGCTGGGCCAGGGTCTGCGTGGTGGTCTGCGCCACGTTGTCGATGTCGTTCGTGACCCGCGAAAGGATCTCGCCCTTGGCCTGCTTGTCCACGTAGCCCAGCGGGATGCGGTGCAGCTTGGCCTCGACGTCGTCGCGCAGGCGGCGCATCGTGTTCTGCACCGCGATGGTCATGATCCGAGCCTGCAGCCAGCCGAACAGGAACGCGCCCACGTAGATGACCAGCACCCACATCAGGATCTGCGCGAGGCGGGCGAAGTCCACGCCCTGCCCGACCACCAGGTTACTCATCCCCTCCAGGAGCCCCGCCTGGGTCGTGTCGCCCGAGGCGCGCAGCCCCTCGATCGCCTGCTCGGCGGTGGTGCCGGCCGGCAGGGACGCGCCGAGCGCCTTGCCCACCACTCCCTCGAAGATGACGTTGGTCGCCTCACCCAGGATCTTCGGCCCGGCCACGGTGAGGGCCACCGAGACGACGCCGCACAGGGTCAGCAGGACGACGCGGGCGCGCTCGGGGCGCATCACCTGCGCGAACCGGACGAGCGACCCCTTGAAGTCCATCGGCTTGGCGCCGGGAGCGCCGCCCATGCCCATCGGGCCGCCGGGGCGGGGACCGCCACCGCCGGCACGTGCGCCCGCTGCCGGGACCTTGCGGTCGGTGCTCACGCCGTCTCCTCGAGACTCGGTGCTCATGCCGTCTCCTCGAGACTCGGTGCTCATGCCGCCTCCTCGAGGGACATCTGGGAGGTGACGATCTCCTGGTAGGTCTCGTTGTCGTCGAGCAGCTCGGCGTGCGTGCCGCGGCCGACGATGCGCCCGTGGTCGAGCACGAGGATCTGGTCCGCGTCGCGGATGGTCGCCACCCGCTGGGCGACGACGAGGACGGTCGCGTCCTGCGTGCGCGGCCGCAGCGCGGCGCGCAGCCGCGCGTCGGTGCTGTAGTCGAGCGCGGAGAACGAGTCGTCGAACAGGTATACCCGCGGCTGACGCACCACCGCTCGCGCGATCGCGAGCCGCTGCCGCTGGCCGCCGGAGAACGTGGTCCCGCCCTGGGCGACGGCCGACTCGAGCCCGTCCGGGAGCTCCTCGACGAAGTCGCGGGCCTGCGCGATCTCCAGCGCCGCCCACATCTCGTCCTCGGTCGCGTCGGGCTTGCCGTAGCGCAGGTTGTCGGCCACCGTGCCGCTGAACAGGAACGCCTTCTGCGGCACCAGGCCCTGCAGCGAGCTGAGGTCGGCGGTCGACAGGTCGCGGACGTCGACGCCGTCGAGCAGCACGCGCCCCTCGGTCACGTCGAAGAGGCGGGGCACGAGGTTGAGCACCGTCGTCTTGCCCGACCCTGTGGAGCCGATGAGCGCCGTGATCTTGCCGGGCGAGGCCGTGAACGTCAGGTCGTGCAGCACGGGCTCGTCAGCCCCCGGGTAGCGGAAGCCGACCCCCTCGAACCGCACCTCTCCACGCGGCCCGTCGCCGCCCGAGAGCGAGGCCAGGCTCAGGGGTGCGGGGGGCTCGGTGACCGACGTCTCGGTGTCGAGCACCTCGGTGATCCGGCCCGCGGCGACCGCGGCGCGCGGCACCATCATCACCATCATCGTCGACATCATGACGGCCATGAGGATGTACATGATGTAGCTGAGGAACGCCATGAGCGCCCCGACCTGCATCTGCCCGTTGTCGATGCGCTGCGCGCCGAACCACAGCACCGCGACGCTCGACGCGTTCATGATCAGCATGACCATCGGGAACGCCAGCGCCATGAGCTTGCCGGCATTCAGCGACGTGTCGTACAGGGCCTCGTTAGTCTCGCCGAACCGCTGCGACTCGCGACGCTCGCGGACGAAGGCACGCACCACGCGCAGGCCGGTGATCTGCTCGCGCAGCACCCCGTTGATCGCGTCGATGCGCTTCTGCATCGCCTTGAAGTACGGCACCATCCGCCACATCAGCAGGCCGACCGCGATGCCGAGCACCGGCACCACCACGAGCAGGAGCGCGGAGAGCTCCACGTCCTCCTGCAGTGCCATGATGACGCCGCCGACCATCATGATCGGCGCCATCACCATGATGGTGAAGGTCATCAGCACCACCATCATCACCTGCTGCACGTCGTTCGTCGTGCGGGTGATGAGGGACGGGGCGCCGAACTGCCCGAGCTCGCGCGCCGAGAAGTCCTGCACGGAGTCGAACAGGTCCCGACGCACGTCGCGGCCCAGGGCGGTCGCGGTCCGCGCGCCCAGGAGCACCGCACCGACGGCGCAGACGACCTGGACGAGGCTCACGACGAGCATCCAGCCCCCCACGCGCATGATGTACGCGGTGTCACCCTGCGTCACGCCGTCGTCGATGATGTCCGCGTTGAGCGAGGGCAGGTAGAGGGAGGCGAGCGTGGCCAGCAGCTGGAGCACCAGCAGCAGGCCGACGGCGCCGGAGTACGGGCGCAGGTAGGACCGCGCCAGGGAGATGAGCATCAGCTTTCCTCGGTGTGGGGGGTCTGGGGGGTCACCCCGGGGGAATTCTCGGGCACCGCGGTGGCGCGGTCACTGCCTTTTTCGTGCCGTTCGTCGTGCGCGATGCCGTGCACGAGGGCGTCGGCGACGACCTGCGGCGATGGCGCGGGCACGAGGTGGTCGACACGGCCGTGGGTGCCGGCGATGCTCGCCTCCAGCAGCGCGACCGCGACGTCGACGGGCACCCGGAGCCGGTGGGCGTCGGGCGCGAGCACGGCGGTGAGCCCTTCCACCGTGGCGTGCCGCTGCCGTTCGCGCTGCTCGCCGAGCTCGGCGCGAAACTTGAGCACGTGCTCGGGCTGGGCCTCGTCGCGGGCGCCGGTGCGGTGGTGCAGCCCACGCAGCACGCCCATCCAGCGCACGACGTCGGTCATGCGGTTCCGGCCCAGCTCGATGACCTGGGCGAGCCGCTCCTCGAGCGGCAGGTCGAGATCGATCCCGGCGAGCTCCGACCGCGTGGCGTCCGGCCCGGACGCCCGGTGCAGCCCTTCGACCGCCACCGCACCGATCAGGGTGTACTTGTCGCCGAACGCCCGGAAGAGGGTCCCCTCGGCGACGCCCGCGGCCTCGGCGAGCTCCCGCGAGGTGACGTCGACGCCACGCTCGCCGACCAGCGGCGTCACGGCCTCGGCGATCGCGGTACGTCGGTCGTCGGGCGACATCGGTGCGGCGCGACCGGCAGCACCGGGATCCGGAGCAGGCGGAATCGGCATCATGCGGGCCAACATAACTGAGTGAGCGCTCACTCCGCAAAGGATTACTCCGGCCGGCCCACGAACAGGCGCCTGGCCGCGGGAGCGTTCGGACACGCAAGAGGGCCGCCACCCCGGGGGTGACGGCCCTCTCGGCCCGATCGTCGCGCGAGCGACGGGCGAGCTACTCCTGCGGCTCCTCCGGCTCCCCGCCCAGCGTGCGCGGCTGCGCGCCCGGGGTCGGCGGCGTCGGCGGACCGCCGGCGGGGCGCTGGCCACGCTCCGCAGACGGGTCGAACGGCGCACCCGACCGGGTACCCGCGCTCGTCGCGTCGGCCGTGGCGGCCTCGGCCTGGCGCCGCGCCTCAGCGAGCGCCTCGCCCGGGTCGGTGAGCGCGCTCTCCCCGAGCGAGGACGAGCGCGGCCGCTGCGCGCCCGAGGCATCGTCGTCCGCGGGCGGGGCCGGGATCCCCGGCGTGCCGGGCACGCCGCCGAAGCCCTGGGCGATCGACCCGAGGGCCGCCGTGAACTCGGTGGGCACGACCCACAGCTTGGAGGCGGTCCCGTTCGCGATCTGGGGCAGCATCTGCAGGTACTGGTACGCGAGCAGCTTGGGGTCGGCGTCGCCCTGGTGGATGGCGTCGAACACCTGCAGGATCGCGCGCGCCTCGCCCTCGGCCGTGAGGATCGCGGCCTGGGCGTTGCCCTCCGCCCGCAGGATCTGGGACTGCTTCTCGCCCTCCGCCGTGAGGATCTGCGACTGCTTGACGCCCTCCGCCGTGAGGATCGTGGCGCGACGGTCGCGCTCGGCGCGCATCTGCTGCTCCATCGCGCCCTGCACGCTCGCCGGCGGCTCGATGGACTTCAGCTCGACGCGGTTGACGCGCACGCCCCAGCGCCCCGTCGCCTCGTCCAGCACGCCGCGCAGCTGACCGTTGATCTGGTCACGGCTGGTCAGCGTCTGCTCGAGGTCCATCGACCCGACGACGTTTCGCAGCGTGGTGACGGTGAGCTGCTCGATACCGGTGATGTAGTTGGCGATCTCGTAGACGGCCGACTTCGGCTCGGTCACCTGGAAGTAGATGACCGTGTCGATGCTCACCACGAGGTTGTCGCTCGTGATCACGGGCTGGGGCGGGAACGAGACGACCTGCTCGCGCAGGTCGACGCCCGCACGGATCCGGTCCACGAACGGCACCAGCAGGTGCAGCCCCGGTTCGAAGGTCTTGCTGTAACGGCCCAGGCGCTCGATGATCAGCGCCGTCGCCTGCGGCACGATCCGCACGGCCTTGGCCAGCGCCACGATCAGCACGATCGCGAGGATGATGAGCACCACGTAGAGCACGATGGTGCCGGGTTCTGTATCGGACACGTCGGTCCCTTCCGTCGACATTGTCGACATCGAGCGAGGCCGCCGGTGGTCCGGCGGGTCGTGCACCACAGCGCCCGACCCCGGCGGCGACGAGCGCCGCGGCGTCGGAGCCTCAGGCGGAGTGTTCGGGCTGTTCGTGCGAGGTCGCCACGGGCGCGACCACCGCGGTCGCCCCCTCGATCCGCACGACGCGCACCTCGGCGCCGACGGGGACGCGCCCGGTCGAGTTCGGGATGCCGTCGTCCTCGAGGCGCGCGCTCCAGACCTCGCCGGCGAGCTTGACGCGGCCTCCGGTCTCCGTGACCTCCGCCAGCACCACGGCCGGGCGGCCGACGTGCGCCGCCGCGTTCGTCTCGATCAGCGGCTGGCGCTGCCGCAGGTGGCGCAGCAGCCACGGGCGGAGCGTGAACAGCAGCAGCGCCGAGACGACGCACGCCACCAGGATCTGCAGCCAGAGCTCACCGCCGGCGGCCGCGGTGACCGCGCCACCCAGCGCGCCGCCCGCAAGCATGATCAGCACAAGGCTGAGCGAGAGCATCTCGATCGCCGCGAGCAGCAGCGCGCCTCCGACCCACCACAGCCAGGAGTCCATGGATACCTCCGCCTCGTGGTCCCTCGCGGGACCGTTCGTCGCCGGGACTCCATAGCCCCCGCCACTGCGTTTTGCACAGACTTTACCAAGTCTACGCCGGCGCGGGAAGCCGGTTCAGCGACCGGCGGGGCGCGCCGCACGCGCGAGCCAACGGCCCCCGCCGTGGGCCACCATCAGCGGCATCCCAAAGGCCTGCGAGAGGTTGTCCGCCGTGAGCACCTCGCGGATCGGCCCCGCCGCCTGGATGCCACCGTGCCGCATGAGCAGCAGGTGGGTGAAGCCGGGCGGGATCTCCTCGACGTGGTGCGTCACGAGCACGAGCACGGGCGAGGCCGCGTCGTCCGCGAGCTCGGAGAGCGCGCCGACGAGCTCCTCACGCCCGGCGAGGTCGAGGCCGGCCGCGGGCTCGTCCAGGAGCAGGATCTCGGGGTCCGTCATCAGTGCGCGGGCGATCTGCACCCGCTTGCGCTCGCCCTCGGACAGCGTCCCGTAGTGCCGGTCCACCAGGTCGGCGACGTCGAACGCCGCGAGCAGGTCCTTGGCGCGCTGCTCGTCGAACTCCTCGTACGTCTCCCGCCAGCGACCGGTCACGCCGTAGGCGGCCGTGAGGACGACGTCGCGCACCGTCTCGTGCCCGGGGATGCGGTCCGCGAGAGCGGCCGAGGAGAACCCGATGCGCGGCCGCAGCTCGAAGACGTCCACGTGCCCCAGGCGCTCCCCGAGCAGCTCGGCCGTCCCGGCGGTCGGGTGCGAGCGCGCCGCGAGGATCTGCAGCATCGTCGTCTTGCCCGCCCCGTTGGGGCCGAGGATCACCCAGCGCTCACCCTCGTTCACCTGCCAGTCCACGCCGTCGAGGATGGTGGTGGTGCCACGTCGTACGGTGACGCCCTGCAGGTCGAGAACGGCGCTCATGAGGCCCGACCCTACCCGAGCCGGGCGGGCGTCCCGGACCTCCCGGTCCGCCCTGCAACCCTCCCGCCCGGACGTCTACTGTGAGCCCGTGGAGACCGACCCGAACGTCCTGCCGCGCAGCGTCGTGCTCGCGCTCTGGCTGCAGACGGCGGGCGCGGCGCCAGGGGTCGTGGTGCGCAGCGTCCAGGGCGACGACGAGCCGCACGCCGTGGTCGGGCTGCCCGGGTCGGGCTCGACGGGCGGCGACGGCGGCGACCTGCGCGACCTCGTGACCGCCTGGCTCGAAGGCCCCCGGGAGGTGTGCGCGCTGCTGCCGGCTCCCGGAGACCTCGGCGGCGTCCCCGCCGCGGTGAGCACCGAGGCGACCGACGCCGGTGAATGCGTGATGGTCACCACCCCAGCCGGGTCGTGGGCCGCGGTGCCCGCCGTCACCACGTTCGGCAGCGCGCTCGAGCCCGGGCACCTCGTCGCATGGCAGGTGCGGCCGGTGCCCGCGTGGTCCACGCTCGTGGCGGGCGCCCTCGGCTCCCTCGCCGACGCCGAGCGCGACCTGCGCACGAGCCTCGTCACGGCGACCGACGCCCTCGACGCCCTCGACGTGGCCCGGTGGCGCGACGACGCGGCGGACGCGATCGAGCGGCTCCGCGGCAGCACCACCGAGGGGTGGCCCGTGCCCCGGCTCGACGGGCGCAGGGCGCGCGTCCTGGAACTCGCCACCCGGCTCCTGACGATCGTCGACCTCGCGACCGTCGACGACGGCGGCGCGGTGAACGTGTGGCAGTCCGACCAGCGTCAGACGGCGTTGCGCGAGGTGGAACGCACCGCGCGGCACGCCCTCAGCGCCGCGACGCACGGCGCGACCCCCGCGTGACCCTCAGTCACCCTCAGCCCGTGAGCACGGACCGGTAGACGTCCAGGGTCCGCCGCCCCACGGCGTCCCAGGTGAACCGCGCCTCGGCACGTCGCCGTCCTGCTGCCCCCATCTCGGCGGCCGCCGGGTCCTCGAGCACGCGCAGGAGTGCCGCGCCGAGGTCGGCCACGAACCGGTCCGGGTCGAGCGGCGTGCCCGTGCCGTCGTCCGCCTGCTCGATGGGGACGAGGACGCCGGTCACGCCGTCGTCGACCACCTCCGGGATGCCGCCGGTGGCCGTGCCGACCACGGGCAGCCCCACGGCCATCGCCTCGAGGTTGACGATGCCGAGCGGCTCGTACACGGACGGGCAGACGAAGACCGTGCTCGCCGCGAGCACGGCGACCAGGTCCGGGCGTGGCAGCATCTGCTCGATCCACACGACGCCCGCATCGCCCTCCCCGCCGCGAGCGCGCCGCAGGTCGGCGACGAGACCGCGTACCTCGGCCAGGAGCTCCTCGGTGTCGGGGGCGCCGGCGCACAGCACGAGCTGCACCTCCCGCGGCAGGCGGGCCGCCGCGCGCAGCAGGTAGGGCAGGCCCTTCTGGCGGGTGATCCGCCCGACGAAGACCACGGCGGGGCGCTCGGGGTCGATGCCCAGGTCGCGCACCACCCGCTCGGCCCCCGGGTCGCCGGCGGCGGGCCGCGCCCAGCCGCCGAGGTCGATGCCGTTGTGCACCACGTGCACCCGCGCCGGGTCCAGCTCGGGGTAGACCCGCAGGATGTCGGCGCGCATGCCCGCGGACACGGCGATCACGCCCGCGGCGCCGAGGTACGCCGTCCGCTCCGCCCACGACGAGAGGGCGTACCCGCCGCCGAGCTGCTCGGCCTTCCAGGGCCGCAACGGCTCCAGCGAGTGCGCGGTCACGACGTGCGGCACGCCGTGCAGCAGCCCGCCCAGGTGCCCGGCCAGGTTGGCGTACCAGGTGTGCGAGTGCAGCAGGTCCGCGCCCGCGACGTCGCGGGCCATCGTCAGGTCCACCCCCAGCGTGGCGAGCGCCGGGTTGGCGCCCGCGAGCTCCGCGGGGACGTCGTAACCCGTGACGTCGGCCTCGCCGGCGTCGCCCGTGCGTGGCCCGCCGAAGCAGCGGACCCGGACGTCGGCGTGCCGGCGCAGCACGGCGGACAGCTCCGCGACGTGCACCCCGGCGCCGCCGTAGACGTGCGGTGGGTACTCGCGGGTCAGCAGGTCGACCGTCAGGGGCGCCCCCTGCGGGGGGCTCTGCGGGGTGCTCACGCGGCCGACCCTAGCGGGGTGCCCGACCGGGGGCGAGGATCGGGCGGGTCGCGGGGCACGCCCGGCACGGACGCCCTAGGGTCGAGGCATGGCGTCGACCCAGCCCCGCGTGCTCGCGATCGTCCTCGCCGGCGGCGAGGGGAAGCGCCTCATGCCGCTCACCGCGCACCGGGCCAAACCGGCCGTCCCGTTCGGCGGCATCTACCGGCTCGTCGACTTCGCGCTGTCGAACATCATCAACTCGCACTACCTGCACGTCGTCGTTCTGACGCAGTACAAGTCACACTCCCTGGACCGCCACATCTCCAAGACGTGGCGCATGTCCGCGCTGCTGGGCAACTACGTGTCGTCGGTGCCGGCGCAGCAGCGGGTGGGGAAGCACTGGTACCTCGGCTCGGCCGACGCGATCTATCAGTGCCTCAACATCATCGACGACGAGCGTCCCGACATCGTCGTCGTCGTCGGGGCCGACCACGTGTACCGGATGGACTTCTCCCAGATGGTCGAGTCGCACGTGGACTCGGGGGCACGCGCCACGGTGGCCGCGATCCGGCAGCCGATCGCCATGGCGGACCAGTTCGGCGTCCTCGAGGTCGACCGCGACGACCCGAGGCGGATCACCGAGTTCCTCGAGAAGCCCGAGAGCCCGGTCGGCCTGCCCGACTCCCCCACCGAGGTGCTCGCGTCCATGGGCAACTACGTGTTCGACGCGGACGCGCTCGTCGAGGCCGTCACGAAGGACTCCTCCGACCCGGACTCCCGGCACGACATGGGCGGCGACATCATCCCGGCGTTCGTCGCCGAGGGCACGGCAGGCGTGTACGACTTCATCCGCAACGAGATCCCCGGCTCCACGGACCGCGACCGGGACTACTGGCGCGACGTCGGGACGATCGACGCCTTCTTCGAGGCCAACACCGACCTCATCGCGGTGCAGCCCGTGTTCAACCTCTACAACCAGGACTGGCCGCTGCACACCGGGTACACCGGGCTGCCGCCCGCCAAGTTCGTGCACGCCGGGGCGGGCCGGCTCGGCCACGCCGCCGACTCGATCGTCTCGCCTGGTGTCCTCATCTCCGGCGCCACCGTCGCGGGGTCCATCCTGTCCCCGGGCACGCACCTGCATTCCTGGGCCACCGTCACCGACGCCGTCGTGATGGACGACGTCCAGGTGGAGCGCCACGCCCAGGTCCACCGCGCCATCCTCGACAAGAACGTGGTGGTGAGCGCGCGTGCCCGCGTCGGCGTCGACCACGAGGAGGACCGGGCCCGCGGGTTCACCGTCTCCGCGTCGGGGATCACCGTCGTCCCGAAGGGCACAGTCGTTGCTTGATCCCGCTCCCTCCCCCGCCGGCTCCCCTGACGCCCCGTCCGACGCCGCCGCGCGCGGCACCCGGCCCCGACGCCTCGTCGTGACCGACGTCGACTCGACGTTCATCACCGCCGAGGTGATCGAGCTGCTCGCCGACCACGCCGGCACCCGCGCGCAGGTCGCCGCCGTCACCGAGCGCGCCATGCGTGGCGAGCTCGACTTCGCCGGCTCGCTGCGCGAGCGCGTCGCCACGCTCGCGGGCGTGCCCGTCGAGGCGCTCGCCGCCGTGCGGGACGCCGTCGTGCTCATGCCTGGGGCCGCGGACCTCGTGTCCGAGGTCTCCCGCCGCGGCTGGGAGTTCGGCCTCGTGTCCGGAGGCTTCGCGGAGATCCTGGAGCCGATCGCCACGTCGCTCGGCATCCCTCGCTGGCGCGCCAACCGGCTCGAGATCGCCGACGGCGTCCTCACCGGCCGCACGGTCGGCCCCGTCGTGGACCGCGCCGACAAGGCCGCGACCCTGCGCCGGTGGGCGCACGAGTGCGGTCTCGAGATGGTCGACACCGTCGCGGTCGGCGACGGCGCGAACGACCTCGACATGATCGACGTCGCCGGCATCGGCATCGCCTTCGCCGCCAAGCCGGTCGTCCGGGCCCAGGCGCCCTTCAGCGTCGACGGCCCGCGCCTCGACGCCGTGCTCCAGGTGATCGACGAGGTGGACGCCGCCGCCGGGCGCGCCGCGGACGGCTGACCCCGCCCGGGCGGATCCGGAGAAACCCCTGGCGGGAGGCGCCCTCCCGGGGCGAGGATCGGGCCATGGCGACCACGGTCGAGACCAACGCGCTCAACACGATCGACGAGTCCGAACGGCACGGGCGCCCGCGCGACCTGTTCTGGCCCTGGTTCGCGGCGAACGTCTCCGTGCTCGGCCTCGGCTACGGCTCCTACCTGCTCGCGTTCGACGTGTCGTTCTGGCAGGCCGTCGTGGTGGGCGTCGTCGGGATCGTCCTGTCGTTCCTGTGCTGCGGGTTCATCTCGCTGGCCGGGCGGCGGGGGTCGGCGCCCACGATGGTGCTGAGCCGCGCGGCGTTCGGCGTCGACGGCAACCGGCTGCCGTCGCTGCTCTCGTGGATCCTCACCGTCGGGTGGGAGACGGTGCTGGTGTCGCTCGCGACGCTCGCGACCGCCACCGTGCTCGGCGAGCTCGGATGGGGCGGCGGCACCGTGACGCAGGTCGTGACGCTGGCGGTCGTGTCCCTCGTCGTGGTCGCCGCCGGGATCTTCGGCTTCCAGCTCGTGATGCGGCTGCAGCAGGTCATCACGGTGCTGACGGCCGTGCTGACCGTGGTGTACGTGGTGCTCGTCGCCGGCCACGTCGACTGGGCGACCGTCGCCGCGATCCCGCCAGGGCAGGCGCCGCAGGTGATCGGCGGCCTGGTCTTCATGATGACCGGGTTCGGGCTGGGCTGGGTGAACATGGCCGCGGACTACTCGCGCTACCTGCCCCGCTCGGCGTCCGGGCCCGGCGTCGTCGGCTGGACGGCGTTCGGCGCGTCGCTGCCCCCGGTGCTGCTGCTGGTCGCCGGGCTGCTGCTCGCCGGCTCCGACCCCGCCCTCGCCGACGCGATCGGCGCCGACCCGATCGGCGCGCTCGCCACCCTGCTGCCCTCGTGGTTCCTGATCCCGTTCATGATCGTCGCCCTGGCCGGGCTGATCGGCGGCGCCGCCCTCGACATCTACTCGTCCGGGCTGGCGCTGCTCTCCCTCGGCCTGCCGGCCCCGCGCTGGGTCGCCGCCGCGATCGACGGCGTCCTCATGGTGCTCGGCGCCGCCTACGTGGTCTTCGTCGCCGACGAGTTCTTCGGCCCCTTCCAGGGCTTCCTCATCACCCTCGGCGTGCCGATCGCCGCCTGGTGCGGGGTGCTGCTCGCGGACATCGCCCTCCGACGTCGCGACTACGCGGACGCCGAGCTGGCCGACCGGCGCGGGCGGTACGGGAGCGTGCGCTGGTCCGCGGTGCTGCTCGTCGTGGCCGCCACCGGCATCGGGTGGGGCCTCGTCACCAACACCTACGCCGGATGGCTCGGTTGGCAGGGCTACCTGCTGGGGCCGCTCGGGCTGGGCGGCCGGGACGGGCAGTGGGCGGGGGCCAATCTCGGCGTGCTCGTCGCCCTCGCCCTCGGCCTGCTCGTCACGTTCGCGCTCTCGGCGCGCGCCGTCCGGCGGCAGGAGGCGACGGCGTGACCGTCGGGGAGGGCGGGGCCGCGCTCGTCGTGGTGGACATGCAGGTGATCTTCGCCCGGCCCGGCAGCCCGTGGGCGGCACCCGGCTTCGCCGCCGCCGCCGCCGGGCTGCGGCGCCTGCTGCCCGCGTTCGCCGGACGCGCCGTCTGGACGCGGTACGTGGCACCCGCCGACCCGGAGGGCGCGTGGCGGGAGTACTTCGACCTGTGGCCGTTCGCGCTGGTGCCCCCGGACGACCCGCTGTACGGGTTCGCCGACGGGCTCGACCCCGCGGGGGCGCCCGTCGTCACCGCCACGACGTTCGGCAAGTGGGGGCCCGGCCTCTCCGCGGCCACGCGTGGCGCCGCGGAGCTCGTGGTGGCGGGCGTCTCGACCGACTGCTGCGTGCTGTCCACCGTGCTCGCCGCCGCGGACGCGGGACGGCGGGTGCGGGTGGTGGCCGACGCATGCGCCGGGGCCAGCGACCGGGACCACGACCGCGCGCTGGACGCGATGCGCCTCTATGCGCCGCTCGTGGAGGTCACGACGGTGGACGACGTGCTCGCGAGCCTCGAGGGCCGCGGCGCGGTATGACCGATCAAGACGGCCGGCCGACGTGCACCAGGCGGGCGGTGCCGTGGCCCCACTCCGACCACGGGTGCACGGCGGACTCCAGCACGGAGTAGGTGGCCGTCGGGACCCCGACGCGAACCTGCGCGAGCGCCGCGGGCTCGGAGTCGTCGGCGGCGAGGTAGGCCGCCGTCGCTGCCATGGTCGGCTCGTGCCCGATGACGAGCACCGTGCGCGCGGACTCTTCGACCTCGCGCAGGAGGCCGAGGACGTCGCGCACGGTGGCCTCGTAGAGCTCGTCGCGCACCTCGACCTTGGTCGCGGCGGAGCCGTCGAGGTGGACGGACGCCAGCTCCCACGTCTGGCGCGTGCGGAGCGCGGAGGACACGAGCGCGACCCGGGGCACGAGCCCGGCCGCGGTGAGCGCCGTGCCGACGCGGCTCGCCTGCTTACGCCCGTTCAGCGCCAGGGGCCGACGGTCGTCGGTCAGGACGGTCTTGGCCGACTCCGCCTTGGCGTGCCGCAGCAGCACCAGCCGCCACGTCGGCGTGTCGCCGTCGGCCTGCGATACCGCTCTCATGCGCTCCGTCCCACAGGTCTGTCCGTGGCCGTGGCCGGCGTCGCCCGGTCACTGACCCATCGCGTGCACACCACCGTCGACGTGGACGATCTCACCGGTCGTGGCGGGGAACCAGTCCGAGAGGAGTGCCACGACGGCGCGCGCAGCCGGCTCCGCGGTGGTCTGGTCCCAGCCGAGCGGGGCCCGCTGCGGCCAGGCGTCCTCCATGGTCGCGAACCCCGGGATGGACTTCGCGGCCGTGGTGCGGATGGGCCCGGCCGAGACGAGGTTACACCGGATGCCGTGGGGCCCGAGATCGCGGGCCAGGTACCGGTTGGCGGACTCCAGCCCGGCCTTCGCAACGCCCATCCAGTCGTATACGGGCCAGGCGAACGTCGCGTCGAAGGTGAGCCCCACGTAGGCCCCGCCGGACATGAGCGGACGGGCCGCCTCGATGAGCGACTTGTAGGAGTAGGTGGAGACCTGCAGCGCCGTGGCGACATCGCCCCACTCGGCCGACAGGAAGTTGCCGCCCATGACGGACTGCGGGGCGAACCCGATGGAGTGCACGACACCGTCCAGCCCGTCGGTGTGCTCCTTGACGCGCTCGGGAAGGGCGGCGAGGTCCTCCTCGCTGGTCACGTCGAGCTCGACCACGGGGGCCGTCGTGGGCAGCCGCTTGGCGAACGCCTGGGTGAGCTTCATCTGGCGGCCGAAGGACGTGAGGACGACCTCGGCCCCCTGCTCCTGGGCGAGGCGGGCGGCGTGGAACGCGATCGAGCTGTCCGTCAGGACGCCGGTGATGAGGAGCTTCTTGCCGTCGAGCAGAGCCATGATGACCTTCCGGTTGTGCTGGTGAACGAGCGTAACGAGTGGCGGCGTGCCGGTGTCGGTGCTTGCTAGTGACCTGTGCTTGTCAGTGACCCATGCCGAGGCCGCCGTCGACCGGGATGACGGCGCCCGAGACGTAGGCCGCCGCGTCGGACGCCAGGAACTCGACGACGCCCGCGACCTCCTCGGTCGCGGCAAAGCGCCCGGCGGGGATCGACGCCTTGTACTGCTTCTGGGTGGCCTCGGGCAGCGCCGCGGTCATGTCCGTCTCGACGAAGCCCGGCGCGACGACGTTCGCCGTGATGCCCCGGCCGCCGAGCTCACGGGTGATCGACCGGGCCATGCCGACGAGGGCCGCCTTGGACGACGAGTAGTTGACCTGCCCCGGCCCGCCGTAGAGGCCGATGACCGAGCCGACGAGCACGATGCGGCCCTTGCGCGCCCGGATCATGCCCTTGGACGCGCGCCGCACGCAGCGGAACGTGCCGGTGAGGTTGACGTCCACGACGGTCTCGAACTCCTCGTCGCTCATGCGCATGAGGAGCTGGTCGCGGGTGACGCCCGCGTTGGCCACGAGCACCTCGACCGGGCCGAGGGTCTTCTCGATCTCGGCGAACGCCGCGTCGACGGCCGCCGTGTCGGTGATGTCGGCGACGACGCCGTGCACGCCGGCGGGCAGGTCGCCGCTCCGATACAGGGTGGCGACCGTGTCCCCGGCCGCCACGAAGCGCTCGGCGATGGTGCGGCCGATACCCCGGGCCGCACCGGTGACGACGACGACCCTGCCGCTCCGGTCGGGACCGGCGGTGGTCCCGGCGGTGGGCTCCGCGGTGGGCTCGGTGGCGGGTGCGGCGGTCAAGGGATCTCCTCGGCGGTGGCGGTCGATGGCTGACGTGACGCTACCCCGCCGGGGGCCGCGCACGGGGTCGCGGTGCGTCACACGTCGTCACGGCGGTTTGTCGGATCCCTACAACGCGGGGCCGCGCCCAGGGATCTGGCGGGTTCACCGCCGCCGTAGACTGGCCGGGTGAGCGACACCCGCGCGACCCCTCCCGGTCCGCGCCCGTCCGGGGACCGGCACCGCCCGGCGGACCACCCCGCTGTGGTCCCCTCGATCACCAGCGCGCCGGAGTCGCTGGCCGAGGACCAGGCGCGCCGCACCCGGCGCTACCTCGTGCAGATGGGGATCCGAATCCTCTGCTTCATCGGCGCGGTCCTCGTGGAAGAGACCTGGATCCGCCTGGTGCTCGTGGCCGCGGCCGTCGTCCTGCCCTACTCGGCGGTGCTCTTCGCCAACGCCGGGCGCGACCGCGTCTCCTACGACACCTCGCCCGTCACCGGCGTCGCGCCGGACGCCCTCGCCGCCGCCCCGACCGTCTCCGCGGGCGAGGACGGCGACGGCGTCGTGCACCGCATCGTCGACAACGAGGCCGACGACAAGCCCGACGACAAGCCCGACGACAAGCCCGACGACAACGCCGACGACGAAGCCGACGACCACCCCGACGACAAGGAAGAGAACCGCTGATGGACGTGCTCGGGATCGGCGCCGACCCGGTCGCCGGCGAGCTGATCTGCTCCGCCAAGGGCTGCCGTGAGGAGGCGAGCTGGGGGCTGCTCTGGAACAACCCCAAGCTGCACACCCCCGAGCGGCGCAAGGTGTGGCTCGCGTGCGACGCCCACCGCGAGCACCTCGAGCAGTTCCTCGGGTCGCGCTCGTTCTGGAAGCAGACCGTCCCGGTCGCCGCACTCGACCACGGGCCCGACCGCGCGTGACCACGTCGCCCTCCCCCGCGCCCCCGCAGGACACAGAGCCTGCCGGGCCCGCCGCGCCCCGCACGCGCCGCCAGTGGATCACCCTCGGACTCGGCGTCGTGCTGCTCGCCGCGCTGTGCATCCTCGCCGCCGTCTGGCAGTGGCATCGCTACACCGACCGTGAGGCGCAGATCGACCTGGTCAAGGCGAACTATTCCGGCGAGGCGGTCGCCCTCGACGAGCTCCTGCCAGCCCCTGGTGCGACGCTCGCGGACGACGACGTCTGGCAGCCCGCCGTGGTCACCGGCACCTACCGCCCCGAGGACACGGTGCTGCTGCGCAACCGCCCCGTCGGCGGGCAGCCCGGCTTCCACGTGCTCGTCCCGCTCGAGACGACCGCCGACGACGGGACGCCGCTGGTGCTCGTCGTCGACCGCGGGTTCGTGCTGCTCGACGAGGACGCGAGCAGCCCGTCGTCGGTCCCCGACCCCCCGAGCGGTCCGGTCGAGGTCACCCTCACGATGCGGGCCGACGAGCCGGTGTCGGACCGGGGCACTCCGGCCGGCCAGGTGCAGGCCATCAACACCGGCCAGGTGCTCGCCGCCGGAGACCAGGGCGCCAGCTGGGCGCAGGGCGCCACCGTCGGCGCGTACGGGCAGCTACGCAGCGAGGACCCGGCCGCCGCGACGACCCCCGGCGCGCTGCCCGAGCCGGACACGGACCCCGGCTCGCACCTGAGCTACACCGTGCAGTGGTGCATCTTCGCGCTCGGCGCGCTGGGCGGCTACCTGCTGCTGTGGCGCCGCGAGAGCCAGCCGGTGCGCGTCACCGCGGGCGACCTGCTCGCCGCGCAGGGTGGGGACCCCGACCGTCCGGACGGCGAGGAGGGCACGGGGAGCACGAGCGGTTCAGCCGTGCGCCCCCACCGCCCGCGGCGCCGACGGGTCGACGAGGAGTACGAGGATGCCCTCCTGGACGCCGCCGCCGATCAGGCCGATCGGGCCGATCAGGCCAGGGACACGAGCTCCGCGTAGTCGGCCGACCACAGGTCCTCGTCGCCGTCCGGCAGGAGCAGCACGCGGTCGGGCTCGAGCGCCTCGACCGCACCGTCGTCGTGCGTGACCATGACCACGGCGCCCTCGTAGGTGTTCAGCGCGCCGAGGATCTCCGCGCGCGACGCGGGGTCCAGGTTGTTGGTCGGCTCGTCGAGCAGCAGCACGTTGGCGCTGGAGACCACGAGGGTGGCGAGCGCCAGGCGGGTCTTCTCCCCGCCGGAGAGCACGTGGGTCGGCTTGTAGGCGTCGTCCCCGCTGAACAGGAACGACCCGAGCACGGAGCGCACCTGCGTGTCCGTGAGGTCCGGGGCGGCGTGGCGCAGGTTCTCGACCACGGTGACGTCCATGTCGAGGGTGTCGTGCTCCTGGGCGTAGTAGCCGACCTTGAGCCCGTGCCCCGGCACCACCCGCCCCGTGTCGGAGCTCTCCACCCCGGCGAGGATGCGCAGCAGCGTCGTCTTGCCTGCGCCGTTGAACCCGAGGATGACGACCCGCGACCCGCGGTCGATCGCCAGGTCCACGCCGGCGAAGACCTCCTGCGAGCCGTAGCTCTTGGACAGCTCCTCCGCGGTGAGCGGGGTGCGGCCGCAGGGGGCCGGCTTCGGGAACCGCAGGTGCGCGATCTTGTCGGCGCGCCGCTCCCCCTCGAGGCCCGACATCATCCGCTCGGCCCGCTTCATCATGTTCTGCGCGGCGGTGGCCTTGGTCGCCTTGGCGCGCATCTTGTCGGCCTGCGCGAAGAGGGCACCAGCCTTCTTCTCGGCGTTGGCGCGCTCGCGGCGCCGGCGCCGCTCGTCCTGCTCGCGCTGGTTCAGGTACGCGTCCCACCCCAGGTTGTACTGGTCGAGCTCGCCGCGGTTCGCGTCCAGGTGGAAGACCTTGTTCACCGTGGCCCGCAGCAGGTCCACGTCGTGGCTGATCACGACGAACCCGCCGCTGTACGACTTGAGGTAGTCGCGCAGCCACAGGATCGAGTCGGCGTCGAGGTGGTTGGTGGGCTCGTCGAGGAGCAGCGTGTCCACGCCGGAGAAGAGGATCCGGGCGAGCTCGATGCGGCGGCGCTGGCCGCCGGAGAGCGTGTGCAGCGGCTGGGCCAGGATGTGGTCGTCGAGGCCCAGGTTGCTGGTGATGCGGTGCGCCTCGGACTCGGCGGAGTACCCGCCGGCGGCGACGAAGCGAGCCTCGAGCTTCGGGTAGCGCTCCAGCGCCGCCTCCTGCGTCCCGGCGTCGGCCGACGCCATGAGGCCCTCGGTCTCGCGCATCTGCGCGACGATGCGGTCCAGCCCGCGCGCGCTGAGCACGCGGTCCATCGCGACGACGTCGAGGTCGCCCGTGCGCGGGTCCTGCGGCAGGTAGCCGATGTCCGTGCCCCGGGTGATCTGCCCGCTCGTGGGCTGGGACTCGCCCGCCAGCGTCTTGGTGAGCGTCGTCTTGCCCGCTCCGTTACGGCCGATCAGGCCGATGCGGTCGCCCGGGGCGATGCGGAACGTGGCGTCGTGCAGCAGGGTGCGGGCGCCGAAGCGCAGCTCGACGCCGTGGGCGGTGATCAAGGCAGGGGTGTCCTTCAAAAGAGGGTGGGAGGCACAGGCAAGTCTAGTCCGCCCCGGGTGATCCGACGACGACATAGGTCACACCCCCAGGATCCACACACCCTCGGTCGATAAGATCCGCCCCGTGACCACCCCGGCGCCCCGCGTCCCCCGCACGACGGCGGCGATCCTCGCCGTCGTCGTGGTCCTCGTCGGCCTCGGCGGCCGGGAAGTGCTGCCCGAGACCGTCGGGGGCCCGCTCGGGGACTCCCTCTACGCCACGCTCCTCGTCCTCCTCGTGGCGCTGGTGCGCCCGCGCACGAGGCCGGTGGTGGCCGCCGGCCTCGCCCTCGTCGTGTGCGCGGCCATCGCGCTGTCGCACCTCAGCGACGTCCCGACGATGGTGCTGGACCGCTTTCCCCTCGCGCGGTTCGTGCTCGGCACGACGTTCGGCGCGCAGGACCTGGCGTGGTACGCGCTCGGCGCAGCCGCGGGTGGGTTGCTGCTCGCCCTCGCCGCTCCGGGAGCGCGCACGGTCGACCGGTCGCTGCGCCACGTGCGCGTGCGGGGCCGCCGGCGGGGCGTGCTGATCGCGGTGCCGTTCGTGCTGGTCGCCGCGCTGGTCGTGGCGGGCGGCGGCGTCGCCTGGTCCGTGCGGGCCGAGTCGAGCGACCTGACCGCGCAGGTCACCGTCGCGCAGGCCGCGCTCGACGACTCCGCCGACCGGGTCGCCGACGAGGCCGTCCGGACCGAGCTCGCCGCCGCGATCGACCACGCCGGGGCCGTGCTGGCCTCCAGGCCGCTCCTCGACCGGCTGCCGGGGCACGCCACGGCGGCGCGCGAGCGGCTCGAGCGGGACGTCGCGGGCGTGGACGAGTCGCGCCTGACGTTCGCGCGCGCCGAGGCGGTCGAGTCGCGCGACGCCCTCACGCCGACGACCGGCCGCGCCGAGCAGGTGCTGACCGCGGCCGACAAGCTCGACGACGACGGCCGCGGCGCGGACGAGGCCGTCAGGTCCGCGCTGCGCACGGCCCTCGAGGCGGCCGACGACGTGGTCGCCACGGCCGGGGACGACCGCCTCGACGCGGCGGGCCTCGCGGAGGTGGAGGCGACCGCCGCGAGCCTGGCGGCGCAGGCCGGCAAGGTCGAGAGCGCCACCACGAAACTGATGACCGCCCAGGACGCCGTCGTCTGCCCCGAACCCGACCAGGTCTGGTTCCCGGAGGCCGGGAATCTCGCCCAGAAGAAGCTCGCGCCGATCCCGTGGGCGCCGCAGTACTCGGTGCGTGCCGACGTGCTGGACGGGCTCGTCGCGCTCGACGACGCCTATCGCGCCGAGTTCGGCCGGCACCTCACCGTCAACTCCGCGTACCGCAGCTACGACCAGCAGGTCGAGGTGTACAACCCGGACGACCCCAACCCGCTGGCCGCGCCCCCCGGCTGCTCGAACCACGGCCTGGGCACCGCCGTCGACATCAGCGTCGGCCCGGAGGGTTTCGACGGCGCGCGGTACGCCTGGCTGAAGAAGCACGCCGAGCCGTTCGGCTGGGCGCACCCCGACTGGGCCGAGCCGGACGGCCGCCTCCCGGAGCCGTGGCACTGGCAGTCGGTGGAGACCCCGACCGAGTACTGACGAGGACCGACGAGGACCGAAGCGGACCAACGAGGACCGACGGCTGCGGACCTCACCCCGCGCCGAGGTACCGCACCGGGATCGCGGTCTCCGTCGCGCGGTCACCGTCCCGCTCCACCCGGTAGGCCGGGCGTCCCGGCCGTTCGCACACCGCCTCGACGAGCTGGCCGTCCTGGAACCGCACGGCCGCGTACTCGTCGACCGCGTACCCGCCGTCGAGCACCCCGGCGCCGACCCAGCCGAGATACGCGTCCCGGCGCTCGGGCTCGCCCAGGTAGTGCGGGCACGCGCTCCCCGCGACGAACCCGAGCCCGTCGTCCAGCGGGGCGAGCGGGCCGAAGGAGTCGGTCGACGAGCCGGCGAACCAGCAGTTCATCCCGGCGCTGATCCCGGCGAGGATCGTGCCGTTCGCCGCGGCCTTCGCCAGCAGGTCCGGCAGGCCGTGCAGCCGCCACACTGCGAGCAGGTTCGCCGTCGACCCGCCGCCGACGTACACGACGTCCTGCTCGAGCAGCATCTCCGGACTCACGTAGCCCCAGGGCTCGTGGCAGAACAGCGACAGCACCGAGGTCCGGGCGCGGCCGGCGAAGGCGTCCTCGAAGCGCCGGGAGTAGACGTCGGCGTCGCCGCTCGCCGTCGGCACGAAGCACACCCTGGGGTTGGACCTGCCGGTGAGGTCGAGGAGATGGTCGTCGAGGGCGGACGTGCCGTCGTCGGACATCGAGAAGCCGCCGCCACCGAGGGCGAGCACCGTACCGATCATGACCGGGACCCTAGCGGCCGCCGCCGTCGGCGACCACCACATTGGGCAGCAGGCGACCGAGTAGATCAGCCCTGAGCGGCATCCCCCCGGGCCGACGCGGCGGCCGCGAGAGGCACGTGCCCCTCCCGCCGAGCGGAGGCCGCCGCCGCCCGGCGCGCCAGCTCCGCCACCGGCAGGGTCGCACGTGCCCCGGTCGCCGGGTCCTGCACGGCGACGTCGCCCGCCGCCGCCTCGCGCGGGCCCAGGACGGCGAGCAGCGCATCGCGCCGGTCGCGGGAGAGCCGGATCCGGTTTCCCAGCGATCCCTCGGCCTCCAGCCGCACCCGCACCCCCGCCCGGCGGAGCTCGTCCACGACGCCGCCGGCGTCGGCGCCGCCCACCGGGAGCACGCACACCTGGACCGGCGCCAGCCAGTGCGGCAGGCGTCCGCCGTGCTGCTCGAGCAGGAACGCGACCATCCGCTCCATCGAGCCGACGGTGCCGCGATGGATCATCACGACCCGCTGCCGCGACCCGTCCGCCGCGGTGTAGCCCAGGTCGAAGCGCTCCGGCTGGTTGAAGTCGACCTGCACGGTGGCGACGGTCTCCTCGTGCCCGCGGGCGTCGCGGACCTGCACGTCGAGCTTCGGCCCGTAGAAGGCCGCCTCGCCGGGCCCGTCCGCCCAGGGCAGCCCCGCGGACCCGAGGACCGCCCTCAGCCGCTCCTCCGCGTCCGCCCAGCGGTCCGGGCTGCCGAGCCATCGCCCGGAGCCGTCGCGCCGCGAGAGGCGGACGTGGTCGATCTCGACGCCGAGGATGCCGAACACGCGCACGGCCGCGTCGAGCGCGGCGCCGACCTCGTCGTCCACCTGGTCCGGGCGGCAGAACACGTGGGTGTCGTCGAGGTTGATCTGCCGCACCCGCGACAGCCCGCTGAGCACGCCCGAGCGCTCGGCGCGGAACATCGCCCCGACCTCGTGGTACCGCACCGGCAGGTCCCGGTGGCTGCGCGGCTCGGACGCGTAGAGCTGCGCGTGGTGCGGGCAGTTGGCCGGCCGCAGGACGAGCGGGTCGTCGCTGCCGTCGTCGAGCGCGGGGAACATGTCGTCGGCGAACTTGGCCCAGTGCCCCGAGCGTTCGAAAAGGGATCGCTTGCCCAGCACGGGGGTGTAGACCGGCTCGCAGCCGCCCGCCAGCGCGATGTCCTCGCCGAGCTGCTCGAGCTCCCGGCGGACGACGGCGCCGGCCGGCTGCCACAGCGGCGGGCCGGGCCCGACGAGCGGGCTGGTGGTGAAGATCCCCATGGCGCGGGCGAGATCCCGATGATCGGGCCCCGCGGGCCCCACGGGCCCCGCGGGTCCAGCGGACTCCGGGGCGGAGGGGGTGCTCATGACGGGGCTCATGACAGTGCTCCTTCGAGAGGGGAGCCGCACCGGGCACGACGAAGGCCCCGGAGCGAGCTCCGGGGCCTGGGTGCTGGTGCGTGCAGCGGTCAGCGGGCGCCGGAGGTGTCCGGCGTCGTCGTGACCTGGTTGCCGCGCATGCGGCGAGCCTACGCCCCGGGTCCGCCGCCCGTGCAGCCGGTGCGTCGTCAGCCACCCGCCAGCAGCCGCGCGGTGACACCGTCCGTGACGTCCGGGCCGAGGTCCTCGAGATCCCAGCCCCCGTCGTCGCTGCGGGCCTGGTTGGTGATCCAGAAGACCAGGGTGCCCTGCTCGGGCACGCGCTCGATCTCGCCGTACGACCAGTCGTTGGCGCCGTTGTGCCAGGTCACCAGGCCGTCATCGGACTTGCGCACCACCCAGCCGTAGCCGGAGAACGTGTCGCCGCCGGGCTCCTCGAGGACCCGGGGCTCGAACAGCTGCGCCTTCGCGGCGTCGTCGAGGACCCGCTCGCCCTCGAGCGCCAGGTGCCACCGGTAGATGTCGCGCGCGGTGGACAGCAGGCCACCGTTGCCGCGGAGGTTCCAGTACGGCCCGTCGTCGGCCCAGGCATGCTCCTGCGGCCTCCCCTGGGCGTCGCCCGAGGCGTCGTACTCGACCGCCACGTCGGCCGAATCCCATGCCGGCAGCACATACCCCGTGGCGTCCATGCCGGCGGGGGCGAAGAGCCGGTCCGCCAGGTACCGCTCGTACGACGCGCCCGACGCCGACTCGATGACCGCCGCGAGCAGGCTGTAGCCGACGTTGGAGTAGAGGTACGCCGAGCCCGGCTCCGACTGCAGCTCGGACGAGAGCGCCCGGCGGAGGAACTCCGGCTTCGTCAGCGGCTCGTCGTCCTCGCCCAGCGAGTCGACGAAGCCGCCGGTGTGGGTGAGCAGCTGCTCGAGGGTGACGGCGCGCTTGTCGGCGGGGACGCCGTCCAGGTGGCGCGAGATCGGGTCGCCCAGGTCGAGGGCGCCCTGATCCTGGAGCGCCAGCACCGCAGCCGCCGTGAACTGCTTCGTCATCGACATGATGTCGTAGACGGTGTCGCAGCCGGCCGCGACGCCCTGCTCGCGGTCGGACTCGCCCCAGCCCTCGCAGCGCACCAGGTCGTCCCCGACGGCGGCCACCAGCGTGCCGCTCGATCCCTCCGGCAGGGCGTCGTCGAGGAAGGGCCCGATGGACTCGGGTCCGCCCGGCCCGCAGCCACCGAGCAGCGCCGCGCCCGCGACGAGGACGGCGGTCGCGGCGGCGCGGCCACGCCGGCGCCGCCGGGCGCTGGCCATGGGGCTCCGTTCGTGGGCGGATCAGGCAGACGACGGGCGGAACGAGATCGACCTCGAGGCTGCCATCACCGGCGCCCGGCGCCCGCGGACGCGCCGCAGGCCTCGCTCTCCAGGAGAGCGAGGCCTGCGCGTGCGCGACATCGCGCGCGTGTCGGTCAGACGTTGAACGATACAACCTTCATCCACCTGCGGTTTCACCGTGAGCTGCGAGGCTGTGGGGGAACCATGGGGGAAGGAGCGCGCGCCCCCGCGAGTGCAAGGTTGCGGTACCCCGACGGGACTGTCGTCGAGATCTGTTGTGCGGCCACGAAGCCACGACACAAGCCTACCGACGACCGAAACCGACTGGGCCATCAGCCCGCTGCCCCCAGCGTCCGCGGCCGGAGCGAAGCGGTCGGCGACTAGGCGAGCGGGCCTCGATCGGACCGCTGAGCATCGCGATTGGGAACGCGCCACACGCGCGTCGATAGGAAAGATCGCGCTCACGTCGATCACCACTACGTTGTGGCGACAGCGGCCAGCCATGCTAGGCCTGTTGGCCGAGCCGAGTATTCGCACCCTTCGGTCACGACGGTCGGGCTCACTGCACGAAACCGTTGCCTGCGGGCGGCCCGGGTTGGGTTGGGCGGTGGATACGAACCAGCGACCCTCTGGCCTCTCCGGCTCCGAGCCGGACCGAACCAGAAGCGACCGATGCAACCCGAACAGGGCCGATGACCTGGGTGTTCACTTCTTGAGACCGACCGAGCCTCGCCGAGCCGAACCGAGCCGAGAGTTTTCGCCCCGTAAGTGCCCCGCGTGCCCGTCGATGCACGAGCGAGCGGGGCGTTGATCTCGACCAAGCCGGTGTCTCGCTACGAGTCTACGGCGACCCTGCCCAAGACGGTCCCGCCCGACCGCGATGTGGTGTCGGTTCAGATCTGACGGCCCGACAGCGACGTCGTTGTTCTGTGGAGCCCTTCGGCCCCGTCTCGGACGGGGCGCGCCCCCGGCGTGACGTGGCATGTACGGCGGCCCAGCCGGCGGCGGGGTCGACGTACTCATCCGGTACGTCGGAGCTCACGTGCGCGAGGCCGATTCTCGGACGCACGGCCTCCGGCGATGTCGGTAGCGACCCCTACTGTTACGGCAGGTCAGCAGCACGACGAGAGGGGCGCGGGCGTGTCAGCCAGCGAGAGAGTAGACCCGACGGTAGTTCCGTCCATCGACACCTCACGCGCACCTCTGGGCGAGCGCGCGGCCCGCTCGCTCGTGGAAGCAGTAGTTGCTGGGGATGACCGACTCGAGCGGCACTACTTGGAGATCAAGGGTGACCTCGACCTGCGGAGCTCCAAGGACAAGGCAAAACTGATCAAGTTCATCCTGGGCGCCGCAAACCGAATGCCCGACAAGGCTGCGGCGGCGTTCGAGGGCCATGCCATCATGGTGATCGGGGTCGTGGATCACACGTTGGTCGGTCTTCCGTTCATCGAGACCCTCGATATCGAGAAGGCCGTCGCACCATTCATCGGGGCTGACGGTCCAGGCTGGGATCTCATGCGGGTGCCAGTAGCCGGAACGGACAAGCAGGTGCTACTCCTCGTCGTTGACCCGCCCGAGTGGGGGCGTGACGCGTACCCGTGCCAGAGGGACGGCGACGGGATCTTTGACGGCGACATCTACGTCAGGACGGACGGTGAGACGCGCAAGGCGAAGTCGGGAGAGATCAAGGAGCTGCAACGTCGTGCTGCGACCGGCGCCCGACTGGCGGTCGACCTCGAGGTCTTGATCGAGGGCGAGGCGACCCAGATCGTCGTGGACGACCGGGCGACACTCCACGAGTACGTCTCGGTTGTTCAGCGCCGGCTGCTGCGCGCCCTCCCGCAGCCAGAGCCCGCTGCGCGGGACATCATGAAGATGCTCGACTCCACGAAGATGCTCGGCGCCCTGAGCGGTTTCACGGAACCAGACAAGCGCTCCGAGGAGCAGTACCGAGCCGAGATCGACGAGTGGATCGACCAGTTCGAAGGTGCGTGGCCGAATGCTTTGGACCACATGGCGGGAATCTACTTGGCACCGTTCGCGATCCGCGTGGTGAATCGCGAGAAGACCTACTTCGAGGGCGTCGAGCTCAAGATTCACCTCGCGGGCGACGTCTTCGGCATCGACTGGACCGGCACCAAGCGCATCTCCCGGAGAAAACTGCAGCTTCCCGAGCTGCCTGAGATCTGGGGGCCGAAGAAAGCAAGCTGGCTTCAGATGCCAGGCGGGTATACCTTCCCGAACTCGACTTACGCGCCCGTCCTGACACCCCCGTCTCCCCTCGACTTGCGCAACTCTGGCTCTATCGACCTCACACTGGATATTGGGGACCTACGCCCCCGGAAGCCCTTCGAGTACGAAACCGAGTACGTCCTCGTCGTCAAGGACCCCGAGATGGCGTCCGTACACGGCACCTGGGAGATCACGGCACGCGACCACCACGATGTCTACACCGGCGAACTCAACGTGCCCATTACGGCACCATTGGACCTGACCCAGGAGGTCCAACGAATCCTCAACCTCGTCGATGACGAGCCAAACGAAAGCGGCGATTCTTAACGCGTCGATGGCAGATCAGTTTCAGGGCACTGAACTCTTCACCACGGCGTTCATACTCTTTCCAGGGTGGCCCATCGATGGCACTTCCATGAGCCATAGATCACGAATGTTCCCGGCCGAGCATCAGCATTCGGCAGGCCTCCCCGAGTTCACCCCGCGTGATGGCCACGCGCGTGACCCAAGGCGTCACGCGCGTGCCAGGATCAGACCGTGGCCCATGACTTCCCCGACCCAGCGACAGACCCCGATGCCTTCCTGCGCTGGCTCAGGGAGGGCGCCGCACAAGGCCGCGAGTTGGCTGCAGCGCGCCCCAGCCTGCGGGACGTCGCTCAACATCTCCTCGCGCTCGAGGAGGAACTGGTCGAAGCGCTATGGGGCGGGCGCGACACGGAGCGGTTCGGCATGCACCCGCTCGACCCGCACCCTTCTCGCCGGGCGACGTCTCGGGGACGCTGTACCTCAACCCCAACGGCAAACTCACCAACGAAGTCGCAGACGGTTACGTCACTGCGACGCGGGACCACCTTGCCGGAATCGGCTCGCTTGCAGCTGTAGAAGGGTCGAGGCGTTCCCTACTCGTGCTCGCGCGGACACTCCTGGACGTTTCGACGCGCGCGGCGTACCTGCTGGAGCCCGACCTCGATAGCCGAGAGCGCACCCGGCGCGCATTCAACTTCCTGATGGACGCGATCCGCGAGGAAATCGCCGACGGAGACGACTCGACAGGCTTGCTGGCACGGCAAGCCGAGCTACGTGCGGCAGCCGAGGCGGACGGCTTTGAGTTCGCCACGAAGCGGAACAAGGCCGGAAACCTCGTGCCGGATAAAAACATGATCGCCCCGCGCATCGATCCCCGGAAGGTGCGGGGCGCGTACTTGGGCGACGTCGAGTTCGCATGGCGCGCCTTGTCCTCTGTGACCCACGGTCAAGAGCGCGAGGTGCTTCGTTTCGCGCTGGGTCTGGGGCCGGTCAACCCTGGAGTACACGGCGACTCGTACTCGTTTGTCTGGCTCGCCACGTCGGTCGAGTCGGCGAGCGTTGCGGCCAGCCACGCAGCCCACTACTACGGAGGCCAGCTCGACGAGTTGCTGATCCAGAGGGTTCGCCAAGTGCTGTGGTCCGCTGCAGGCATGCGCGACGACGCCCTGCGCCGTCGACTCGGATTCGAGGCGTAGCAACCTGAGTTCGACGACCGGCGCATCGAGCGCCCGCCGGCAGCACGCGCGACGTCGTTCACCGTGACCACAATTCCCCCGTCTAGGCCGGCCCGGCCACGATCAGGCACAATGCCCGACCGCGCGCCGACCCTACATTCTCGCCACGGCCCGGTACTGCGCGGGCCGTTCGCCCCAACGCTCCGGAAGCGGGGCTTATGGGGCGAACGGCCGGTGGGTCTAGCGGTAGTGCATCAGCGTGCCGAACCCGAGCTGGTCGTACCCGCCCGATTCGGTGCGGTAATCGCCTCCCCCACCCTCGGCACGGACAGACTCAGCCATCTGCCGCACCCAGGGCGCGTCCACCGGCACCGCCGCCCGACCCGCCTCGGCCACTTGACCCCCATCGAGTACGAAGCCATCGTGACCATTCAGGTCGCACTCGCCGTCTGAGAACCGCTGTCACCTAATCCGTGCAGCAGTCCCCGTCCACTAGAGCCGCGCCTTGTGGACTGGTCGAGGACTCCTAACGGCTGTGGGCTTAGGTGAAGCTGAATTGACCTTCGACTGCGCGTGTCATAGTCACCGTAGTGCCCTGTAGGTGGAAGTCAAGAAGCAGGCCGCTATCGAGGACTGCCGCGACGCCGGCGTGATCCCGTGCGACGATCGAACCCAAGATTGAGCCGTTCACGCCCACGATGTTGAGCTCATCCCCTTCGTCTGAGGCGACAATAGTCACCGACCTGAGTCCATCGGCCCCGTCGCTGCTGAGGAGGCATTGTGCCGTGACCGAACCGGTGGCCATCATCTCGCCGAGCTTGTGTCGGTCTCGCCCTTGCACGTACTGCAGGAGATCGAGCACGTCGGTCGGCGTCGCTCCGAGTTGAGTGCGCCAGCCGCGGATGTGCTGCTCGCTCAGGTAGTCACGCAACCCCGCCTCGTCGAGATCGTTGTCGCGTGCGATTCGGCCGAGATCGCGGGCTAGGGTCCGGGACTTCACATCTCGGACGAGGAGATTTATGGCGAGGGGCGTGTCGACGCCGTACCGGAGGTGCGCGGCGGTGTTTGGGAACAGCTGAACTGGGCTCAAACGTGACATCAGTATGTCGTTCGCCTGCGCGAAGACGAGACCGATGGTCCAAGAAAGAAAGTGCTGTACCCCTTCGCTGATGCCGTCGACCATCTGTTCAAGGCGGAACGCTGGCTCTGGCACCGTGGACAGGTGCGTGTCGGCGAGCTCGGTGAGGTCACGGCCACCGATCCAGTCGCGAACGACTGCCTCAGCGGCCACCTCGACAGGTGCGCCCTTCGGCGTGATTCGGAAGCGCCAGTGCTTGGCCCCCTCAGGCAACCGGAGGAGTTGGGCGTACACGTCCTGCTGGGCGAGGAGGTCGAGGGTCTCGTCGAGCGTACGGACATCCAGACCTTCAACGAGCTGTGCCTGGTCGGCTAGTGAGGTGGCGATCGACTCGATGACAGCCGCTGATCCCAAGCTCGTGCCAGCCTGTGCCCACCGACGACGGGAGGCTTCCGGAGTCTGCGCATACCGCGCGGCCACTACGTCGGCGAGTTCCAGCCACCGCGCCCTTAGGTCGTCGGAGAGCTGTGTGAAAGCGAACAGTCGCGAGACGACCTCTCGCCAGGTCCGGGTGTTGGCGAGGTCTGGGACGAGATCGAGTGCGTGAAGGATGAACCAGACATAGTTGACGAAACCGCCGGCCTCCCGATCGGGGGGTAGCTGCATGATCGCGTCGTGCGTTTGGGCGACTAGCGCCTCTGCTTCCGCAAGGGCGTCGAGGGCACTTCCTTGGGCTAAGGTCGAACGGACCTCCAACTCGGTCGGCGCGGGCGTCAGCCGATCAAAGTCGCTGTTGGCCAGAGACTTCTGCAGGGCGAGCACGATCCAGCCCTCGGACTCCTTGCCGGCTCGGCCAGCACGGCCGACTGCGTTGAGCAGCTGCGCGGCGGACATCCGTTGACCGGGATCCTGGCCCTCGTACTCGGTCGTTGCGATGACTACGGTTCGGACTGGAAGGTTGACACCGTCGGTGAGGGTGCTCGTGGCGACCACGGCCCGGATCGTCTCGCTGCGGATCGCGTCCTCGACCGCTTCCTGCACTTCGACGGGCAGACCGGCGTGGTGGTACGCGACGCCCTTGCGGACGGTGCCGATCAAGGGGTGATCGGCACCGAGACGTATGGCAAGAGCATCAGCGAGGCCCTGCGCACGTGGGTCGTCCTCTAGCTCGGCCGCCATGACCTTAGCTGCCTCGCGAGCGGTGGCGCGTTGAGACACGACCATGAGCAGGCTGCCGGCGCGGAGCAGCAGCGTTGCTGTCCTGGCCGTCGTCACGTACGCGGGCGAAGTGTTGCCTTTGCCTGTCCTGCGCTTGTTGTCTGGGCCGACGACGAGTTGGCCGATCGGAGTGTCGTTGCCGGTAACAAGGTGTCGCAGGGTGTCGCTCGTCGGGCGGACGGCGAGACGGGCACGTAGGTCGTACCGGATCTTCTCCGGCGCACCACGTCTACCTGGCATTACCGTCCGACTCTCCTCGATCTTGTCTGTGGCCGTCAGCACGTGCAACCGACGGGGCGCGCGCCAGTCGTCGGTGAACAGCACGTCCGATTGCCCGGCCGATGTCCACGCGGCGAGGGAGGCGGCATTGCCCATCACGCCTGAGAGCAGCATCAGACGCGCGCCGCTAGCGTCCAGCAACGACAGCAGCCCTTCGAGCAGCAGTCCGCGGCCTCCGGACTGCGCGATCAGGTGCACCTCGTCGATGATGAACAGGCTGAACCGGCTCAGCACGTCCTGCGGCGACTGCCGCAATGCATTCATGAGGCGCTCAGGCGTCATCACCTCGACCTGCGGCAGCTGGCCGGAGTCCTCGTCGGTGTCCATCAGGCCCGCGCTGATGAGGTCTTGCGCTCCGAAGCCGTCAGGAAGGTCTGCGCCGAGCCGTCGGTCGAGGTACCTCAGCCGAGACCGAAGCGCTTGGCGCATCTCTCGGCCGAGGCTTCTCAGTGGTGTCACGTAGCAGACATCCAGGTCGTCCTGTGCCGTGTGCGCGCAGATGATCAACTGCGCCAGCAGTGTCTTGCCGGCACTCGTTGGGACGGAAACGAGCAGCCTCGACGTCGCCTGGTCAAGCGGACTCATCGTCGGGTGCGCAACGAGGCTCCGCTGGGGTGGCCAGAGCGTCAGAACGGGCTGCCGGTCCAGGGTGAACGCCTGCTTCACGGCAGCAGGAACGTCCGGCGGCAGTACCGCCCAGACGCTGCTCTCGCCGAGCCCGTCCGCCAATACGAGTAGGTGCGCGGCGACCCAGCGGGTATCTAGGTCACTCAGGCCGACCTCCCCCTTGGCGACGAGCCGCAGGTGGCCGCGGGCGACTTGGAGCGCGTCGGCGTTGCCTTCCCGCAGGTACCTAACGAGGTCGGAGATGCCGCGCAGGAGCCGCTGCGTGGGGCCGAACATCGTGCCGTCCAGGCTGTCGAGCTGGGCCCCGCGTGTCAGCGCGGCCGCGGTGGTCGCCCACGTGCGCAAACTTCGGTTGAGCGTCGTCATGTCCAGGCCGAGGAACATGATCCCGGCGTGAAGGGCGATGTCTGCGCCGTCTGCGAACTCGGGCGGCTCGCTCAGGACTTCACGCATCTTGCGGTGGACCGCGCCGGCGTTCGGGCTCTCGTCGGCGCGATGGTAGCCCACCTGCGCGGCGAACGCGGTGGTCAGTCTGATCCGGCCGACCTCGGCAGAATCTTCGAGGAGGAGGTCGAGGACGTGAGCGCTGACGGCGAACGCGCGGTGCCGCTGTTCAAGTGGGTACCTAGACGCCTCGGCGGTCGAGGCGATCCCGTGCAGGTACCACGCAGTGCGTCGCAGCGGTGAGAGGTCGGCGCGGAACCCGGTCTCGGTGAGGCCGCGTACCAGCTCGATCTCGAGCTCGGCGATCAGGATGGTGAGTTCCGCGACGGTCGGGAGCTCGCTGAGCTGGTCATCGCCGAAGGCGGCGTTGAGATGCTCAGCGGCTAGAGCGCGGTCCACGCGTACCTCCGCACCGTCTTGGCGAGTTTGTCGTAGCAGCTGACGCTGGTGACGAGGCCGCGGAGTTGACCCGGCTTGTCGAGCAGCGGCAACTTGGCCGACATCCTCCTAAACGGCGCCTCGGGCAGTGCCTGGTGCGTCGCGAGCGTCACCCCAGCGCCCACCAGTTCGTCGCCCTGCGTCCATGCGGCGGGAACTTCGGTGATGAAGGCCACCATCTCGTCGGAGATGTCGTTCGAGACCTGTATGAAAGTGCCGACGATCTTGGCGACGTACCGCTGACCAGACTCGGCCAGCTGGTTGTACGCCTCGTTGAGGCTGGTAGAAAGCGACCCGGAGCCAGTGTTCTTCTTACTCTCCCAGAGCCGAAACCGAAGTGCACCCATGCCGTTCTCGTAGATTGAGAAGCCGTCACCCCCGGCGTCGGTGACATCGCCCTTCGGGTCGGACTGTACCCGCACCGCGGGGCTGTCCTTCGTGAGCTGATGCCAGAGCCACTCGCCGATGTGGCCGTGGAGGTGATCCTGGCTCTTCTCGGCGCCAGGCAAGCCGAACACCGGCTCAATGAACGACGCAATGGTGCGGTTGGTCGGCGAGGGGATCTTCGTGCTCGCGAGCGTGTGCTGTCGCCAGGCGTCGTACAGCTGGGTGGCAGGACCGAAGCGAGCCTGCATGATCGCCTCGATCATCACCCAGGCGAGCGCGCCGGTCTCTTCGGGGGTGAGGTTCACTGAGACGTGGGAGGTCCACTCGACCTTGCCTGCTCCGGCGGCGCCATCGTGGAAGGTCCGGGGCAGGTAGTCGTGGACCGACAGTCGGTTGCTGGTTCGCGCGAACTCCTCCGACTGGCCAGGCGTCGGATCGGCGGGGGCAGGTGCCATGGACGAGCCGACGGGCACGTCAGATGTCGTCATGAGCGCCCACCCTCGAGCTGGGCCGCGAGACCGGCACTGGGTCGGTGGCGTGAGGGCGTTCCCCTTCACGGTGCAGACCCCTGAGCAGCGTCGTCACGGTCGGATCATCTCGTAGTCCTCCCACACGGCGTGGGCTGAACTGCCCGCGACGCGTCCGTGGACCGTCCTTCTCGCTCCCGAAGGCCCCACGCCTCAACTGCGGCGGGGTCCTACGGGAGTTACGTCGGCGGCTGTGTCGACGAGCCCAAATCTCGAACCACCGCAGCGTCAGGGTCTCGCAGCCTGGGGCTGGCATCGGTGGACTCGACTTGGACGTCGCTCCGCTCGAGCTTGGGGTACCCGGGGCCGATGTAGGTGTCGCTGAGGGGGACGGCGCCGAGGCAGATGGCGCCTGGTCGCGCCGCCGGCGAGACGCCCTCCCTGCGAGCCAGAAGAGCACGAATGCAACCAGGATCGGGACGACGACCTCCATCCCGCGAGGCTACCGTTGCCTCACGCGACGACAATGGACATTCCCGGGTGAAACCGCTCGCCACGTGAGCAGGATCGGGACGCCAGGACGGAGTTCTCCCCGAGCCTCCCGCCGTCCCAAACGACCCCAAGGCCCACGGCCCGGAAGGAACTGCTGCACGCCTGGGGCCATCTGACTTCCGGTCGCGGCTTGGATGTCCTACAAGACAGCCGCCCGACCTCTTCGGAACGCCACTGACCCACTGCTCTCACCACCACCGCCGCGACGCACCCATCACTGACCTGCACCGACCACCTGACACGACACAAGAACCTTCGAGCAGAGAGCGTTCACGGCAGGCCCTCAGGAATGGACAGATGCGCCAACTCTGGGGCACGGCCAGGGCTTTGCGGCCCTTCTGCGACCATCCGCGGCGCCATACGTCGAAACCTCGACACGCAGGTCAGCGCGTTGGACAACGCTGGAACTCAGAACTCGAATCTGTGGGACCAACATCAGCGCAGGTCAGAGAGTTGCGCCTGGTCACGCAGCACACACGAAGAAGGCCCCCTGACTGGCGTTTCCGCTGGTCAGGGGGCCTCTTCTCACGGGTGGCAATACCCGCTTCAAACCAGCGACTCCGCACCACGTGATCGGCGCCGGGTCACGACCAACTTGCTGCAGGACTGCGATGGGACCAGCCCGCCTTCATCAGCCTCGACCCGGTGGAGCCCACGAGACACGACGGATTCTGTCCCGCCCAGGATGAGATCGCCGTTAATCCGACATATCTGACTTTTCGGTCAGACGTTGAAGCCCAGCATCCGCAGCTGCTCGCGGCCCTCGTCGGTGATCTTCTCCGGGCCCCACGGCGGCATCCAGACCCAGTTCACGCGGAAGCCGTCGACGAGCCCCTCGAGCGCCTGCGAGGACTGGTCCTCGATGACGTCCGTCAGCGGGCACGCCGCCGACGTCAGGGTCATGTCGATCGTCACGTGGTTGTTCTGGTCCACCTGGACGCCGTAGACCAGGCCGAGGTCCACCACGTTGATGCCCAGCTCGGGGTCGATGACGTCGCGCATCGCCTCCTCGACGTCGGCGGCCGTGGTCGGTGTGGGCGCCGCGACGGGTGCGTCGACGGGGGCAGGGCCCGCGTCGGTCGTGTTCTCGGTCATGGTCTCCTCCGGTGTCCGGGCCGGCGTGCGGCCCCGGGTGTCAGTCCGCCAGCGCGCCGCTGCGGGCGAGCGAGTCCTTGAGCGCCGCCCAGCCGAGCAGCGCGCACTTGATACGGGCGGGGTACTGCGAGACGCCGGTGAACGCGCTCGCGTCGCCGAGCGCGTCGAGCGCGTCCTCGTCGTCGAGCCCCTTGCCCCGCGAGCCCATCAGCGCATGGAAGACGGCGTCCAGCCGCGCGACCTCCGCCAGGTCCTGGCCCGTGACGAGCTCGGTCATCACGGACGCCGAGGCCTGCGAGATCGAGCAGCCCTGGCCTTCCCAAGAGACGCCGGCCACGGTGGCGCCGGACTCGTCGTCCCGGACGTCCACGCGCAGCGTGATCTCGTCGCCGCAGGTCGGGTTGACCTGGTGCGACTCCCCCGACCGGTGGTCGCCGGGCGCCTCCACGAGGCCCCGGCCGTGCGGGCGCTTCGCGTGGTCCAGGATCACCTGCTGGTACATCTGCTCCAGAGAGCTCACTGCCGTCCTTCCCGCCTGTCGTCAGTCCACACCGAAGAACGCACGCACGCCCCCCAATGCTTCCCGGAACGCCGCGATCTCCTCGGTGGTGGTGTACACCGAGGCGGAGGCCCGCGCGGTGGCGGCCACGCCGAACCGGCGGTGCAGCGGCTGCGCGCAGTGGTGCCCCACCCGCACCGCGATCCCCCGGTCGTCCAGCACCTGCCCGACGTCGTGCGCGTGCACGCCGTCGACGACGAAGGACACGACCGCGAGCCGGTCGCGGGTGTCCGTCGGGCCGACGATCCGCACGCCCGGGATCTCCCCGATCCGCACCAGCTCGGCCGTGAGCTCGCGCTCGTGCCGGGCCACCCGGTCCATCCCCAGCTCGCCGAGCCACTGCGCCGCGACCCCCATGCCCACCGCCTGGGCGACCATCTGCGTGCCGGCCTCGAAGCGCTGCGGCGGCGGGGCGTAGGTGGTCTCGGCCATCGTGACGACCTCGACCATGGACCCGCCCGTGGTGACGGGCGGCATGGCCTCCAGCAGCTCGCGCCGCCCGTACAGCACGCCCACGCCGGTGGGGCCGAGCATCTTGTGCGCGCTGAACGCCGCGAAGTCCACGCCCAGCGCGTGCACGTCCACGGGCAGGTGGGGCACCGACTGGCAGGCGTCGAGCACGGTGAGGGCGCCGACGCGCCGCGCGGCCGCCACCAGCTCGGCGACGGGCGCGATCGCACCGGTCACATTCGACACGTGCCCGAACGCCACCACGCGGGTGCGGTCGGTGATCACGCGGCCGATGTCGGACAGGTCGAGCCGGCCCGCCTGCCCTGAGCCCGTCGAAGGGTCCACCCCGAACCAGCGCAGGACGGCGCCGGTGCGGGCGCACAGCTCCTGCCACGGCACGAGGTTCGAGTGGTGCTCCGCCTCCGTGACGACGATCTCGTCGCCCGGCGCGAGGCGGAACCGCTCCGCGGCCGCTCCCCCGCGCCCGGCGGTCGCGTTCGCCAGCGCGTAGGCCACGAGGTTGAGCGCCGCCGTCGCGCCGGGGGTCCAGACGATCTCGCCCTCGTCCGCGCCGACGAACCCGGCCACGGCGGCCCGGGCATCCTCGAACGCCTCCGTCGCCTCCTCGGCGAGCTGGTGCGCGCCGCGGTGCACGGCCGCGTTGCGCTGCTCGTAGAAGTCGACCTCGGCCTCGAGCACCACGTTCGGCTTCTGCGATGTCGCGGCCGAGTCCAGGTAGACGAGCGGCCGACCGCGCACCGTGCGCTCGAGCAGCGGGAAGTCCGCCCGCACGGCGGCGAGCTCCGCCGCGCCGAGGACGCCGGGCTCGCGGCCTCCGGCGGCCCCGGACGGGCGCACGGTGTCGGTGGTCATCTCGTCCTCCTGGGTGACGGCGCTGGTGACGGCGCTGGTGACGGTGACTCAGGCCATCGTCGCGCCGGTGCCGACGTACTTGTCGTACCCGTTCTCCTCGAGCTGCTCCGCGAGCTCGGGGCCGCCCTCCTCGGCGATGTTGCCGTCGACGAAGACGTGCACGAAGTCGGGCTTGATGTAGCGCAGGATGCGCGTGTAGTGCGTGATGAGCAGCACGCCGACGTCGGTGTCCGCCTTGGCGCGGTTCACGCCCTCGGACACGACGCGCAGGGCGTCGACGTCCAGGCCGGAATCGGTCTCGTCGAGGACGGCGAAGCGCGGCTTGAAGAGCTCCATCTGCAGGATCTCGTGGCGCTTCTTCTCGCCGCCGGAGAAGCCCTCGTTGAGGGAGCGCTCGGCGAAGGTCGAGTCGATGCGGAGGTTCTCCATCGCACCCTTGACCTCCTTGCCCCACGTACGCAGGGCGGGCGCCTCGCCGTCGATGGCGGTCTTGGCGGTGCGCAGGAAGTTCGCCACGGACACGCCCGGCACCTCGACCGGATACTGCATCGCGAGGAACAGGCCGGCGCGGGCGCGGGCGTCGACGGTCATCGCGAGGAGGTCCTCGCCGTCGAGCGTCACGGTGCCCGAGGTCACCTGGTACTTCGGGTGGCCCGCGAGGGCGGAGGCGAGCGTGGACTTGCCGGAGCCGTTGGGCCCCATGATGGCGTGCGTCTCGCCGCTCTTGATGGTGAGGTCGACGCCGCGCAGGATCGGCTTGGCGCCTTCCTTGGTCTCGACGCTGACGTGCAGGTCGCGGATCTCCAGGGTGGACATGTTGAGTGTCTCCAGGTCTGTGTTGCGAAGAATGGGGGTTGCCGAGGTGGTCACGACGCGACGGCGAGCGGCTCGTCGACGTCGACCAGGATGCGGTCGCCGTCCACGGTCACCGGGTAGACCGGCACGGGCTGCGTCGCGGGGAGCTGCACCGGCTTGCCGGAGCGCAGGTCGAACTGCGAGCCGTGCAGCCAGCACTCGACGAGGCAGCCCTCGACCTCCCCGTCGGACAGGGAGACCTGTCCGTGCGAGCAGATGTCGGAGATGGCGTGCCAGCCGCCGTCGGCGTCGCGGACGACGGCGACCGGGACCGGCCCCCCGTCCGCGCCGTCGAGCTCCACGAGCATGGCCTCCTCGGGGGCGAGGTCGTCGGCCATGCAGGCAAGCTGGGAGGTCATCGCAGGGTCACACCGCCTCTGCCGGCACCGCCGGCGCTGTCGGCTCAGTCGGCTCAGTCGGCGCGACGCCGGTGATGGCGCTCATCGACTTCTCCAGCTCGGCCTCGATCGAGGCGAGCAGCCGCTCCTCGACCGACGCGACACCGATCTGCTCGATCAGCTCTGCGAAGAAGCCGCGCACCACGAGCCGACGGGCGTCGACCTCCGGGATGCCACGCGCCATGAGGTAGAAGAGCTGCTCGTCGTCGAACCGGCCGGTGGCGGACGCGTGGCCCGCGCCGGCGATCTCGCCGGTCTCGATCTCCAGGTTCGGCACCGAGTCGGCGCGGGCGCCGTCCGTGAGCACGAGGTTGCGGTTCAGCTCGTAGGTGTCGGTGCCGGCCGCCTCGGCCTGGATCAGCACGTCCCCGACCCACACCACGTGGGCTCCGGCACCCTGCAGGGCGCCCTTGTAGGCGACGCGCGACTTGCAGTTCGGCACGGCGTGGTCGACGAAGAGCCGGTGCTCCTGGTGCTGGTCGGCGTCGGCGAAGTACAGCCCGACCATCTCGACCTCGCCACCCTCGCCGGTGAACGTCGCGTCCGGCGTGAGTCGCACGACGTCGCCGCCGAACGTCACGACGACGTGCTTGAGCTTTGCGTCGCGGCCGATGCGGGCCCGGTGGCTGGAGGCGTGCACCGCCCCGTCGGCCCAGTCCTGCACGGTGACGAGCGTAAGGTGCGCGCCGTCGTCGACGACGACCTCGACGGTCTGGGTGAGCGTCGCGTCGCCGCGGTGGTCGATGACGACGACGCCTTCGGCGTGGTGCTCCGCGTGGACCAGGAGGTGCTGCGCGGTGGCGTCCTTGGTGACGCCCTCGATGCGCACGGACGTCACGTCGGTCGCGACGGCCTCCGCCGGGATGGTGATGACGGTCGCCTCTGCGGCCGAGTTCCACGCCGTGACCGCGGTGCGGTCCCCCGGCTTCCCGGCGGTGCCCAGGCGGGCGTCGTCGTGCGCGACGATCTCGACCTTGACCTCGGGCGCCTCGACGACCGTGGTCAGGACGCCGCCGGCGCCCAGGTCCTCGGCGAACAGCGGCCGCAACCGCGCGACGGGCGAGAAGCGCCATTCCTCCTCGCGCCCTGAGGGCACGGGGATGTCGGCGAGGTCGAACGAGGTCACGCGCTCGGCGCGCGAGCCCTGCGGCACGACACCCTGCCCGAAGGCGTGGGAGTGGGCGCCGTCGGCAACGGCACGCGAGTGGTCAGTAGTGATGGGCTGTGCAGTCATTTAGCCGACGGACCCTTCCATCTGCAGCTCGATGAGGCGGTTGAGCTCGAGGGCGTACTCCATGGGCAGCTCGCGCGCGATGGGCTCGACGAACCCGCGCACGATCATGGCCATCGCCTCGGTCTCCTCCATGCCTCGGGACATGAGGTAGAACAGCTGGTCCTCGCTCACCCGCGAGACCGTCGCCTCGTGCCCCATGGACACGTCGTCCTCGCGGACGTCGACGTACGGGTAGGTGTCGGACCGGGAGATCTGGTCGACCAGCAGCGCGTCGCACAGCACCGTCGACGCCGAGTGCTCGGCGCCCTCGAGCACCTGCACCAGGCCGCGGTACGACGTACGGCCGCCGGCGCGGGCCACCGACTTGCTCACGATGGAGCTCGACGTGCGGGGCGCGGCGTGCACCATCTTGGCGCCCGCGTCCTGGTGCTGGCCCTCGCCCGCGAAGGCGATGGACAGCGTCTCGCCCTTGGCGTGCTCGCCCAGCAGGTAGATCGCCGGGTACTTCATCGTGACCTTGGAGCCGATGTTGCCGTCGACCCACTCCATGGTGGCGCCCTCGGCGGCCGTGGCGCGCTTGGTCACCAGGTTGTACACGTTGTTCGACCAGTTCTGGATGGTCGTGTAGCGCACGCGGGCGTTCTTCTTCACGATGATCTCGACGACGGCCGAGTGCAACGAGTCGGAGGAGTAGATCGGGGCGGTGCAGCCCTCCACGTAGTGCACGTAGGAGCCCTCGTCCGCGATGATCAGCGTCCGCTCGAACTGGCCCATGTTCTCGGTGTTGATCCGGAAGTAGGCCTGCAGCGGGATCTCCACGTGCACGCCCGGCGGCACGTAGACGAACGACCCGCCGGACCAGACGGCCGAGTTCAGCGCGGCGAACTTGTTGTCACCGGCCGGGATCACCGTGCCGAAGTACTCCTGGAACAGCTCAGGGTGCTCGCGCAGCGCGGTGTCGGTGTCGAGGAAGATGACGCCCTGCTTCTCGAGCTCCTCGTTGATCTGGTGGTAGACGACCTCGGACTCGTACTGCGCGGCGACACCGGCGACGAGGCGCTGCTTCTCCGCCTCGGGGATGCCGAGCCTGTCGTACGTCTCCTTGATGTCCTCGGGCAGGTCATCCCAGGACGTGGCCTGCTTCTCCGTGGAGCGCACGAAGTACTTGATCCGGTCGAAGTCGATCCCGGTGAGGTCCGCGCCCCAGTTCGGCATCGGCTTCTTGCCGAACAGGCGCAGCGCCTTGAGGCGCAGCTTCCGCATCCACTCGGGCTCGTCCTTCAGCTCCGAGATGTTCTTGACGACGTCCTCGTTCAGGCCGCGCTGCGCGGCCTCGCCGGCGGCGTCGTCGTCGTGCCAGCCGAACTGGTACGCACCGATCGAGTCGATGATCTCTTCATCGGACCGCTTGTCGGTGCTCTGATCCGGTGCCGTCTGGGCGGCGTCCTGGGTGGGAGCGCTCATCGTGTTCCTTCCTGCGGGCCGCCGCGGCGGACCGCGGGGGTGGGGAGTCCGTGGATGGTCGAGGGAATGATCGACGGGATGGTCGGGGTGCCCGGGCCGGGCGTGGCCGGCTGTCCCACGGGCACGTTGGTCACGCACGCGTGGGCTCCGCCGGCGATCGTCGCGAGGCGCTGGACATGGGTGCCGAGAAGCTCGGAGAACGCCTTGGCCTCGGCCTCGCAGAGCTCGGAGAACTCCTCGGCGACGTGCTGCACCGGGCAGTGGCCCTGGCACAGCTGGACGGTCGGGAGCAGCGGCCCGGCGACCGGTCGCACCGAGGCCGCGTAGCCGTCGGCGGACAGCAGGCCGGCAAGCTGGCCGGCACGCTCCTGCGGGTCGGTGGCGGTGAGGCGCGGGGCGTACCGCCGCACTACCGCGTCGTACCGGTCGGACGCGAACCGCGCCACCGCGTCCGGGCCGCCGGCGTCGCGGAGGTAGCGCATGACCTGCGCCGCCAGCTCGGAGTAGCCGCCCGACAGGTCCGACTGGCCGCGAGCGCTGACGACGTACCGCCGGGCCGGGCGGCCGCGGCGGCCCGACGCCGGTCCGCCGTCGTGTACCGCGATGGTGTCGTCGTCCTCGAGGCAGGCCAGGTGGCGGCGCACCGCGGCGGAGGTGAGGCCGAGACGGTCGGCGAGCTCGCCCGCGGTCACAGGGCCCTGGCCGGCGACGAGCTCCAGCACGCGGCGCCGCGTGGTGCCGTCGTGGTCGGAGGTCCCGTCGAGCGTGCGCGTGTCAGGACGCCCGGGCACTCGACGCTCCGTGCCGTGCTCCGTGCTGGATACGGTGCTGGTCGACATGCGCTCACCCCCGTCCGGCTCCTGGATCAACCGGGGGCACAACTCTCCCCGGCGACGTCGTCGATATAGGTAACATCCTTGTTGCGTAATCCAGGATGTCAAGCAAGGCATGCCTCACCCGGCTCGCTTGACGGGCCTCTCGCGGGCCGGCTGTCGCCAACGTCACGTCGGAGACGTCGGTCATTCGGTGTCGTCGACGACCCGCCCCTCGATCACCTCGCCCGGGCGGGGCCCGCGAGCGCCCGACCCGAACTTCCGCATCCGCAGCCCGAGCACGATCAGCGCGATGCCGATGGCCACCGCGAAGGCGCCGATGATCACCGACATCGCGGCGATGGTGCCGCCCGGGTTGGTGAAGCAGACGACCGCCAGCGCCACCAGGAGCAGCCCCGTGATCAGGCTCCACACCCACGTCGCTCCCCCGCGCCGACGCAGCGCGGGCACCACGAACAGCTGCAGCAGGCCGAAGGCGAGCGCCCACACGGCCACCAGCACCAGCACCACGCCCAGCGCGAGCTGCGGCAGGAAGAGCAGGACGGCGCCGAAGACGAGCGCCACGATGCCGATGCCCAGGTTCGCCGACCCCGCCTGGCTGCCCCGGCGGCGCAGCCCGTCGACGATGCTGATCAGCCCGTCCACGACGACGAAGATGCCGAACACCTGCACCAGCAGGCCCGGGGTCTTGTCGGGCAGGAGGATCGCGAGCAGGCCGAAGAGCAGGGTCAGCACGCCACGCACGAACGGCCAGTACCAGAGCCGGCGCGCGAGGGCGGCGGCGTCGGGCGTGGCGAACACGTTGTACGTCATGGCTGCTCCTGATCTTCGTGCCGGTGCTTCCTGCCGGCCGGCGGGTCCGTAGAATCTTCCGGTGCCCACCTCGATCGCGCCATCCGGTGCGGACGGCGCCGCGTCGCCCGCCCGCCCTGCCGAGGACCTGCGCGCCGGCGGCGCCGACGCGGCCGTCCACGTGCACGGTCTCGTCAAACGGTACGGCGGGCGCGACGTCGTCGCAGGTCTGGACCTCACCGCGGACGCCGGCGCCGTGACGGCCGTGCTCGGGCCGAACGGCGCGGGCAAGACCACCGCCGTGGAGTGCTGCGAGGGGCTGCGGGTGCCGGACGGCGGCACCGTGCGGGTCCTCGGACTCGACCCGGTCGCGGACGCCCGCGCGCTGCGCCCGCGGGTGGGCGTCATGCTGCAGGACGGCGGCCTGCCCACGGGCGCCCGCGCGGGCGAGGTGCTGCGGCACGTCGCCGCGATGTACGCCGCCCCCCGCGACGTCGACGAGCTGGGCGAGCGGCTCGGCATCGGCTCCTTCACACGCACGACCGTGCGCCGCCTGTCCGGCGGCCAGCGCCAGCGCCTCGCCCTCGCGGCCGCGGTGGTCGGGCGCCCGAAGGTCGTGTTCCTCGACGAGCCCACCGCCGGGATGGACCCGCAGAGCCGCCACGCCGTCTGGGAGCTGGTGCGGGAGCTCCGCGACGAGGGCGCGGCCGTGGTCCTGACCACGCACCTCATGGACGAGGCGGAGGACCTGGCCGACCGCGTCCACGTGGTCGACAAGGGGCACGTCATCGCGTCGGGCAGCGTCCCCGAGCTGCTCGCGACCGACGCGCAGGGCGACCGCACCCTGCGGTTCGACGCCGTCGCGGACCTGGACCGGGCCGCGATCGCGGCCGCGCTGGCCGGGGCCGGCGGGCCGAGCGGGCCGAGCGGGCCGAGCGGGCCGAGTGACGCATGGGTCGTGACGGAGCCGCAGCCCGGCTCCTACGTCGCCACGGGCCCTGCCGGGCCGCGGGCGGTCGCGGCGCTCGCGGCCTGGCTCGCCGACCACGACGTCCTCGCGAGCCGCCTCACCGTGGGGCGCCGCACGCTGGAGGACGTCTTCCTCGACCTGACGGGACGCCACCTGCGATGACCACCTCCCCCGCCGCCGACCCCGCCGCGTCCGCCCGCCCGCCCGGCGCGCCCTTGGCCGCCCCCGCCCGGAGCCGCGTGCTCGCGCAGGCCGGCTTCGAGACCCGCGCGATCCTGCGCAACGGCGAGCAGCTTCTGGTGACGATCGTGCTGCCGGTACTGGTCCTGCTCGGGCTGACCCGCACGAGCGTCATCGGGATCGACACCGGCGGCCTGGACCGGATCGACTTCGTGACGCCCGGGGTCCTCGCGCTCGCGTGCGTGTCCACGGCCTTCACCTCGCAGGCGATCGCGACCGCGTTCGACCGCCGCAACGGCGTGCTGCGCCTCCTCGCAACCACCCCGCTGGGCCGCGGCGGCCTGCTCGCCGGCAAGCTCCTGGGCGTGCTGGCCGTCGAGTTCGTGCAGGTCGTGGTGGTCGGCGCGGTCGCCCTGTCGCTCGGCTGGCAGCCCGCGGCGGCGGGGATCCTTCCCGCGATCGGCGTCGGGCTCCTCGGGACGGCGGCCTTCACCGCGCTCGCGCTGCTGCTGGCCGGCACGCTCCGCGCCGAGGGCGTGCTCGCCGTCGCGAACCTCGTGCTCGTGCTCCTCGTGGTCGGCGGCGGCTTGCTCGTGCCGCCCGACCAGCTGCCCGGTGCGCTCGCGCACCTCGCGACGTTCCTACCGTCGGGCGCGCTGGGCGAGGCGATGCGCGGCGCGCTGCTCGGCACGGGCGTGCCCGTGCTCGCCGTCGTGGTGCTCGCCGCCTGGACGGCGCTGCTGGCATGGGCCGCAGCCCGGTTCTTCCGCTGGCAGTGACGACGGCTCGGCCCGGCCGCGGACCCGGGCCAAGGTCACACTCCAGGGTGCCCGGGAGCGGCAGGGGGGCCTGGAACGGGGCGATAACGTAGAGCCCGTGACCTCGCCGAGTCCTGCCGTGCGCCCCGCCAACGACGCCGCCCCGGGCGCCACGACCGATCGCCTCGCCCGGTTCCGTCCCTGGACCCGCGGCGCGTTGCTGGCGAACGTCATCGGCCAGATCCTCATCATCGGCACCGGCGGCGCCGTGCGCCTCACCGACTCCGGCCTCGGCTGCTCGACCTGGCCGAACTGCGAGCCCGGACAGTTCACCCCCGCGTTCCACCAGGCGTCGACCATCCACCCGTACATCGAGTTCGGGAACCGCACCCTGGCGTTCGTGCTCGGCATCATCGGCCTCCTGGTCCTCCTGCTCGTGTGCACCGACCGGAGCCGGACCCGGTCGTACCGTGCGCTCGGGGTCGTACCGCTGGTCGGCGTCGTGGCCCAGGCGGTGATCGGCGGCGTCGTCGTCCTGCTCGACCTGCACCCCGGCTGGGTCTCGCTGCACTTCGGCGTCTCCGCCGCGCTCGTGTGGTTCAGCGCCTACCTGCTGAACCGGCACGGCGAGGGGGACGCACCGCCCGCGCCGGTCGGCCCCCGTTCGGTGAGCACCGTGGGAGCCCTGCTCGGCCTGCTGCTGATCCCCGTCGTCACGCTGGGGGTGCTCGTCACGGGTGCCGGGCCGCACTCGGGTGACACCGAGGTCGGCTATCGGCTGGCGCTCGACCCGCTGACCGTCACCCGCGCGCACTCGGCGACGGTCTGGCTGTTCCTGATCACGCTCCTGGTGCTCCTGGTGCTCCTGTATCGCGCCCGGGGCGACGACCGGATCCTGCGCGCCCGGCGCGGCGCCTGGCTGCTGCTCGGGGTCGCCCTCGCGCAGGGGCTCATCGGCTACGTGCAGTACTTCACCGGCCTGCCCGAGATCCTCGTGGGGGCCCACCTGGTCGGCGCGGGATGCCTCACCTGGGCCACCGCGAACGCCGTGCTGCGCCTGCGCACCCGCTGAGCGGCGCCGCCGCCACGCAGCGCCGCGCTAGCGTGCTGGCATGCGTATCGAGGTCGACGGCCGCCCCGCGACGGCCCAGCAGGTCGCGACCACCTACGGGCACTTCACCGCCATGCAGGTCCGCGGCGGCGGCGTGCAGGGCCTGGAGCACCACCTGCGGAGGCTCGACGCCGCGCACCGCGAGATCTTCGACGCCACGCTCGACGACGACCGCGTGCGCCGGCTCGTGCGGCACGCGCTCGCCGGGCAGGCCGACGCATCCGGCGGGTCGTGCTGCGGGACCCGGTCCGCGTCGCCGTCCAGGTCGACGACCTGCACCGCCCGCCCGCCGCGGCGCAGCGCCTACGCTCCGTGCCGTACCTGCGACCGTTCGCACACCTCAAGCACCTGGGCGGCTTCGCCCAGGTCCAGTGGGCGCGGTGCGTGGAGCGGGAGGGGTACGACGACGCCCTCCTCACCGGCCACGACGGCGCCGTGGCCGAGTCGTCGATCGCGAACATCGGGTTCGTCGACCCGGACGGCGGCGTCGTGTGGCCCGCCGCCCCGCACCTGCGCGGCACCGGCCTGGCGCTGGTCGAGGAGACGACGACGAGCCGGACGCGGCCGGTCCACCTCCGCGACGTGACCGGGTTCGCCGGCGCCTTCCTCGTGAACTCGATCGGGATCGTGGCGGTCGCGTCGGTCGACGGAGCGGCCCTGCCCGACGCCGCCGCCCACGTCGACGCGATCCGCCGCCGGGTGGCAGCCCTGCCCTGGGACCCGGTCTAGGCCCGGCTCCCCTTCGGACCCGCGGTCGGCACGATCGTCAGAACCCGGCGATCCCCGGAGCGAGCTCGGCGAGGAGGCGGGGGTCGCGCAGGCGCCGCTCGACGTCGGCGCGGCGGCGGGTGACCTCGGGCCCAGGGGCCAACAGGTTCTCCTGAGCGGAGCTGAACGACACGGTGCGTCGCGCCGCACCTGCACGGCGCGTGGCCCAGTCGTCGAGCACGCTCTCGGTCCCCTGCTCGCCGACGACGTCGGCGAGCAGGGGACCGAGCTCGCCGACGTCGAGGAGCCCGGCGTTCAGCGCCAGGGCGCCGTACCCGGTGAAGACGTGCGCGGCATCTCCGGCGAGCACGACGCGGCCGCGACGGAAGGTATCGGCCACCCGTGCGTTGCGGCTCAGCGTGCGGCGCAGCTGGTATGGACCGGGGCCGGCCGGCGCCGTGAGGCCCACCTCGAAGCCCAGGACGCGGGCCACGCTCTCCCGCAGCTCGGCGATCGTCATCGGGGCGTCGCCGTCGACCTCCGGCGGATCCCACTCCTGGGTGCTGACGACGTGCGGCCCCCGGCCGAAGGCGCCGAAGGTGACGACGCCGCCCGGGGTGCGATGGGTCAGGAACGGACGCAGGGAACGGCTCCCGTCGACGTGGTGCCCCGAGCCGGCGGGGACGCGCAGGCGACCCGTCGACGTGAGGGTCTCGCGCGGGACGACCACGTGCCCGTGCCGGGTGACGACGTCGCCCCGTGTGGCGCCGGAGAACCCGATGCCGGCGGCCTTGCGAACCGTGCTGTGCGCGCCGTCGCACCCCACCACGTAGGCAGCGCGGAGCGCGGAAGACGCACCGCCCTCCTGCAGGTGCACCATCACCCCGTCCGCGCCCTCGTCCAGGTGCGTGACGGTGACTCCTCGCCGGACCTCGGCACCGTGACGCGTCGCGCTGGCCCCGAGCACGATCTCGAGGCGCCGCTGCGGGACGGGCAGCACGTAGACGGGGTTGTCGGCGAGCCTGCGCAGCGGGAGCCGGAAGCCGGCGTAGCCGAAGGACGGTGCGGGCCGGGGCCTGTGGCCCAGGTTCCCCGTGCCCGCTCGACGCCACCAACCTCCCCATGTGCCGTCTCCGCGGGCGAGGTCGCGGTACAGGCCGCGGTCCGCCAGCAACCGGACGGACCGCCCCACGATCCCGTTGGCGCGCGGCAGGTCGTCGGGCTCGTCGCGCGACTCGAGCACGACGACGCCCACGCCGCGCTCGGCAAGGTCGGCGGCAAGGAAGAGGCCGGTCGGCCCAGCACCCACGACGACGACATCGGTCTCATCGGGTCGAGCAGGAGAAGTCATGCAGTCAACTTAGGTTGACGTCGCTGCCGCGTCAACCCTGGTTGACGGATGATGCCGGAATCGGCCCCGGGGGGTCCTCTCCGTGAGGCGCAGCGGGGGTCCCGGCACCGTGACGGTGGCGGGCGAGCGTGTGACAGCGCCGTGACAGCCGGCTGGGAGCGGCGACGCGCACGGTGAGGTCATGACCACCACCGCGATCGAGGCCCACGGCCTCGTCAAGACCTTCGGCGACAACCGCGCCGTGGACGGTGTCGACCTCTCCGTCGCCACCGGCACCGTCTACGGCGTCCTCGGCCCCAACGGCGCCGGGAAGACCACCACGATCAGCATGCTTGCGACGCTGCTGCGCCCCGACGCCGGCACGGCCACGATCTTCGGCCACGACGTCTCGCGCGAGCCGTTCGTCGTGCGCCAGCTCATCGGCGTGACCGGCCAGTACGCCTCCGTGGACGAGACGCTCAGCGCGACCGAGAACCTCGTGCTGTTCTGCCGCCTCAACGGGGTGCGCGGTGCGGCCGCCACACGCCGCACCCGCGACCTGCTCGAGGAGTTCAACCTCACCGACGCCGCGTCGCGGCCGCTGAAGAACTTCTCCGGGGGCATGCGCCGCCGGCTCGACCTGGCGGCAAGCCTCATCGCCCAGCCGCCCCTGCTGTTCCTGGACGAGCCCACCACGGGCCTCGACCCGCGCACCCGCGCGCAGATGTGGGAGACCATCCGCCGCCTGGTCGCGACGGGCTCCACCGTCCTGCTCACCACGCAGTACCTCGACGAGGCCGACCAGCTCGCCGACCGCATCGCCGTGATCGACCGCGGACGGGTGGTCGCCGAGGGCACGGGCGACGAGCTCAAGTCGTCCGTGGGCCAGCAGTCCCTGCAGCTCACCCTCGTACGCCCCGAGGACTCCCCCACCGCCCTCGAGGCCGTCCGGGACGTCCTCGGTGTCCCCGCCACCCCGTCCTCGGAGGCGCGCCGGCTCACCGTGCCCGTCGCCGACCCGGCCCGCGTCACGGACCTGTTGGTCCACCTGCGCACCGCCGGCGTCGACCTCGACGGACTGTCGATGGACAAGCCGACCCTCGACGAGGTGTTCCTGACCCTGACCGGCCACAACGCGACCGACCAGTCCACGACCGACCGGGCCGCCGCCGGCTCCCCCGAGCTCGAGGAGATCTCCGCATGACCACGCTCACCTCCGTCCCCACGGCGCCCACCCCGCCCGGCGGGCGCATCGTCCCCGGTGCCGAACGCACGCTCCGCAACCGCGTCGGCCTCGGGCAGGCCGTCTCCGACTCGCTGGCCATGGCACGGCGCGGGCTCATCAAGATCCGGCGCACCCCCGAGCAGCTCATCGACGTCACGATCCAGCCGATCATCTTCACGCTGATGTTCACGTACATCTTCGGCGGCGCCATCTCCGGCAGCATCGCGGCCTACCTGCCGGTCATCATCCCCGGCATCCTCGTGCAGACCGTCATCACGGCGTCGGCCGTCACCGGCACCCAGCTGCGCGAGGACATGGACAAGGGCGTGTTCGACCGGTTCCGGTCCCTGCCCATCGCCCGCATCGCCCCGCTCGCCGGCGCCCTCGTCGCCGACCTGATCCGCTACCTCATCGCCACGACCCTGACGATCGTCATGGGCCTGGTCATGGGCTGGCGCCCGGGCGGCGGGGTGGGCGGCGTGCTGCTCGCCGGCCTGCTCGTCATCGTCTGCGCCTGGTCGCTGAGCTGGATCTTCGCGTTCTTCGGCGTCATCGGGCGGTCCGCGTCGTCGGTGCAGGGCATCTCGTTCCTGATCCTCTTTCCGCTGACCTTCCTGTCCAACGCCTTCGTGCCCGTCGACACGATGCCCGGCTGGCTGCAGGGCTTCGTCAACGTCAACCCGGTGTCGCACCTGGTGACCGCCGTGCGAGACCTGGCCGGCACCGGCTCCGTGACCGGCCAGGTCGGGATCGCGCTGCTCAGCTGCGCCGCGGTGGTGGCGATCTTCGCCCCGCTGGCCGTGCGCAGCTACATGAAGAAGGCCTGAACCGGCCCGTCCGTCCCGCCGTGCTCCTGGTCGGCCTCCTGCGCGAGGCGGGCCAGGAGCACGTCCGCGCGCCCGACCAGCTCGTCGGGTGCCAGGGCCGCGACCCGGCGGTCCGCGTCCGCCAGGGCGTCGGCAGCGTCGGCGCCCGACGCCGTCACGGCGTCCCGCAGTGGTCCCCGCCGCAGGGACGGCAGGTCCTGACGCGCGCCGAGCCGGTCCGCGAGTGCCAGGAGCTCCGCCCCGGCCGCGACGCGCCCGGCCGCGACGATGCCCGCCGGCCCGACGGCCATGCACGCCCAGAACGCGACGCCGACCGACGAGGTCGCCATCACCGGGCGGTCGACGTATCCGCGCCCCGCGCCCCGCACGCCGCGGCCCACGTCGACGATGCGGCGCACGAGTCCGCCGTCGCCGTCGACGCCGGCCAGCACCCGTCGCACGAGCGTGGACGACGCCAGCATCAGGAACCACGGCGCGGCGTCTCCTCGCGGCTGGCCGGGGCCGAACGACTCGACCGCCTGCGTCAGGTGTGCGAGCGCCACGTCGCGGTCCCCCCGCGACCACGCCAGCTCGCCCCGCCCGAGCTCGACCACCGCGGCCGTCTCGGACGGCCTCGACCCCTGCCGCCCGCCGAGCGAGGCGGCCATGGACGCCAGGACGCCCTCGGCGGTCCGGGCATCCCCGAGCGTCAGCGACGCGCTCAGCTCGATCCACTCGACCTGCCGCAGTATCTCCTCGGCGCCGATCGCGCCCACCCTGTCCCTCGCCGCCGCCACCCAGCGCAACGCGTCCGCAGCATCCCCGCACTCGGCGACGAACGACGCGACCACCATCGCGGTCATCGCGGTGGCCGCGACGTCGTCGAGGCGCAGCGCGACCTCGTGCGCCGCGACGGCGAGCTCGACGCCCCGGGCGAGCTCGCCGTCGTTCTCCCGCTGCTGAGCCTCGAACATGTACCCGATCAGTGCGGTGTACCCGTCGTCGGACCCCTGCAGCCGCGTGAGGACGCCGGCGGCCTCCTCTGGTGACCGTGCGAGGACGAGGCCGGAGAGCGCACGGGTGCGCGACCCGACGGCGCGGCTCGTCCGCAGGAGCCGGCGCAGGCGCCCCAGCGGCCGGGCCGCCGCGCCGGGGAGCCCGAAGATCGACGACGCGGCGATCACCTCGAGCGCGATCGCCGTGGCGTCCGCGTCCTGGTCCTGGACCTCCCAGCCGACGAGCGAGTCCAGCACCACGGGGACCAGGCCCAGCACTCGATCCTCGGCCCCGCGGACCGCCCAGCTGCCGAGGAGCGCGACGAAGCCGTGCACGACGACGTCCCGCCGTCGCAGGTCGATGGCGCGACGCACGGCGAACAGGAGGTTCTCCTGCTCGCGGCCGAGCTCGGCCACGGCCTCGCGCTGCTCGGGTGACAACATGCGCGAGGCGCACCGTCGCGCGACGGTCGACGACCACCCGAGCACCGCGTCGTCCGCGACCGTCTCCTCACGGGCGGCCGCGAGGCGCAGCAGCCCGAACTCACGCACGGTCTCGACCATGCGATAGCGCGCGGCGCCGTCGGCCTCCTCGACCCGCACGAGGGACTGCAGCACGAGCGCGGCGACGTCGTCGTCCACCTGCCACCCGGGCACGTCCGGTAGCAGGGCCCGCGCTGCGTCCGCCGAGAAGCCGTCCGGGAGCACCGCGGCCCGGCGCCACAGGGTCTGCTGATCCGTGGTGAGCAGGTTCCAGCTCCAGTCGAGCACCGCCTCGAGCGTGCGATGCCGATCCGGCACAGAGCGGTCGTGCACCCTCAGGAGGGCGAAGCGCTCGACGAGCCTGGCCTCGACCTCCGCGACGCTCAGGGTGCGCACGCGCGCCGCCGCGAGCTCGATCGCCAGCGGCAGGCCGTCGAGCCGCTCGCAGAGCCTGGCCACCGCCTCGCGCTCGAGCAGGGCGTCGGGGCGCACGGCACGGGCCCGCTCGACGAACAGGCGCACGGCTGGCCCGCCGTCCTCGTCGCCGGGGTCGGAGCCCAGCGGGGCCGGCACGTACGTGGCCTCCTCGTCGAGCAGCAGCGGGGTCCGGCTGGTGGCGACCACCCGCAGCCGCGGCGACACGCCCAGCAGCGTCCCTGCCCACCGGGCGGCGCCCTCCACGACGTGCTCGCAGTTGTCCAGGACCACCAGCGCGTCCGCGTCCCGCAGCCTGGCGGCCACCTGGCTCGCCAGGTCTCCGGCCTGGAGCCGGTCGGCAAGCCGCAGGGTGCCAGCGCCCGGGGCGACTCCCAGGGCGTCCGCGAGCGCCAGGACGACGTCCTCGTCGGAGCGCACCCCGACCAGCTCCACCACGGTCACGAGCCCGGTGTCGTCCACGGCCCGTCGGGCGACCTCCTGCGCGAGCCGCGTCTTGCCCAGGCCACCCGGGCCCAGGATCGTCACCAGGCGGGCCGCGCCCAGCGCGTCCCGCACGGCGCGGACGTCGGCCTCCCGGCCGAGCAGAGCCGTGGTGTAGCTCCGCAGGCCGCGGGCGAGACCGCCGGGCGTCGACGGCCGACCTCGGCCGGCATCGGGTCCCGGGCGCGACGGGTTCGACGCGGAGGGAGCCACGTCGTCGGGGCCCGGGTGCTCGCCGGCGGCGGCGAGGCACTCGTAGAGTGCCGCCGTCGCCGGGCCGGGCTCGCTGCCGAGCTCGCGCACGAGCACCGACCGGAGCCGGGTGTAGACGCGCAGCGCCTCCGCGCGGCGCCCCAGACCGTCGAGCGCGCCCATGAGCGCGCGGGCCGCGTCCTCGTCCACGGGATCGGCGGCGAGGTCCGCGCCGGCCAGCTCCGCGACGACGGCGTGCTCGCCGGCCGCCTCGGCGGCGTCCCGGCGCACCACCCGCAGCTCGGCGTGCCAGCGCTCCGCCGCCGCCCGGAGCTCCCGGGCCACGCCCTCGAGGTCGCCGCCCTCGAGGTCTCCCCCGGGCGCCCCCGACCATTGCGCCAGGGCCTCGTCGGCCGCGGCCGACGCCGCGGGAGCGTCCCCCGCGACGAGCGCCCGGCGCGCGACGGCCAATCGGTCGCGCACGAGGTCCAGGTCGGAGGTGACCCCCAACGCATACCCGGCCTCGGTCGCGCGCACGGCGTCGCGACCCGCCACCGAGCGCAGCCGCGAGACGAGGTTCTGCAGCGCTGCCCGGGGGTCGGCGGGCAGCGTACCCTGCCAGAGCCGTTCGACCAGCGCGGTCGTCGGGACCCCGGAGTGCCCGGCCAGCGCGAGCAGCACCACCAACGCGGCCGACCGCGCGCCCCGGGGCGCGCGCACCGCACGGTCCGACCCCGCATTGGCCGGCCCAGCGCCGTCAGACCCAGCGCCGTCCGGCCCCGCGACACGCACCGGGCCGAGCACCCGCACCGCCGGCACCCGCACCGCGGCCACGGCCGACGTCGACGCGGCGTCGCTCACGGCGCTGTCGTCAGGACCGGGAGACCGGCGGGCGTCACGCACGTCTGTGGAGCCTACCCGCAGGTCACCCGCCGTGCCGCGAGGGCCACGGGGCGGCGGCCGGGCGCAGCGACTCCCAGCCGCCGGCGCGGCTCGCGGCCGCCGCAAGGATCCCCACGACCGCCGACGGGTTGTGCAGGCTGCCGTCCAGGACCAGCGCCACGGCCTCGTCCAGCGGGACGCGCCGCAGCTCGATCCCGGCCTCCTCACCGGTGCGGGTGTGGCGGGCCTCCGCCGACACCTCGCCCAGGCCGCGGGCCAGGAAGATGCGGACCGCCTCGTCGCTGCTGCCGGGGGACGTCGTGTAGTCCGCGAGGACGGCCCACCGCGAGGCGGTCGCGTCTGCCTCCTCGGCGAGCTCGCGCGCCGCGGCGTCGACGGCGGGCTCGCCGTCGACGTCGAGCAGCCCGGCCGGAACCTCCCACATCTGCGACCGCACGGGGTGGCGGTACTGGCGCAGCAGGAGCACGCGGTCGTCGTCGTCGAGCGCGACGATCGCCACGGCGCCCGGGTGCACGAGGTAGTCGCGCGTCACCGTGCCCGCGTCCCCGAGGTCGACGTCGTCGCGCACCAGGTCGAAGATCCGGCCGTGGTGCAGCAGCTCGTGCCCCAGCACGGGACGCGGTGCGACCTCGTCGGCGACGAGCTCGTCGACGTGGTCGTCGAGCTGGTCGTCGAGCTGGTCGTCGACGTGGTCGTCGAGCTGGTCGTCGAGCTGGTCGGCGGGCTCGGGGACCGGCCCCGTCACGCCTGCGCGCCCTGGCGGACGAGCGCCGCCGCGACCAGGCCCGAGAACAGCGGGTGCGAGCGGGTCGGGCGCGACTTGAACTCCGGGTGTGCCTGCGTGCTCACGTAGTACGGGTGCACGTCGGCCGGCAGCTCGACGAACTCGACCAGCTTCGCGTCGGGCGAGGTGCCCGAGATGACCAGCCCCGCCTCCTCGAGCTGCGCACGGTAGGAGTTGTTGACCTCGTACCGGTGCCGGTGGCGCTCCGAGGCGTGCTCGCTCCCGTACGTCTTCGCGACGACCGAGCCGGCGCCCAGGAGCGCGTCGTAGGCGCCGAGCCGCATGGTGCCGCCCAGATCTCCCTGGCCGCCCACGATGGCGAGCTGCTCCGCCATGGTCGCGATGACCGGGTGGGCGCTGTCCGGGTCGAACTCGGTCGACGACGCGTCGGCCAGGCCGAGCACGTTGCGGGCGTATTCGATGACCATCGACTGCAGGCCGAGGCAGATGCCGAGCGTCGGGACGAGGTTCTCCCTCGCCCACCGCAGCGCGCCGACCTTGCCGTCGATGCCCCGCACGCCGAAGCCGCCCGGGACGAGCACCGCGTCGACGCCCTCGAGCGCCTCCTGCGCGCCCTCCGGCGTCCGGCAGTCGTCAGCCGCGACCCAGCGGATCCCGACCTTGGCGTCGTTGTCGAACCCGCCGGCCCGCAGGGCCTCGGTCACGGAGAGGTAGGCGTCCGGCAGGTCGATGTACTTTCCCACGAGCGCGATCTCGATGTGGTGCTCCGGCTCGTGCACGCGCTCGAGCAGCAGGTTCCAGCCGTCCCAGTCGACGTCGTGGAACGGCAGGTCGAGGCGGCGCACCACGTAGGCGTCGAGGCCCTCGGTGTGGATGACTCGCGGGATGTCGTAGATCGACGGCGCGTCGGCGCAGTTGATCACGGCCTCGTTGTCGACGTCGCACATGAGGGCGATCTTGCGCTTGATGCTCTCGGGCACCTCGCGGTCGGAACGCAGCACGATCGCGTCGGGCTGGATGCCGATGGAGCGCAGCGCGGCGACGGAGTGCTGGGTGGGCTTGGTCTTCAGCTCGCCCGACGGGCCGATGTACGGCACGAGCGAGACGTGCAGGAAGAAGCAGTCGTCACGCCCGAGCTCGTGGCGCACCTGGCGTGCCGCCTCGAGGAACGGCTGCGACTCGATGTCGCCGACGGTGCCGCCGATCTCGGTGATGATCACGTCGACGTCGGGGCCCGCCTGGTCGCGCATCCGCGACTTGATCTCGTCGGTGATGTGCGGGATCACCTGCACCGTGTCGCCCAGGTACTCGCCGCGGCGCTCCCTGGCGATGACGCGGGAGTACACCTGGCCGGTGGTGACGTTCGAGGAGGCCGGGAGCTCGACGTCGAGGAAGCGCTCGTAGTGGCCGATGTCGAGGTCGGTCTCGGCACCGTCCTCGGTGACGAACACCTCGCCGTGCTGGAACGGGTTCATGGTGCCCGGGTCCACGTTGAGGTACGGGTCGAGCTTCTGCATGGTGACGCGCAGGCCTCGGGAGCGCAGCAGGCGCCCCAACGAGGAGGCGGTGAGTCCCTTGCCGAGCGACGAGGCCACACCACCCGTCACGAAAATGTGCCTGGTCTGGTGCGTCGCACCAGAGCGGCTGGAGGAACGGGGCTGGGGTCTGTTCGCGGTGTCGGCCACGGAACTCCATGCTATCAGCGGCACCGACGACGGCACGCGAACCGCACGGTGCGCCTTCTCACGTCTCGCATGCGAACGGTCCCGTGCGGCGGACGTCGCCGGACGCTCCGTCTACTTCCCCCGTCGCACGATCCCCAGCACGGCGGAGCGATCGGCGAGCAGGGATCCTCCGACCACGACGACGCCGGCGACGAGCGCGGCGAGGGCCCCGACGCCGAGCGCCGCGGGGATCCCCGCGTCCGGGGGCAGCAGCGCCCCCGAGACCAGGGATCCCACCCAGGCGCCGAGCGCGGTCGCCGCGACGATCACCGCCAGCGTGCGCGGCACGCCCCGCACCGCCTCCCGGCCGGCGAGCCTCCCGACCGCCAGGAGCAGGCCCGCCCCCGCCACCGTCATGCCCAGCGAGGTGGCCAGGCCCAGCAGCATGAGCACGCCCGGCTGGTCGCGGGCGCCGGTCAGGGCGGGCAGGGCGAACGCCGCCACCGCCACGACGGCCCAGCCCGCCACCGTCACGGCCACCGCGGCGCGCTGCCGATCGATCGTGTAGAGCGCACGCGACAGGTGCAGGATCAACGAGAAGCCGACGATCCCCGGAGCCATCCAGGCGACCGCGACGCCCAGCCCGGCGACGGATCCAGTCGCGATCCCGGTGAACACCACCTCGACCGCCCCGGACGCCGCCACCAGGGCGGCGACCCCCACGCCGGCGACGACGAGGAGCGTCCGCGTCGTGGTGGCGAGGAGGCGCCGGAAGGCGTCGTGACGATCGTGCGCCACGTGCTCCGCGAGCCGGGGGAACGTGCTGGTCGCGAGCGGGAACGCGAGCACCGCGTAGGGCAGGAGGTACACCTGCTGCGCGAACCAGTAGGTCGCGAAGGTCGACTCCGGGCCGAACCGCGACGACGCCCCGAGCATGGCGAGCACCGACAGCTGCTGGGCGACGAGCGCACCGACGCCGGCGAACGCGAGCTTCCGGGCGCGCGTGCCCTCCCCGCCGGGGAAGCGCAACGTCGGGCGGAGCCGCACGCCGGCGCGCAGCACCGGGGAGACGAGCGGCAGCGCGAGGACCGCGACGCCCGCGGTGGTCCCCCAGCCCAGCCACGCGATCGCCTCGCCGGACAGCGCGGCCACGTCCGCCTGGTCGCCGTCGGCGAATCTTGCGAACACGAGGAACACGGCGATGACCGCGAGGCTGGACAGCAGCGGCGAGAACGCCTGCCAGAAGAAGCGCTTGTGCGCCTGGAGCACGCCGCCCAGCACCACCGCGACCCCGTACAGCGGCACCTGGAGCGCGAACACGCGCACGAACGTGGCCGTGACGTCGACGAGCTCGGGGTTCTCGGGCCACAGGACGAGCGCGATCGGGTACGCGAGGAGCGCGAGCAGGCCGCCGAGGGGAACGAGGACGGCGAGCGTCCAGCCGAGCATGGCCGACGCGATCCGTGAGACCTCCGTCCCCGCGCGCCGCACGATCGGACCGGCGAGCAAAGGCACCACGGAACCTGCGAGAGCCCCGCCGGCGGCCACCTCGAAGAGCACGTTGGGCAGGAGGTTGGCCGCCTGGTAGGCCGCGCCGATGCCTTCGGTGCCCACCGCGCCCGATTGCACCAGGGACCGCGCGAACCCGACCAGCCGGCTCGCCACCGTGACGACGGTGATCATCACGGCGGCGCCCGCGAGCGTCTGGGTCGCGGCCCGCAGCCCGCCCGAGCGCGACGTCATGCCCGTCACGACTCCGTCGGTGCGTCCTGGCGTCGCCCCCACGAGTCCGCGCGGCGCAGCCACGGCGTGCGGTCGATGACGGCCGAGAAGCTCACCCGCTCGGACGCCAGCGTGAGCCCGACGACCGACGCCAGGGCGGCGACCCGGACAGCGCGCGGGGCCCCGAAGGCCCACTGCGCGCCGACGAGCGCGCCCAACGCGTTCGCCCCGCCGTCGCCCAGCATGTCGCGCTCGTCGAGGTCCCCGGCGGCGGCGCCGGCCGCGGCCCCCGCGATCGCCCCGCTCGCCGCGCCCGCAGACCCGCACGAGACGGGCAGGCTGAGCGCCGCGGAGGCCTTGAGGGCGCGACCCGGCCTCAGGTCGAGCAGGTTGAGCAGGTTGGCCGTGCCGGCCATCAGCGCGCCGTTCACGGCGACGTCCAGCAGGTGCCCCGCGGCGCCGCCGGGCCCGGCGGAACGGCGCCGCGTGCCGATCGCCGCGCCGACCAGCGCGGTGGCGCCGATGCCCAGCACCTTGAGCCCGCCGGTCGTGAGCCGCCCCTCGGCGAGGGCGCCCAGGTGGCCGCGCAGCCCCTTGACCCGAGTGCTCGTGTCTTCCGCGAGATCGTCCACGAGCCCGAAGGCCGCCGCACCCGCCGTGGCGACGACGGCGCCGGCACGCTCGCGCCCGCCCCCCGCCGCGAGGGTGCCCGCGACCAGCCCGGCGGCGACCGCAGGGCCCTCGAGCATGCTGACCGGTTCGCCGCGGTGGTTCGTGCGCGTCCAGCGGGCGGCGCCGCCGGGCGGGTCGGTCTCGAGGGCGCGGCGGGCCAGCGTGGTCCCGGCCGCCCCGACGACGGCGGCGCGCAGCAGCGCGCCGAGGCCCGCGCCCATCAGCCGTCCCCCTGCGTCTCGCCCTGCTCGACCACGGGCGGGAGCACCGAGGCCCCGTCCTCGAAGCCGTACTGGTCCACGGTGCCGGCCTCCTGCGCCGCGATCGCGAGCGGCACCACGATCTGGCCGGTCGTCTGCTCCACCCCGCTGACGGTGCTCACCAGGTCGGCCAGCCGGTCGTCGGACCGGATCGCCGACACCAGGTCGCCGTCCTGCGTCGTCGGGCCGGCCAGCACGGCGGTCCCGACGATCTCGGCGGACGTACCCGCGAGCGTCGTGAGGGCGCCCACCCCTGTCTCGGCCGGATCGGCGTCGCCGGTCTCCTCCTCGTCGCCGGTGCCGCCGCCCGAGAGCAGCAGGATCGCGTCGGCCGGGGCTGAGGGCTCCGCGATGGCCTCCACGAGCCCGACCTGCTCCAGCAGGTGCTGTTGCTCGGTCGCCGCCTCGCTGAACGCGTCGGGCTGCGTGGGGTCGGCGTCGGTGAGCGCGACCGAGAGCGATGCCGCGAGCAGCTCGGCGGTCCCGGACTCGTCGTCGATCACCCCGTCGACGAGGTCGGCCGGCAGCTGGTCGCGCAGCCCGCCCGCGACGGTCTCGCGCAGCGACAGCTCCTCCGCCGACGTCCAGGACCCGGTGAGCCGCTCCTGCGCGACGACCGTCCCGTCGGCGCCCTCGATCTGGTCGAGCACGGCCTGCTCGGCGCCGTCGCTCACCTCGTCGACCTCGACGACGGCGACGCGCTTGCCGGCCAGCGAGCCGGCGACGAGCTGGTCGCCGGCGCTGTCGACGAAGCGGCGCTGCTCCTGGGCGATGATCTGTGCCTCCCCGAGCTCCTCGCGCAGCGTGTTGCGCTCCGTGCGCAGCGCGTCGACCTGGTCGGTGAGCTGGTCGCCGATGGCACCCTGCAGCGGGCCTGCACCGAGGATGATGCCCACCGCGAGGGCGAGGAACACGGAGATCAGCGAGACGAGGTGGTACCTGAAGTCGATCACGGTCGGCGGAGGTTCCTTCGGGTCGGGACGGGACGGGCGGGCGGCGTGCCGAGGGGTCGGGAACGGCGTCAGCCGCCGAAGAGGCTACCCACCCACGAGACGAGGTCGTCGATCCGCGCACCGACGAGCCCGAAGAACGTCTGCCCGGCGGAGGTGGACAACAGCGCGGCGACGACGGCAGCGACGCCCGCCAGGGACAGCAGCGTGAGCTGCAGGTTGGAGATGCGGGTGCGGTACAGCCGGGACACGCCCTTGGCGTCCACGAGCTTGCCGCCCACCCGCAGCCGGGTGAGGAAGGTGCTGGCCATCCCCGCGCGCCCCTTGTCGAGGAACTCCACGAGGGTGGCGTGGGTGCCGACGGCGACGATCAGCTCGGCGCCCTTGTCGTCGGCCAGCAGCATGGCGATGTCCTCGCTGGTGCCCGTCGCCGGGAAGACGACCGGCTCGACGCCGAGCGCCTCCACGCGCTCGAGGCCCGGTGCCGACCCGTCGCGGTAGGCGTGCACCACGATCTCCGCGCCGGAGGACAGCGCGCGGTCCGAGACGGAGTCCATGTCACCCACGATCATGTCGGGCTTCCAGCCCGCGTCGATGATCGCGTCGGCGCCGCCGTCGACGCCCACGAGGACGGGGCGGTTCTCCGCGATGTACGACCGCAGCATCGCCAGGTCCTCGCGGTAGTGGTACCCGCGCACGACGATCAGGACGTGCCGGCCGTCGAACTGCGTCCGCACGTCCGGCACCCCCACGCCGTCGAGCAGGAGGTCCCGCTCGCGGCGCAGGTACGTCATGGTGTTCTCGGCGAAGTTCTCGATCTCCGCGGACAGGCCCTCGCGCGCCTCGGCCGTGTCGGCCGCGACGGTGGCCTGGGTCTGGCGAACGCCCTCGGCGACGGTCGTGCCGTCGACGCGGACCGCGCCGCCGTCGATCGTGACGGACGCGCCGTCGGGCAGCGACATCACCGCCGGTCCCAGGTCGTCCACCAGGGTGATCCCCGCGTCGACCAGGATGCCCGGCCCGGCGTTGGGGTACCGGCCCGACGTCGAGCGGGACGCGTTCAGCACCGCCGCGGGGTTGACCCTCACCAGGGCGTCGGCCGCGACCCGGTCGATGTCCACGTGATCGATGACGGCCACGTCGCCGGGCCGCAGCTTCTTGGTCAGGTCCTTGGTCCGCGTACTCACACGGGCAAGCCCGGACACCTCGGGTCCGTCGTCACCGGCGTCGGGCGCACGCACGGACTTGCGCAGGATCATTCTCATCGCCCCTATCGTCCCACGGTGGAGGACTCCAGGAGCTCGACCGCGTGCTGGCGAGCGGTCGCGGACTCCTCCTGCCCCGAGAGCATCCGCGCGAGCTCGCGCACGCGGCCCTCGTTCGTGACCTCCTGCACACCGGTCACGGTCACCCCGTCGCCTCCGTCCGGACCGTCTCCGGCTACGCCGGTGCCGGTGCCGGTGGACGACTTCGTGACCACCAGGTGCGTGTCCGCGAAGGCCGCCACCTGCGCGAGGTGGGTCACGACGACGACCTGGGTGCTGCGGGCGAGCGTCGCCAGCCGCCGGCCGACCTCGACCGCGGCACGTCCACCCACGCCGGCGTCGACCTCGTCGAAGACGAACGTGGGCAGCGGGGCGCCCGGCCGACCGTTGGTGCCGGCGTCCAGCCGCGCCGTCGCGAGCGCCACCTCGACGGCCAGCATCACGCGGGATAGCTCGCCGCCGGATGCGCCCTTGCCCAGCGGGCGGGCCGGGGCGCCGGGGTGCGGTTCGAGCTGGAACGACACCTGGTCGGCGCCCCACGGGCCGGGCTCCTCGGCGGGCGCGACCTCCACGACGAGCCGCGAGCCACGCATCGCGAGGCCGGCCAGCTCCTGCGTCACCGCCTCCGCGAGCGCCTCGGCCGCGGACCGTCGCCCGGCCGAGAGGGTCTCCCCCGCCGCGCCGAGCTCGGCGTCGAGCTCGGCGGTGCGCTCGCGCATGGACGCCAGCCGCTCGCCGCCGTCGTCGAGGTCGAGGAGACGCAGGCCCGCGTCGCTCGCCCACTGGAGCACGTCGTCGATGGTCTCCCCGTAACTGCGGGTGAGGGTGTTGAGCTCGGCCAGCCGCGCGTGCGTGGTCTCGAGACCGGCCGGGTCGGCCTGCAGGTCGTCGACGTAGGCGGACAGGTCGGTCGCGACGTCGGCGAGGAGGTAGCCCGCCTCCGCCAGACGCGTCGCGTGCCCCCCGAGCGCCGGGTCGTCGTGCGCGGCCGCCTCGAGCGCACGGCGCGCCCGCTCCACCGCCTCGACCGCGCTGCCCTCCGACTCCACGTCGTCGCCCGCAACCGCGTCGTGCGCCTGCTGCGCGGCGACGCGCAGTCCCTCCGCGTTGCCCAGCCTCCCGACGAGCGCGGTGAGCTCCGCGTCCTCCCCGGGCCGGGGATCGACCCGCTCCACCTCGGCGAGGCCGAGGCGCAGCAGCTCCCCCTCGCGGGCCCGCTCGGCGCCGCGCGCCGTGAGGTCGGCGATCTCCGACAGCAGGCCCGCCCGCTCCGTCCACGCGGCGCGGTACGCGTCGAGCCGGTCCTGGTGCTCCGGTCCCGCGAAGGTGTCCAACGCCTCGCGCTGCTTCGCCGCCGTGCGCAGGCGCAGCTGGTCGGCCTGGCCGTGCACGGTCACGAGGTCGTCCGCGATCTCGGCCAGGACGCCCTGCGGGACGCCGCGGCCACCGAGGTGCGCCCGCGAGCGGCCGACGGCCGCGACGGTGCGCAGCACCACCACGGTGCCGTCGTCGTCGACCTCGCCGCCCGCCTCGTCGACCCGCCGCACCACCGCGGGGTGGGCGGCGACGCGCAGCCGCCCCTCGACGACGGCGCCGTCGGCACCGGGCCGCACGACTGCGGCGTCCGCCTTGCCACCCATGAGCAGGCCCAGCCCGGTGAGGACCATCGTCTTGCCGGCGCCGGTCTCGCCGGTGATCACCGTCAGGCCGTCGGACAGCGGCACCCGGGCGGCGCGGATCACGCCCAGGTTCTCGATCGCGATCTCCTCGAGCACCTATGCCTCCTTCTCGTGCTCGGGCGCACCCGTCGGCCCGGGCACGTCCGGGCCAGTCTCGTCCGGGCCGGTCTCGTCCGGGCCGGTCTTGTCCGGGCCGGTCTCGTCCGGGCCACGGTGATCCGGCCGCTTGGCGGCCAGCTCCCGCCAGCCCACCACGGGCAGCGAGAACTTGGACACCAGCCGTTCGGTGAACGGCGCCGGCGAGAGCCGCGCGAAGCGCAGCGGCAGCGCGCCCCGCCGCACCTCGACCCTGGACCCGACCGGCAGGTCGATCCGTCGTCGCCCGTCGCACGTCAGGACGCCCGCGACCGGGCTGCGCTCCAGCACCTTCACCGTGTACGTGGAGCGCGGCCCGATGACCAGCGGCCGCGCGAACAGCGCGTGGGCGGAGAGCGGCACCAGGAGCACCCCGTCCACCTCCGGCCACATCACCGGCCCGCCCGCCGAGAAGGCGTGCGCCGTCGACCCGGTGGCCGTGGACATCACCACTCCGTCGCACCCGAACGAGGAGAGCGGGCGGCCGTCGACGGCGATGCCCACCTCGATCATGCGCTCGCGCCGCGCCTTCTCGACCGTGGCCTCGTTCAGCGCCCACCCGGTACGGGGCGCGTCCTCGCCCGGCAGGTGGACCGCGACGTCGACGACCGCGCGCTCCTCGACCTCGTAGTCGCGCGCGGCGAGCCGACGCACCGCGTGCCGCAGGTCGTCGCGCTCGCTCTCCGCGAGAAAACCCACGTGACCGAGGTTGACGCCCAGCAGCGGCACCCCGGTGCCGTGCGTGAGCTCGGCGGCGCGCAGGATGGTGCCGTCGCCCCCGAGCACCATGACGGCCTCGGACTCGGTGACGCCTTCTCGTGCCCGGGCCGCGGCCATGTGGTCCCCGAAGGACTCGGCCAGGTCGTCGTCGTGCAGCGCCACCTCGAAGCCCGCGGCCGTGAGCTCGCGCACGGCCTCGGACAGCGCCGCCACGGCCTCCGGTCGGCCGCCGTGGGTGACGATGAGGACTCGGCGGCTCACGATGTTCCTCCGATCGGCAGGACGGGTGGGGTCGACGGCGGCGCGTCCGGTCCGGCGGGTTGCCAGGCCACCGCCTCGGTCGCGGCGGGGGTGGCGGCGTCGCCCGGGGCGAGCCGGTCCCGGTCGGCACCCGCCGGGCGGAACCAGCAGAAGTACTCCCGGTTGCCGCTGGGACCGGGCAGCGGGCTCGGCACCACCGCGCGTGCCACGAGGCCGCGCCCCGCCGCCGCCTGCACCACCGTGCGCACGGCGTCGACGTGCAGGCCCGGGTCGCGCACGACGCCGCCGGTGCCCAGCCGCTCGCGCCCCACCTCGAACTGGGGCTTGACCAGCAGCAGCGCATGCCCCTCGGGTGCGAGGACCGCCGCGAGCGGCCCGAGCACCAGCGCCAGCGAGATGAACGACAGGTCGCCCACGACGACGTCCGGGGCGTGCTCGAGGTCCGCAGGTGTCAGGTCGCGCAGGTTGAAGCCCTCCACCACGGTGACCCGCGGGTCCTCCCGCAGCGACGGGACCAGCTGCCCGTGCCCGACGTCGAGCGCGACCACGCGGCGCGCGCCGCGCCGCAGGAGGACGTCGGTGAAGCCGCCGGTGGACGCGCCGACGTCGAGGCACCACCCGCCGTCGATCGCACGCACCAGCGCACGGCCCTCCGGGTCGGCATCGAGTGCGTCGAGGGCGCCGGCCAGCTTCCCTCCCGCGCGCGAGGCGTACCCCGCGTCGTTCGGGTCGTCGAGCACTGTCACGAGCGTCCCGGCAGGAACCGGCACGGATGCCTTGGTGACGGCCCGGTCGCCGAGGCGCACCCGGCCCGAGCCGATCAGCTCCGCGGCCTGCCGTCGCGACCGGGCCAGGCCACGGCGGACGAGCTCCGTGTCCACGCGCACAGCCGGCATCAACGCGCCGATCCCGCGTGCGGCCCGGCGCCGCTCCCCGGCTCCTGGTCCGGCTCCTGGTCCGGCTGCCCGTCGAGGCGGGCGCGCAGGGCGTCGTGGACCTGCGTGAACCGGGCCACGTGCTCGCTCACGGGGACCTCGTCGAGCCCCTCGAGGCCCTCAAGACCTTCGTCGTGGGCCGGGCCATCGGGACCCTCGGGGTGGTCGGACGTCGCGTCGGGCAGCGCCGAGTCCTGCGTCATCGTCCCTCCCTGTCGCTCGCGGGTCGCGGGTTCGCACGGTGCGAAATGCACGGGGACCGCCGGTCCAGGCGACGCGGACGCCGCCGGCCGAGGTCCGGGTCCACGCTACCTGCTGCCGGCGACGTCACCGCGCACGACCCACAGCCGACCCGCAGGCCGCGGGGCCGGTGTCAGGCCCGCAGCTCCGGGACGGAGTCAGGATCCACGGAGGCACCGGTGTCGGCGGCGGCCCACGCGGCCGCGCACGCGGACCGGACGACGTCGATCCCGGCCGGTCCCTGTCGGTCCAGCTCCAGGCGCCCGTCGGTGACCCGCGCCGCGCGGTCCGTGCAGGTCCACCAGCCCTCCCCGTCACGGACGGGCAGGGGGTGCGGCTCGAGCAGCGCACGCAGGTCGCCGCCCAGGAAGTCCGGGCGCAGCGCGGGCTCCGCCAGCACGGCGTCGCGGGCCGATGAGACGCCCGTGAGCACGTGCAGCCCCGGGTACCCGCCCGAGCGCGCGCCCGCCAGGTCGGTGTCGAGGCGGTCGCCGATCACCAGCGGGTGCTCGGCGCCCGCCCGGTCCACCGCCAGCCGGTACATGGTCGGCGACGGCTTGCCCGCGCTGTCGGGCTGCACGCCCGTCGCGGCCACGACGGCTCCCACCAGGGCACCGTTCCCGGGCGCGAACCCGCGCGCCGTCGGGAGTGAGAGGTCCAGGTTGCTCGCCACGTGCCAGGCGCCGCCCGCGACCGCGTATGCGGCCTCGGCCAGGTCGCTCCACGCGAGGCCCGTGGCGTAGCCCTGGGCTACCGCCGCCGGGTCGTCGTCTGCGGAGTCCACGACGGTCAGGCCGGCCCTGGCGACCGCCGTCCGCAGGCCCGCGCCGCCCACCACGAGGACACGCGCCCCGGGTGCGAGGCGGGTCCGCAGCAACGCCGCGCAGGCCTGCGCAGCCGTCATGACCTCGTCCGCAGCCGTGGGGATGGCCAGACCCGTGAGCTGGTCGGCCACCTCCTCGGGCTCGCGGGAGGCGTTGTTCGTGACGAAGACGAGGCGCATCCCTGTCTCCCGCGCCGCGGCCAGGCTCTCCGACGCGTGCGGGATCGGCAGATGGCCGCGGTACGCGACCCCGTCCAGGTCCACCAGCGCGAGGTCGTGTGCCGCCGCGAGCGGGCCGGAGCAGCCCTGGAGCGTCGCCGTCATACCGCGTCTCGATCGTCGGAGACGCTCGCCCCCTCGTCGGCCGGCTCCCCCTCGGGCTCGACCGCGTCCGTGGCCTCGTCGGTGCTCGATGCCTCCTCGGTGCTCGATGCCTCCTCGGTGTCCGCGTCCTCCGGAACCTCACCGGCCGTGGGCTCGGCCCCGGCACCCGTCCCTGGCGCGGCGTCGTCCATGCTGCCGGCGTCGTCCCCCGCCTCGGGAGTCTCGGCCTCCGCGAGCTCGTCGTCGTACGTGTCGTAGACCACGACCTCGTCGTCGTCCTCGGGGACGCCGGACGCGCGCTCGAGCGCCGCAGGGTCCACCCCGGCCAGGATCTCGGTCGCCTCGGCGGTGCGCCCTGCGGCCTCCAACGCGAAGGCGCGCGCCTGGAGCACGCGCAGCCCCAGGTCCCCGCGGCGCTCCGCCGCGGGGATGCGGTCGAGGACCGCCAGTGCCGCGGCGTACTCGCCGAGGTCAGCCCGTGCGCCGCTCGCCACGATCGCGAGCTCCGTGCGCCCGTCTGCGTCGAGGGTCCTCGCCTCCTCGCTCGCTGCCAGGGCAAGGGCACGCTCCGGGCGGCCCAGCCCGCGCTCGGCGTCGGCCATGAGCGGCAGGTGCTCCGACGACCCGTTCAGCCGGCGTACGGTGCGCAGCTCGCGCAGCGCCTCCGCGAACCGCGCCGTGCGGTACGCCGCGATACCGGCAGCCTCGCGCACCACGTCCACGCGCCCGCCTCGCCGCACCGCAGCCTGCGCGTGCTCGTAGGCCTTCTCCGGGTCGGTGTCGAGGAGCCGCCCGGCCATCACCAGGTGCAGCCCGATCCGCTCGGCGTTCTCCTTGGTCAGCCCGCGCAGACGGCCGCGGACGTCGCGCCCGAGCTGTCCCATCGTCACGTCCTCGTCGATCTCCGGCTCCGCGACCCGCGGCCGACGGTCGGACGTCGGCGCGGACTGCGTCCCGCGCGCTGCGGCTCCACCGCGGGCCCCGCCGCCCGCGGGCCGGCGTGCCGTCGTGCTCTCCGCCCCGCGCGGCCCACGAGGTGCAGAACCCCGGAAACCGTCGCTGCGGCCGTCGGGCCGCTCCCGCGAGTCACGACGGTCGTCGCGCGGGGCGCTCGTCCGCTCCCGGCTGTCGCGCCGGTCCCGCTGCCCCTCGAACCGGTCGCGGCCGTCGCCCGCGTCGCGTCGACCGTCCGGCGAATCGCGGCGGTCGTTCCCCACGCGCCCTTCGCTGGGCCGGCGCTCACCGGAACGACCGCCCTCGGGCCCGCCGCGGTACCTCGCTTCACGGCCCTCCGGACGTCCGGACGCCGAGCCGGATCCGCGCGACGAGTCCTGCCGCCGGCCACCGTCCCGGTACCCGCCAGACGTCGACGGTCCCCCGCCTGCACGTCCACGGTCGTCCCGCCGCCGGTCGTCAGGTCGACCCTGGTCGTCCCGCCGGCGGTCGTCAGGTCGACCCTGGTCGTCCCGCCGGCGATAGTCGGAGCGACCATGGTCGTCGCGCTGCCGCTCATCAGGCCTGCGGTACTCCCGCGCCCGGTCGTCCGATCCGCGACCCCGGTCGCTGCGAGCAGCACCCTGGTCAGACCGAGCAGGACCCCGGTCAGACCGAGCGGGACCCCGCTCCGCGGACCGCCCGCCCCGGGGCGACTGAGCCCGGTCGTCCTGATCCCGTCGGCCGGCAACCCCGCTGCCCCGCCCCTTCGGAGCCTCCCCGCTCCTGGGGCGGGCCCCCGCTGCAGACCCCGACGCACCGCGGCTCCCGTCGCGCGCTCCCGAACGGGGATTCCCGCCACGGGACGACGACGAGCGATCGCCGGTACCGCCCTTGCTCTTGTCCCGTGGTGAATCGTTCACGGTGTTCCTTCCGACGCCGACACAAGCCGTATTCTCCCACGCCACCGTCCTCCAGGACGGCGTCGTGCTCGGTCACCGGTGTGAGAGGACGCACTACCGGACGCGAGCCAGCCCGCGCCTCGGCCGGTCCCTCCGCACACGGACCGCGCGTAGCTCATCTCCTCCAACGCATCCACCGCAGTACCGAACTCCGGACATGCGAAAGGCCCACCCCGGGTCAGGGGTGGGCCTCTCGTGAATAGATGTCCGGCGGCGTCCTACTCTCCCACCCCCTCTCGAGGGCAGTACCA
>NZ_JCAIUK010000011.1:0-96414 GCF_059445475.1 Isoptericola sp. Y581 | reverse complement strand
GAGAGAAGACAGGGGGGGACCACAATAGTTTCGATTCCCTCCACAGCTTCTCTATCTCGCGTCGACCCGCGCGCCCCACTTGCTGAAGGTCGACTCCACGTCGAGGTGACCGCGTCGGCCATCGCCTCGGTCTGGGCCCCGGCCTCCATGGACTCCATCGAGTCGAACGTAACCGCCATGGCCGGGTCCTCGGCCATCTCGTCCAGAGACATCCAGAAGTACTCGCCCTGGCTCAGCTCGCCCATAGCGATATACATGGTGCCGCCGAGGAGGATCATGTCCATGTCCATCCCCATGACGGCATGGACATCTGCGTCGACGTGTCCTCGAGCGTGGCCCCTTGCTCGCCACCACCGCCGCCCTGCGTGAACGCCGCGAGCTCCTGGCCCCCGCAGGCTCGAGGGCGCCGCGATCGGGCGATCGTTGCCGATCCGTGAGGCGGACGCACGAGGGCCCCTCGCTCCGGCTGGAGCGGGGGGCCCTAAGACATCCCGTGTGCGCGCGACGCGCCCGGACGTCAGTGCGCGTGCTGGCCGCGGCTGAACTCGAAGACCCAGCCGACGAGGCCGATCACGCCCAGGGCGAAGCCGACGTACAGCACCCACCAGCCGACGGCCAGGCCGAGGAACGCGATCGCGGCGGAGGCTCCGATGACCAGCGGCCACCAGCTCCACGGCGCGTACACGCCCTGGTCGCCGGCACCCTGCTCGATCTCGCCTTCCTCGTCGTCCTCGGGCCGCGGGTCGATCCGGCGCGCGGTGAGCGCCAGGTACGCGCCGATCATCGCCATCAGGGCACCCACGAGCGGGAGCCCGAGGTAGCCCACAGCGTCACGGAACCCGGAGACCAAGCCGTAGATGACACCCACCACGACGAAGAAGGGGGCGAGGAACAGGAAGAGCTTGACCTCGATCTTCACTTGCGGTCCTCCTGGTCGTCCGGCCGCTCGTCGTCGATCACCGTAGTGGTCGACTGGGACTTGGCCGAGGAGTCGGTGTCGCGCCGCTCCTCGACGAGCTCCTGTTGGCCTCGTCGGTCGGGGTCGCCGTAGACGGCGTCCAGCCCACCGTGGCCAGGGGCCTGCTCCAGCGCCGCGACCTCGGGGTGGTGCAGGTCGAAGGCGGGCGACTCGGAGCGGATGCGGGGCAGAGAGGTGAAGTTGTGCCGCGGGGGCGGGCAGCTGGTGGCCCACTCGAGCGAGCGCCCGAAGCCCCACGGGTCGTCCACGGTCACCTTGGGCGCGTTGCGCCAGGTGGTGTACACGTTCCAGAGGAACGGCAGCGTCGACGCAGCGAGGATGAACGCGCCGACCGTGGAGACCTGGTTCTCCCAGGTGAAGCCCTCCTCGGGCATGTAGTCGGCGTACCGACGCGGCATGCCCTCGACACCCAGCCAGTGCTGGATCAGGAACGTCATGTGGAAGCCGACGAACAGCAGCCAGAAATGCACCTTGCCGAGCCGCTCGTTGAGCATGCGGCCGGTGAACTTGGGCCACCAGAAGTAGAAGCCGGCGAACATCGCGAAGACCACGGTGCCGAAGACGACGTAGTGGAAGTGCGCCACCACGAAGTACGAGTCGGACAGGTGGAAGTCCAGGGCCGGGCTCGACAGGATGACGCCGGTCAGGCCGCCGAAGAGGAACGTCACGAGGAAGCCGATCGACCACAGCATGGGTGTCTCGAAGGTGAGTTTCCCTCGCCACATCGTGCCGATCCAGTTGAAGAACTTCACTCCCGTCGGGATGGCGATGAGCATCGTCATGAAGGCGAAGAACGGGAGCAGCACGGCCCCGGTCACGTACATGTGGTGGGCCCACACGGTCACGGACAGGGCAGCGATCGCGATGGTCGCGTAGATCAGCGTCTTGTACCCGAAGATCGGCTTACGGCTGAAGACCGGGAAGATCTCCGACACGATGCCGAAGAACGGCAGCGCGATGATGTACACCTCGGGGTGGCCGAAGAACCAGAACAGGTGCTGCCACAGGATCGCCCCGCCATTATCGGGGTTGAAGACCTGCGCACCGAGGCGGCGGTCGGCGCCGAGCGCGAACAGCGCGGAGGCCAGCGGCGGGAAGGCCATCAGGACCAGCAGGCTGGTGACGAGCGTGTTCCAGGTGAAGATCGGCATCCGGAACATGGTCATGCCCGGCGCACGCATCGTGATGATGGTGGTGATGAAGTTGACCGCACCAAGGATCGTGCCGAAGCCGGCCAGGGCCAGCCCGAACACCCATAGGTCTCCACCGAGCCCTGGACTGAACGTCGTGTTGGACAACGGCGCGTAGGCGAACCAGCCGAACGAAGCCGCACCCTGCGGGGTGAAGAATCCGGCCCCCGCGATGATGCCGCCGAAGAAGAAGAGCCAGTAGGCGAACATGTTGAGTCGCGGGAACGCGACGTCCGGCGCGCCGATCTGCAGCGGCATGATCACGTTCGCGAAGCCCGCGAACAGCGGTGTCGCGAACAGGAGCAGCATGATCGTGCCGTGCATCGTGAAGAGCTGGTTGTACTGCTCGTTGCTCTGCACCACCTGGATGCCCGGCATGAACAGCTCGGCGCGGATGAGCAGCGCGAGGACCCCGCCCACGGCGAACCAGACGAACGACGTGATGAGGTACATGTACCCGATCGTCTTGTGGTCCGTGGAGGTGATCCACTTGATCACGGTGCGGCCAAAGTTCTGGTGCTTCGGCGGAAGGCCAGGAATGACCTCGGCGCCGTGCGCGGTTTCGGTGGTGACGGCCATCAGCCTTCGCCCTCCTCGGTGCTGGCGTCGGTAGCTGACTCAGGGTGCTGCTGACGGTTCAGGTCGAGTCCGAGCTCACCAGTCTGCCCCGCGTCCCGCAGGTCGTCCATGTGGGCGTCGTACTCCGCCTGCGACACGACCTGGACGTTGAAGAGCATGCCGGAGTGGAACTCGCCGCAGAGCTCGGCGCACTTGCCGGCATAGGTGCCCTCACGCGTCGGGGTCACCTGGAACGTGTTGGTCCGCCCCGGGATCATGTCCCTCTTGTACAGGAACGCGGGGATCCAGAAGGAGTGGATGACGTCGCGCGAGTCGAGCGTGAACTCGACGGACTGATCGACCGGCAGGTAGAGCGTCGGCACCTCCTTGGAGGTGCCCGGCGTGTGGTCGACCTCGTCCTCGACCGTCTGCCCGCCGACGTCACGCAGGTGCTGGCCGGTGTCGTAGACGCCGGCGTCCAGGTAGTTGAAGTCCCAGCTCCACTGCTTGCCGATGACCTGGATGTTCACGTCGGCCTCGCCGGAGGTGTCCTGCACCGCCGACATGTCGCGGTCGGTGTAGAAGAACAGGACCATGACCATGATGGTCGGCACGGCCGTGTACATGATCTCGAGCGGCATGTGGTACCGGGTCTGCACCGGGAGCTGGTGGTCGTCGCGGCGCTTGCGGTAGGCAGCGACGCACCACAGCATCAGCCCCCACGTGATCAAGCCGATGATGAGTGCCGCGATCCAGGAGCCGACCCAGAGGTTCGTGATCCGCTCGGTCTGGTTGGTCACCTCCCCGTCGGTGTAGCCGGGCAGGTATCCGCGCTTCACGGAGTCGCTGGCACAGCCGGAGGCCAAGACTACGACCGCGCCGGCGATCGCCGTCGCGCGCAGGATGACCCGCCGTGTGCGGGTGGTGCTCTTCGAGTGCAAGGGAGGCCTTTCACGTCACGTCCTGCCCGAGGCCACGGCCCCCCTTAGGGCAACGGGCGCGTGGACAGGACCTTCGTCCTCGATGAGATGTAGCCTAGCGCGCCCGGAGCGGGTTCGACGCCGCAGCGCCCCCGTCAGGACGTGACTCTTTCCGCACCGGACGTCCACATCTGCGAGTTGCACACAGACTCTCAGGGAGTGTCAGATCGTTACCCTGAGGTGTCAGAACCTCGCGCCGCCGTCGATCGTCGCGCTCCCCTCGACGAACCGCTCGAGATGGCACGATCGTGCCTCAGACGCCGCGTCCGGACCCGTTCGACGCCCCCGAGGACCGTGCCGGCGACTTCACGACCCGACCGCCACCCACCGGAGCGCACCTGTGACCCACACCACCGACCATGCGGGCGCCTCCCCGGCTGCGGCGCCGCCCCGCGTGCATCTCGACAACGGCGGGAGCGCACCCCTGCACCCGCTCGCACGCCAGGCGCTGCTGCAATCGATGGACGACGGCTGGGCGGACCCGCACCGCCTGCACACGGAGGGCCGGCGCGCCGCACGGCTCCTCGACGGCGCCCGCGAGGCGGTCGCCGGCCTCCTGGGCGCCCGTACCGAGGAGGTCCGGTTCACGGCCAGCCACACCGCCGCCCTGCACGCCGCCGTGCTCGGGACCGCTGCGGCCCGGCGCCGCGCCGGGGGCGACGTCGTGGTGGGCGCCGCCGAGCGGGCGGCCGTCCTGCACGCCGCGTCCTCCGCGTCGGCCCTGCACGGCGGTGCGCGCCAGGTCGTGGACGTCGACCGCCAGGGCCGCGTGGACGCCGACGCCTTCGGCGCCGCCGTGCGCGGCCGCCGCGTCGCGGTCGCCGCGCTCCAGCACGCCAACGGCGAGGTCGGGACGCGGCAGCCGCTCGCCGCGGCGCACGCGGCCGCCCGTGCGGCCGGGGTCCCGCTGCTCGTGGATGCGGGCGCGAGCCTCGGCCACGACGACGTCCCCGGCGCCTGGGACCTCCTCGCCGCCGACCCGGCCGACTGGGGCGGGCCCGCCGGCGTCGGCATCCTCGCCGTGCGCCAGCGCGTCCGGACCGTGCCGCCGGGCCCCGAGGACGCGGACCCCTGGGCGCCGGGCGGCGTCAGCGTGCCGGCGGCCTTCGCCGCCGCCGTCGCCCTGCAGTCCGTCGCGGCGGACCGCGCGGAGCAGGACGCGCGCCGCCGCGTGCTCGTGGAGCGCGTGCGTCGCGCCGTCGCCACGCTCCCCGACGTCGAGGTGGTGGGCGACTCGGACGACCGGCTCCCCCACGTCGTGACGTTCTCCTGCCTCTATGTCGATGGCGAGGCGCTGGTGACCGAGCTCGATCGCGCGGGCATCGCCGTGGGCTCGGGCTCGGCCTGCACCGCGAGCACCCTGGAGCCCTCGCACGTGCTCGCGGCGATGGGCGTGCTCACGCACGGCAACGTGCGGATCGCCCTGGACCGGTCCACGACCGAGGACGACGTCGACCGCTTCCTGGGCGTGCTGCCCGGCGCCGTGCAGCGGGTGCGGGACGTGCTCGGCGTGGGTGGCCTGTGACGACGCCCGCCGGCGGCGAGCTGCCCGCCGACCTCCCCGGCGACGAGGTGGTCGACGCACGCGGGTTGCGCTGCCCGCTCCCCGTGATCCGGCTCGCGGCGCGGGCACGCGACCTGCCGCCGGGCACGCTGGTCACCGTGGTCGCCACCGACCCGGCGGCCCGCCACGACGTACCCGCCTGGGCTCGGATGCGCGAGCACACCATGGCCGGCGAGGCGGAGCGTCGAGAGATGACGGCCGGCGGCCCCGCCTGGGTGCTGACGGTGCGGCTGGGCGACAGCGCCTGAGGGCACGGCTCCTGAGGGCAGCGTCCGGACGCACGACGGCCCGGTCGCCACGAGGGTGACCGGGCCGTCGGAGTCAGGTCAGCGGCTCAGCCGAACGAGCCACCGCACGCGCAAGAGCTGCCCGCGTTCGGGTTGTCGATCGTGAAGCCCTGCTTCTCGATCGTGTCGGCGAAGTCGATCGACGCGCCCTCGAGGTACGGCACGCTCATACGGTCCACGACGACCTCGACGCCGTCGAAGTCGCGCAGTGCGTCCCCGTCGAGCAGACGCTCGTCGAAGTAGAGCTGGTAGATGAGGCCGGAACAGCCGCCGGGCTGGACGGCTACGCGCAGACGGAGGTCGTCGCGGCCCTCCTGCTCGAGCAGGCTGCGGACCTTCCCCGCGGCGACGTCGGACATGTCCACGCCGTGCGTGGCGATCTCGGTGGTGTCGGTCATGCTTCCTCCAACATGCGGACCGGGTGCGGCTGTTCCCGATCCTACGCGCGAATTTCCGGGGCGCGATGACACGGGTCACAGGCGCGCCGCGCAAGCCGTCCTGACCGGTCACGACCGGTCATCCCGGTGCATCAGGCCCAGGACGGCGCCCAGGTGCGGGCCACCCGTGCGACGGCCGCCACCGGGTCGGGCCCCACCTCGTGCACGCCACTGATCCCGGCCCCCGACCACTCACGCCGCGAGACCTCGCTGCGGCCCGCCAGCACGACGACCGGCACGGCATGCGGCGCGGCCGCCCGCACCGCCTGCGCGACGCGACCCTCGTGCGTCGACCCGCCGTCGAGCACCGGCACGTGCACGACCACGAGGTCGGCCGCCCGCGCCTGCACCCCGAGCGGCCCCTCGGCCTGCTCCGCGACGCTCCCGAGGCCGAGCGCGGACAAGGGCACGAAGACGCCGCCGGGGTGCGAGCCGTCGGCGGGGGCCGCCGGCGTCTCGGCGAGCGCGACCGTCTCGATGGTGCATCGGGGCGCCGCGTCGCGCCACGCCGTCGCGAGCGCCGGGCCCAGGGTGTCGGCGTCGCCGCCGAGGCAGAGCAGCACGTGCATCCCGCGATCGTGGCACACGCCCGCACGGTCGCGCCGATCGTGACGGCCGATCGTGACAGCCGATCGTGACGCGGCGCCCGACGCCGCGCGGGCGTGCGCTGTGGAAGCATGAGCGGGTGACCACCCTGCTGAACGAATCCGCGGGCGCCTCGACCGGCTTCCTCGAGCCCGCACCGTCCGCGCTGCTGCTGCTCGGCCAGGGCCGCGATCTCGAATCCGAGCGCGGCGTCGAGTGCGCGGGCGCGCTACCCGCGCCGTCGGACCCCGACCTCGTGGAACGCGCCCGGGCCGCCCGCGCGGCCCTCGGCGACCGTGCCTTCGTGCTGGGCCACCACTACCAGCGCGACGAGGTGATCGACTTCGCCGACATCACGGGCGACTCCTTCAAGCTCGCGCGCGAGGCGGCCGCCCGACCCGAGGCCGAGTTCGTCATCTTCTGCGGCGTGCACTTCATGGCCGAGAGCGCGGACATACTCACCTCGGATGCCCAGCAGGTGGTGCTGCCCGACCTCGCCGCCGGCTGCTCCATGGCGGACATGGCGGAGATCTCGCAGGTCGAGGAGGCCTGGGCGATGCTGCAGGACGTCGGGATCGCCGACGACACCGTGCCCGTGACGTACATGAACTCCACCGCCGCGATCAAGGCGTTCACGGGGCGCCACGGCGGCACCGTGTGCACGTCGTCGAACGCGCAGGTGGCGCTGCGCTGGGCGTTCGAACGGGTGGGCGGCGTCGAGGGCACCGGCAAGGTGCTCTTCATGCCGGACCAGCACCTGGGCCGCAACACGGCGGTCCGCGAGCTCGGGATGCGCCTCGACGACTGCGTGGTCTACGACCCGCGCAAGCCCCTCGGCGGCCTCACGGAGCAGCAGCTGCGCGACGCCCGCATGATCCTGTGGCGTGGGCACTGCTCGGTGCACGGCCGCTTCTCGGAGCGCAACGTGTCCGACGTCCGGGCGAAGGTGCCCGGCGTCCAGGTGATGGTGCACCCCGAGTGCAAGCACGAGGTCGTGACGGCCGCCGACCACGTCGGCTCCACCGAGTTCATCATCAAGGCGCTGGAGGCCGCCGAGCCAGGCAGCTCCTGGGCCGTCGGCACCGAGCTCAACCTGGTGCGGCGCCTCGCCAAGGCGCACCCGGACAAGCAGGTGCACTACCTCGACTCGACCGTCTGCTTCTGCTCCACGATGAACCGCATCGACCTGCCCCACCTCGTGTGGGCGATGGAGTCGCTCGCGGACGGGCGCACGGTCAACCGGATCGTGGTCGACCCCGACGACGCGCACTGGGCACGGGTCGCGCTCGACCAGATGCTGGCGCTGCCGGGGATCTGACCGCCCGGCGCGCGGGCGAGCGACTCCGCGGAACGGAAGGACACGACGATGAGCACCGACGGCGGGCTCCACATCGGCATCCTCGTCTTCGACGAGGCGGAGGAGCTCGACGTCGTCGGGCCGTTCGAGGTGCTCGCCGCCTGGGAGGAACACTCGAGCGCCGAGTCGGGGCCGAAGCCGCATGTGAGCACCTTCTCCCGCGACGGCGACGGGGTGCGCCTGGCCAAGGGGCTGCGGATCCTGCCCGCCCGCTCCGCCGACGACGTCGGCCCGCTGCACGTGCTGGTCCATCCGGGCGGGTGGGGCACGCGGGCGATGATCGCCGACGCCACGCACCTGGAGTGGCTGCGCCAGGTGCGAGCGCAGACGCCGATCGTCGCGAGCGTGTGCACCGGCGCGCTCGTGCTCGCCGCGGCCGGGCTGCTGGGCGGGCGGCCCGCGACGACCCACCGCGACCACTACGACGACCTCGCCGCCATCGACCCGAGCGTCGTGATCGACACGGAGGCCCGGTTCGTCGACGACGGCGACATCGTGACCGCCGCGGGCGTCTCGGCGGGCATCGACATGGCGCTGCACCTCGTGGCCCGGTTGGAGTCGCCCGAGGTCGCGCGCGCCGTCCGCCGCGGGATCCAGTACGACCCGGCGCCCCCGGTCTGACCCGGACGGGCGCGCAAAGTACCTGCTACCGGCCGTATCCGATATAACCTGCTCAGGTGACTCGAATGATCCAGCTCGCCTGGGCCTCCCTGCGACCGCGCAAGCCGATCCCTGGTCGGGGCCTGCTCGACCCGTCCGTGACGCGGATGCGCGTGCACCCCGGCGACCTCGACATGTACCTGCACGTCAACAACGGCTCGTACCTGCAGATGATGGACGTGGCCCGGTCGAACTACATCGCCGACATCGACGGCTTCAGCAAGATCGGCGACCGCAAGTGGTACCCGGTCGTCGCCGCCTCGACGATCACCTACAAGCGGTCGCTCCAGCTCTGGGACCGGGTCGAGATCACGACGCGGATCCTCGGCTGGGACGAGCGCGTGATCTACCTCGAGCAGGTCTTCACCGGCCAGGGCGGCCGGCTCTACGCCAAGGGGTACGTCGCCGGTCGCTTCCTCGGCCCGGGCAACGCGCGCATCCCCGCCCCCGACGTCGTGGCGCTCATGGGATCCGACGCGCCGGAGCGCAGCCCCGAGCTCCCCGGCGACGTCGCCGCGTGGGCCCGCGCCCTGGACATCGCCCACCGAGACCGCTCCGAGGCCTGAGGGCCGCCGTCGGGCTCCGTCGTCAGGACGGTCCCGACGGCGGGCGTCACGCGGGACCGGCGTCGTGCAGGCCCTGCGCCTCCTCTACCGCCTGCTGCACCGCGGGGTCGTCGCTCCCCGCCGCCAGCGCGTCGAGCTCGGACAGCAGGTCGCCGGCGGCGCCGGAGTCGCCCGCCCGCACCGCGAGCTCGGCGAGGAAGGCGAGGGCGGACGCCAGCTCGCCGGCGGGCGGCGTGGTGCCCGACGCGCGCCGGAGCGCCCCGCCCAGCAGCTTGCGCGCCTGCGCGACCTCGCCGTGCGAGTCCGCGACGACGACGGCGTTCTCCGTCGCCCGGGCCAGCGGCCCGCCGCCGCCCGACGTCCACGGCGTCGTGCCACCCTCCCCCGCCACGACCGGCGTCTCGGGGGCTCGGGTGACGCGCACCCAGTTGCCCGCCGGGTCGACGAGGCTGAACCCGCTCAGCCCCGCGTTGTTCGCCCGGCGCCGCGGCCGTGTCACGCGCGGCGCCCCCGACATGGGCAGCCTCCCGAGCATCTCCTTCAGCCCCGCGGCGAACGCCTCGTAGACCGGTTCGATGTCCGGCACGACCACCACGCACGACGAGTGGCTTTGCTCCGGGTCCCAGCCCGGCATCCCGTAGTACTGCAGCTGGATACCGCCCCGGCCGAACGCCACGATCGGGTTGGGGCGGCGCTGCCGGTACGTGACCTCGAGGCCGAGCCCCGTCCAGAACGCGACCATCTCGTCGAGGTCCGCCTCCGTGCCGCCGCACGGGAGCAGCGGCACCATGATCGCCCTCCCGGCGGCGGCCCCGAACGCGTCGTCGGTCATCCCTCGGCCCTCATCCCTCAGATGCCGGTCGTCGCGACCTGGCGCAGCAGCAGCGCCTCGGCGAGCACGACGTGGCGCAGCTCGCCCAGGTGCACCGACTCGTTGGCGCCGTGCGCGCGCGAGTCCGGGTCCTCGACGCCGGTCACGAGCACGGCGGCGTCGGGGAAGAACTCGAGCAGGTCGGCGATGAAGGGGATGGACCCGCCGACGCCGATGTCCACCGGCTCGACCCCCCAGGCGGCGGCGAACGCCGATCGCGCGGCCCGCATCGCCGCCGTGTCGTCGGCCGCGTGGAACGACCGGCCCTGCTCGCCCGGCCGCCAGGTGACCCGCGCGCCGAACGGGGCACTCGCCTCGAGGTGCGCGCGCAGCGCGTCCTCCGCCGCCTGCGGGTCCTGGCCCGGCGGGATGCGCAGCGACAGCTTCGCCGCCGCGCGGGGCGCGATCGTGTTGGAGGCGTGGGCGACGCTCGTGGCGTCGATCCCGATGACCGACAGCGCCGGCTTCGCCCAGAGGCGGCCCGCGATGGTGCCATCGCCGGCGAGCCGCACGCCGTCGAGCACAGAGGAGTCCGCGCGGAACGCCGCCTCGTCGTAGTCGACCTCGGGCTCTGGCGCGCTCGTCAGGCCGGGCACCGCGACGTTCCCGGCGTCGTCGTGGAGGGTCGCGATGAGGCGGGCGAGCAGCGTGTTCGCGTCGAGCAGCGGCCCGCCGAACATCCCGGAGTGCACGGCGTGCGCGAGCGCCTCGATCTCCACCACGCCGTCGACCAGGCCGCGCAGCGACGTGGTCAGGGCGGGCACGCCGACCTTCCAGTTGGTGGAGTCGGCGACGACGATGACGTCCGCGGCGAGCAGCTCGCGGTGGTCCGCGAGGAACTGGTGGAAGCTCGGGGAGCCGGACTCCTCCTCGCCCTCGACGAAGACGGTCACGCCCAGCGGCAGCGCCTCGCCGTCCTGCCCCTCAGCGAGGGCGGCCAGGGTCCGGAGCGCGCCGACGTGGGCGATCAGCCCCGCCTTGTCGTCGGCCGCGCCCCGCCCGAAGAGGCGCTCCCCCACCTGCACCGGCTCGAACGGGTCGGTCTCCCACGTCGCGGCGTCGCCCGGCGGCTGCACGTCGTGATGCGCGTACAGCAGGACGGTCGGGCGGCCCCCGGGCGCCGGCCGGCGCGCGATCACCGCGGGGGCGCCGGGCGTCCCGTCGGGGCGGTCGGAGCGCAGGATGCGCACGTCGGGCAGGCCCGCGTCGCGCAGCAGCGCGGCCACGGCGTCCGCGCTCGCGGCCACGTGCGCCTGGTCGAAGGCGGCGGCCGAGACGCTCGGGATGCGCACGAGGCGCTCGAGGTCGGCCTGGAGCGCGGGGAAGAGTCGCTCGACGTGCGCGCGGAGGGTGGCGGCGTCGTGGGGGACAGCGTCCGGGGTGGCGTGGTTCGAGTCGGTCACGCGGCTCACGCTACCCGCGCGCTCGACTACTCTGAGAGTGTGTTCTCCCGCAACAAGTCCGGCGCGACGCCGCCCGCCCCCGATGCCAGCGACCCCGTCGACGCGGCCGCCGAGATCGAGAAGGCCGGCGTCGCCGACAGCCGCAAGGGCCGCCCGACGCCGAAACGCAGCGTCGCCGAGGCCGCCAACAAGCGCCCGCTGGTGCCGAACGACCGCAAGGCCGCGACGCGCGCCGCGCGGGAGAAGGCACGCGAGCAGCGCAACCTCGAGTACAAGGCGATGCAGACCGGCGACGAGCGCCACCTGCCGCCGCGCGACAAGGGCGCGCTGAAGCGCTACGTGCGCGACTACGTCGACGCCCGGTGGAACCTCGGCGAGTTCTTCCTGCCGATCGCGTTCGGCTTCATCGTGCTGAACCTGATCTTCATGCAGAACGTGACGATGTCCGCCGTCGTGCTCATGCTGCTGTACGCGATCGTGCTGCTCACCATCGCCGACGCGTTCCTGATGTGGCGCGGGCTGAAGAAGCGGCTGCACACCAAGTTCGGCGAGGTCCCCAAGGGCACGTTGATGTACGCCGTCATGCGCGCCTTCCAGATCCGTCGCTCGCGCCTGCCCAAGCCGATGTCGAAGAAGCACGGCGTCTGGCCGGAGTGACCGCCCGGCCGATCTAGGGTGACGCCATGGTCAACTACCGGTACCTCGGCAACAGTGGTCTGAAGATCTCCGAGATCACCTACGGCAACTGGCTCACCCACGGCTCCCAGGTGGAGAACGACGTCGCCACGCAGTGCGTGCGCGCCGCGCTCGACGCCGGCATCACCACGTTCGACACCGCGGACGTCTACGCCAACACCAAGGCGGAGCAGGTGCTCGGCGACGCCCTCGCGGGCGAGCGGCGCGAGTCGCTCGAGATCTTCACCAAGGTCTACTGGCCCACGGGTCCGGGCGGCCCCAACGACACCGGACTGTCGCGCAAGCACGTCATGGAGTCGATCAACGGCTCCCTGCGGCGTCTCGGCACCGACTACGTCGACCTGTACCAGGCGCACCGCTACGACACGGAGACGCCGCTCACCGAGACGATGCAGGCGTTCGCCGACATCGTCCGGCAGGGCAAGGCGCTCTACATCGGCGTCTCCGAGTGGACCGCCGACCAGATCCGCGCCGGCGCGGCCCTGGCCAAGGACCTCGGCTTCCAGCTCATCTCCTCCCAGCCGCAGTACTCGATGCTGTGGCGCGTCATCGAGGATGAGGTCGTGCCCGCGTCGAGGGAGGCCGGGCTGTCACAGATCGTCTGGTCGCCGATGGCGCAGGGCGTGCTGTCCGGCAAGTACCTGCCCGGCAAGGAAGCCCCCGCCGGCTCGCGCGCAGCCGACGCGGAGGCCGGGCGCGGCGGCATCAGCCGCTTTATGACCGACGACGTCCTCACGCGGGTGCAGGGGCTCAAGCCCGTCGCCGACGAGCTCGGCCTCACCACGGCGCAGCTCGCGATCGCCTGGGTGCTGCAGAACGACAACGTCGCCGCCGCCCTGGTCGGCGCGTCCCGCCCCGAGCAGGTCGCGGAGAACGTCAAGGCGTCCGGCGTGACGATCCCGGCCGAGCTCATGGCACGGATCGACGACGTCCTCGGCGACGTCGTCGAGCGCGACCCGGCGAAGACGGCCGAGAACGCCCCGCAGACCCGCGTGGCCTGACCGACTGCCACACGCCGCCGGCGACGTAGCGGGTTCCCCTCATCCGCCCCCAGGGAACTAAAAAACCGCTCCGTTCCCACGGTTCCTTCGCGTCCGCGCACGGGACGCGAAGGAACCGCTACGTCACCGCCGTGGCAGCCCTCGAGACGGTCACCGGTCGCGCTGCTCCCGCGCGACGACGTCGAGGGCCCGCAAGATCTCCCGGGCGCGATCGTCACGTGTCCCGCCGGGGACGTCGCGGACGGAGCCGCGCCGGGGGCGGTCCGCCGCCTCGCCCGTCAGTCCAGCCGGGACCAACCAGCGCCACCGCACGGTCGCCTGCACCACGGGGCCGACGCAGAACGCGTAGGCGAGGGTCGCCCAGCCGAACGTGCCGCCCAGCAGCACGCCGGCCAGCACGACGACGACCTCGATGCCGGTCCTGACTAGCCGCACGGACCAGCCGGTGCGGGCCACGAGGCCGGTCATGAGCCCGTCGCGCGGCCCGGGGCCGAGACGCACGCCGATGTAGGCGGCGGTCGACACGCCGTTCAGCACGATGCCGGCGACGGCGAGGCCGACGCGCGCCGCCACCCCCGGCTCGGGGGCCAGCACGGCGACGGCGACCAGGCACGGCCCGATCGCCACGCTGATGATGACGGCGTTCGCCACCGTGCCGATGCCCGGGCGCTGCCGCAGCGGGATCCACATCGCCAGCACCACGACTGAGACGACCCCGGTCACCGCACCGAACGACAGCCCGGTGGTGCGCACCAGCCCCTGCGAGAGCACGTCCCACGGCATGGCACCCATCGACGCGTGCAGCAGCATCGCCATCGACCAGCTGTAGCCGAGCAGCCCCAGCATCAGCTGGACCCCGCGACGCACCGGGCCCAGGACCACCACGGGGCGCACGGTGGAAGGCTCGGTCGCGTGCTCGGCGACCAGACCACGAGGGACCGGGCGATGCGAGGCCGGCCGGCGGACGGGTCGCCTGAGGACGGGTCGCAGGAGGGCCGGGAACGAGAACGTCATGGTGCCACCCTGCGCCGCAATGGCCTTGTTTTCCATATCCAATCGGGGAACAGTGGCCCCGTGACCGTCACCTCCGCGCCGCCCGCGGTGCGCCAGCTCTCCCCCACCGCCACCGCCCGCCTGCTGGGCGACTGGCGGGCGGGCGGGCCGGCCTATCTCGCGTTGTCGGACGCTCTGCGGGCCGCGGTCCTCTCGGGCAGCCTGGCGCCCCTCACCCGGGTCCCCAGCGAGCGCGAGCTCGCCGGGGCGCTCGGCGTCTCGCGCACCACGACCTCCGGCGCGTACGCCCGGCTGCGCGAGCTCGGCTTCCTCGCCAGCCGGGTCGGGTCCGGCACGGTGACGACGCTGCCGCACGGCTCCGGCGGCCGTCGGGCGCCCGAGCCGGCCGGCGACGCGCCCGCGGCGGACCTGCCGACGAGGATCGGCGCGCTCCCGGGGCGGTCCGGCACGCCGGTCGGGGTCACGAGCGACGCGCCGATCGATCTCGCCCAGGCGACCCCGTCGGCCACGCCCGCGCTGCACGACGCCTACGTCGCCGCCCTCGAGGCCCTGCCGGGCTACCTCGGCACCGGCGGCTACGCGCACCTCGGCATCACTCCCCTGCGCGTGGCGATCGCGGCCCGGTACACCGCGCGGGGCGTGCCCACCACGCCCGAGCAGATTCTCGTCACGACCGGCGCGCAGCAGGCGATCTCCGTGCTCACGCACGCGTTCGTCGGGCGGGGCGAGACCGCCGTCGTCGAGTCGCCCACGTACTTCCACGCCCTGGAGCCCGCCCGCCGCCTCGGCGGCCGGGTGGTCGGGGTGCCCGTCGGCGACGTCGAGACCCTCGCGTCCGCCGTGCGACGCACCCGCCCCCGGCTCGTCTACCTCGTGCCGGACTTCCACAACCCCACCGGGGCCACGATGTCCGCCGACCAGCGGGCCGCGGTCCGCGAGATCGCCGACCGCGCGGGCGTGACCGTGGTGGGCGACGAGACCCTCACCGACCTCGCGCTCGATCCCGGCGCCGCGGTGCCCGCGCCGTTCGCCGGCAACGGCACGTCGCCGCACGTCGTCACCATCGGGTCGGCGTCCAAGGCCTTCTGGGGCGGGGTGCGCGTGGGCTGGGTGCGCGCGGACGCGCAGGTGGTGCGGCGCCTCGGCCGGGTCCGCGAGTCCGCCGACATCGCGACGCCCGTCCTCGAGCAGCTCGCCGTCGTCGAGCTGCTCCGACGCCGCGACGAGATCCTGCCGGGCCGGCTCGCGGAGCTGCGCGCGCGGCGCGACCTGCTCGTCGACCTCGTCCGCGAGGCCCTGCCGGAGTGGCGTGCGTCTGCCCCGGCGGGCGGGCTGTGCCTGTGGGCCGACCTGGGCCGACCGCTCGCCCAGCCGCTCGCGGCGGCCGCGGTGGCGCACGGCGTGCTGGTGACGCCCGGCCCGGCGTTCACGCCCGACGGCTCGGCCCGCGACCGGGTCCGCCTCACGTTCACCCGGGACCCCGACCAGCTCGCCGAGGCCGTGCCCCGGCTCGCGCGCGCCTGGGCGCAGGTGACGTCCGGCCGTCAGACGGCGGGGAGCACCACGCTGGGGGTCGCCTGAGCCCCGCCGTGCAGCAGGCGGGCGGTCGTCGCCCCGGCCGCGGACAGCTCGCGCCAGTGCTCGCCGAGCCACTGCTCGGCGTCGTACTGCGTGGTGAACACGGGGCTGGGCGCGGCGGAGAGCTCGCGCCCGTCGGCGTCGTCCAGCCCCCACTCCCAGCGCGGGTGGATCATGCGGCGCTCCCCGGGCTGCCGCCCGAGATGCTCCCGGCGGCGACGGAGCCACGGGTCCGCGTGAGGGCCCGGTTGACCCGCGACGGCCACAGCGGCCCGGAGTAGATGAACGTCGTGTACCCCTGGGTGAGGTCCGCGCCCGCGCGCAGGTATGCCCGCACGTCGTCGGCGCCGGCGATCCCGCCCACGCCGATGATCACGGGGCCGGCGCCGAGGCGCTCGCGCAGCCGGGAGACCACCTCCAGCCCGCGCTCCAGCAGCGGCGGGCCCGACAGTCCGCCGGGTCCTCGGTCGTGGCCGATGGTCGTGTTGACCGCCACGACGCCGTCGAGCCCGAGCTCGGTCACGAGGTCGGCTACGGCGTCGACGTCCGTGGCCGCGAGGTCGGGGGCGATCTTCACCAGGAGCGGCGCGCGGCGCGTCCCGGCGGCGGACGTCGCCTCGTCGGCCGCGTCGCGCGCGGCGACGAGGATGGGCCGCAGCTCGGCGGTGGTCTGCAGGTCGCGCAGGCCGGGGGTGTTCGGCGACGAGACGTTCACCACGAGGTAGTCGGCCCACGGGGCGAGCTCGCGCGCGCACGCGGCGTAGTCGTCGGCGGCCTGCTCGGCCGGCGTCGTCTTGTTCTTGCCGATGTTGGCGCCGACGACGGCCGCGCGACCCGCGGTCGTGGCCCGCAGCGCGCGCAGCCGGGCGGCCGCAGCGGGGGCGCCCTCGTTGTTGAACCCCATGCGGTTGCGGACCGCGCGCAGGTCCAGCTCACGCCACATGCGCGGCTTCTCGTTGCCGGGCTGCGGGCGCGGGGTGACGGTGCCGATCTCCACGAAGCCGAAACCCAGCATCGTCAGACCCCGGATCGCGCGGGCGTTCTTGTCGAAACCGCCCGCCAGCCCGAAGGGCGCCGGCACCGTGCGCCCGAGCACCGCGATGCTGCCGGGGCCGCCGCTGCCGCGCCCCAGGTACGGCGAGATCGCGCCCTGGACGACGTCGCGCAGCACCGGCACGCGGCCGGCGAGCGCGATCGCGCCGAACGCGAGCTGGTGCGCGCGCTCGGAGTCCATCCGGCGGAGGACGCCGTTGAAGAGCAGGGAGTACGGGGTCATCGGACCTCCGGGTCGGTGGCGGTCGGCTCGGGCGGCGTGGCGGCGATGTCGCCGGGGCGAGTGTGCCAGAGCCACCACAGCCCGACGAAGGGCAGCACGAGCGGCACGTAGCCGTACCCCTGCCCGAAGCCGGACCAGACCGTCGCCTCGCCGAGCACGTCGGGCGACGCGACCGAGGCCGCACCGACGGCCAGCACGCCGACGGCCTCGAAGCCCACGGTGACCCACGCCACGATGCGCCAGCGCGGGCCGCCCTTGGCGAGGGCCACCGTCGCGAGCACATACACGACCGCCGACAGCGTCGAGAGCGAGTAGGCGACGGGCGCCTCGGAGAACTTGGTCGCCAGCTCGTACGACGAACGGCCGATCGCGGCGAACGCCAGGACCCCGTACACCGTCACAAGGAGCCGGCCGAAGCCCGACCCCGTGCGGCGGCCGCGAGCGCCGGCCGTCCTGCCCGGTGTGGTCGTGTCGCTCATGCCACCCCCCAGATCTGCCAGAGCCGCCAGTCGAGGAAGCCCACCGTGACGGCGGCCACGGCGAGCACCACGGACGACCACTTGGTGCGCTCGGCGAACGCCCAGACCGCGGCGACGGGGAGCACCACCAGCGCCGTCGCGACGTACCCCCAGAACAGGGGGGCGTCGACGGCATGGTCCTGCGTCGCCATCAGCACCCCGGCCACCACGGCCTGGACCACGACCAGCGCCTCGACGACCGCGGCACCGAAGAGCTGGCGCAGCACCACCGCCCGGTCCCGGACGACGAACCACAATGCCCACCCCGCGAGGGCGGCGCACGCCACCAGGACGAGGATCAGGAGGGGAAGAACCACGCCCGCAGACTACCGGCCGTGCGGGGCACGCCGAGGATCCACCCGCAGCGCCCGGTGACCCCTCGGGACAGGGATAGCATCGGCCCGTGGCTGACCTCACCCTGACTGGCAAGAATCCCACCACCCTCAAGGTCGACGCGCTCGTCGTCGGGACCTGCTCCACCTCAGACGGCGTGGCCGTCGTGGCGGACCAGCTTCCCGAGCCGCTCGTGCGTCAGATCGAGACCCTGGCGCCTCGCCTGGGCGTGACCGGTGCCCGCGACGAGGTGCGCCGCCTCCCCGCAGGCGACGGCGTCGCGGCGGACGTCCTGGTCCTCGCGGGCCTCGGCGAGCGCGCTCCTGACGGCACGTTCGCACCCGAGGTGCTGCGCTCTGCGGCCGGCGCCGCCACCCGCGAGCTCACGGGCACGGCGACCGTGGCCGTCTCCCTCCCCGCAGTCGACGAGGACGAGCTCGCCGCCGTCGTCGAGGGCGCCCTGCTGGGCGCGTACTCCTACACCCGGTACCGGTCCGACGACGCCGCCTCGAAGAAGGCGCCCGTCGGCAGCATCCAGATCGCCACGTCGTTCGCCCGGTCCGGCCGCGCCAAGGCCGCCGTCACGCGGGGCGAGGTGCTCGCCGCCGCCGTGCACGGCACCCGCGACCTCGTCAACGACGCCCCCAACGAGCTGTACCCCGAGGCATTCGTCGATGCGGCCAAGGCCGCGGTCAAGACGCTCGGCCCCAAGGGCATCAAGGTGTCCGTGCTCGACGACAAGCAGCTCGCCGCGGGCGGCTACGGCGGCCTCGTGGGCGTCGGTCAGGGCTCGCCCCGCGGCCCCCGCCTGGTGAAGCTGACCTACTCCCCCGCCAAGGCGACGACGAAGGTCGCGATCATCGGCAAGGGCATCACCTTCGACACCGGCGGCATCTCGCTGAAGCCGCCGGCCAGCATGCCCACGATGAAGTCCGACATGGCGGGCGCCGCGGCCGTGTTGCACACCGTCCTGGCGGCGGCGCGCCTCGGGCTGCCCGTGGCGGTCACCGGCTACCTGTGCCTCGCCGAGAACATGCCGGGCGGCAACGCTCAGCGCCCCGCCGACGTCATCACGATCCGCGGCGGCAAGACCGTCGAGGTCACCAACACGGACGCCGAGGGCCGGCTCGTCATGGCTGACGGCCTGGTCGCCGCCGTCGAGGACGGGCACGACGTCGTCCTCGACATCGCGACCCTCACCGGCGCGCAGATGGTGGCGCTCGGCAACCGCACCTCCGGCGTCATGGGCACCGACGCCGTGCGCGACGAGGTGAAGGCCGCGGCCGACGACGCCGGCGAGGCGTTCTGGCCGATGCCGATGCCGGCCGAGCTCAAGGCGGGGCTCAAGTCCAACGTCGCAGACATGGTGAACTCCGCGCCCACCCGCTGGGGCGGGATGCTGTTCGCCGCCCACTTCCTCGCCGAGTTCGTGGGCGACACCCCGTGGGCGCACCTCGACATCGCCGGTCCCTCGTACAACGAGGGCTCGTCGTTCGGGTACACGCCGACCGGCGGCACCGGCGTGGGCGTGCGCACCCTGCTCGCGTTCCTCGAGGGCCGCGCGGGCCTCTAGCGGGTTTCGCTCCGGCCGGGGACGCGGCCGGCCGCGTACCGCAAGGCGCCCACGAGGCGGTAGCCGCCGTCCGGCGTCCGGAACGGGGCGGCGGCCGCGACCACGACGGGTGCGAGCTCGGCCATGGTGGCGGGGTCCTCGCCGAAGAGGACCCCGCGCACCAGCCGCTCGTCGTCGGCCGCCGTCCAGGGCACCTCGACGAGGCCGGCGGTCAGCACGTCCAGGCCGGCGTCGGCGAGGGCGGCCTCGAGCCCGCCCTCCGGGCGCAGCGGGCCGTCGGGCGGCACGTCCTCCTCGAACGCCGCGGCGACGGCGCACTCGACGACGTCGAGGTCGTTGCGCGCGCCCTCGGCCCAGCAGGCGAGCCCCACGCGGCCGCCGGGGACCAGCACGCGGGCGGCCTCGGTCAGGGCGTCGCGGGTGTCGTCGGCGAACTGCAGGGCGTTGACGGCGAGGACGACGTCGAACTCGTCGTCGTCGAACGGCAGGTGCTCGGCGTCGCCGATGAGAACGGTCACCCCTTGGTTCCGCTCCTGCGCCTGCCCGGCCATCTCGGGGGCCGGGTCGACGCCGGCGGCCACCGCCCCGGCCGCCACCAGGTGGGCCAGCAGCTCGCCCGTGCCGCAGCCGACGTCGAGCACCCGGGTGCCGGGTCGGACCTGGGTCGCCACGAGCAGGGGCTCCCAGACCGGGGCGGCGAACTCCCCCCAGTAGTCGGCCCAGTCGTCGGCCACCGCCGACCAGCGCTCCGCCCCGCCGCCGTCCATCCCCGGTGCCTGCTCAGCCCTTGCGCCGCTGCGCCGAGCTCCAGTCCCGCATGCGCTGCGGGTAGCCCGTGAACCGCACGTTGTAGACCGGGACCCCGAGCGAGCGCGCCACCTCGAACCCGGTGCGCTCGTCCGGGACGCGGCGACGCGTCCACTCGCCGGTCGTCGCGACCAGCAGCACGGTCGTCGGGGTCTGGGAGTTCGGCGGCTCGACGTAGGCCTCGACGCCCACGCGGGTGCGCACGAACTCCTGCAGGTACGCCACGGTCTCGCCGCGCGACCCGGTCGTCGGCGCGGCGCCGGCGGGGGTCGTGGGTACCGACCTGCCCAGCAGGCGTCCCAGCGAGGTCCTGAGCGACATGGCGCGAGAATACCGCCGACGGCCGGGCCTCGTGCTGGAGGTGTGCCGCAGGTGTCCTGGAGGTCCTGAAGGGGTCGGGTGTTCCCAGCGTCACACCGACCGCGGCCTCGGACGATTGGGGCGGACCCCGCGGAGGTGACAAGATGGCAGGCAGTGACCAGAACGCGGCAACCGGGGCTGGCGCGGACCGCTGGACCGATCCGCCTCGGCACGTCGCCTGACCCACTGATCGAAGGAGACTCCACAGGTCATGTCTGAGAACGTGCAGCTCCCTGCACTCGGCGAGTCCGTTACCGAGGGCACCGTCACCCGATGGCTCAAGGCCGTCGGCGACACCGTCGCCGTCGACGAGCCCTTGCTGGAGGTCTCCACCGACAAGGTCGACACCGAGATCCCGTCGCCCGTCGCCGGAGTGCTCGAGCAGATCCTTGCCGAGGAGGACGAGACCGTCGAGGTCGGCGCCACCCTCGCCGTCGTCGGTGACGGCTCCGGCGCGGGGTCCTCCGACGCCGCCCCGGCCGCCGAGGCTCCCGCCGCCGAGCCCGAGCGGCCCGCAGCGCCCGAGCCTGCTCCCGCAGCACCCGCCGAGCCTGCTCCCGCAGCACCCGCCGAGCCTGCTCCCGCAGCCGCGGCGCCGGCAGCTGAGGCTCCCGCCGCAGAGGCGCCCGCCGCCGGTGGTGGCGAGGGCACCGAGGTGACGCTGCCCGCCCTGGGCGAGTCCGTCACCGAGGGCACCGTCACCCGGTGGCTCAAGGCCGTCGGCGACTCGGTGGAGGTCGACGAGCCGCTGCTCGAGGTCTCGACCGACAAGGTCGACACCGAGATCCCCTCCCCCGTCGCCGGGACCGTGCAGCAGCTCCTGGTCGAGGAAGACGCCACCGTCGAGGTCGGCGCCGTCCTGGCGGTCGTCGGCTCCGGCGCCGCAGCACCCGCCGCCGCACCGGCTCCTGCCGCCGCACCGGCCGCCCCCGAGCCCGCCGCCGCGCCGCAGCAGGCCGAGGAGCCCGCCCCGGCACCCGCAGCTCCCGCTCCCGCAGCAGCCCCGGCACCCGCCGCCCCGGCCCCGGCTGCCCCGGCCCCCGCCGCGGAGGCCGCCCCGGCGCCCGCCTCGTCGGGCAAGGGCTCCTACCTCACGCCGCTGGTGCGCAAGCTCGCGGCCGAGAAGGGCGTGGACGTCTCGAGCATCCAGGGCACCGGCGTCGGCGGCCGCATCCGCAAGGAGGACGTGCTCGCCGCGGCCGAGAAGGCCGCCGCTCCGGCAGCCTCCGCCCCGGACGCTGCCGCCCCTGCGGCGTCGTCGTCCGCGCCGAAGACACCGAGCGTGCCGCCGGTCTCCCCGCTGCGTGGCACCACGGAGAAGATGTCTCGCCTGCGCAAGATCGTCGCGGAGCGCATGGTCGAGTCGCTGCACACGCAGGCGCAGCTCACGACCGTGGTCGAGGTGGACGTCACCAAGGTGGCCAGGCTGCGCGCTAAGGCGAAGGAGTCGTTCAAGGCCCGCGAGAACGCGAACCTCACCTACCTGCCCTTCTACACGCTCGCCGCGGTCGAGGCGCTCAAGGCGTTCCCGAAGATCAACGCGTCGATCGACCCGGAAAAGGGCGAGATCACCTACCACCCGTCGGAGAACGTCGGCATCGCGGTCGACACCGAGCGTGGCCTGGTGGTCCCGGTGATCAAGAACGCCGGCGACCTGAACCTCGCGGGCATCGCCCGCCAGATCGGCGACCTGGGTGCCCGCACCCGGGCCAACAAGGTGGGCCCGGACGAGCTGTCCGGCGCGACCTTCACGATCACGAACACCGGTTCGGGCGGCGCGCTCATCGACACGCCCATCGTCCCGGGCGGCCAGGTCGCGATCCTCGGCACCGGCACCATCACCAAGAAGCCGGCCGTCGTGACGGGCCCGGACGGCGAGGAGACCATCGCCATCCGCCAGTTCGCGTACCTGTTCCTCTCCTACGACCACCGCCTGGTCGACGGTGCGGACGCCGCCCGCTTCCTCACCGCGGTCAAGGCCCGCATCGAGGAGGGCGCGTTCGAGTCCGAGGTCGGCCTCTGACGGCTCGCTGTCCCTGACGACGAAGGGCGCCCCGGCTCCGGCCGGGGCGCCCTTCGTCGTCCGTGCTCGACGCCGTTCATACGCGACGTCGTTCATACGCGACGTCGTTCGTGCTCGACGTCGTTCATACGCGACGTCGTTCGTGCTCGACGTCGTTCGTGCTCGACGTCGTTCGTGCTCGACGTCGTTCGTGCTCGACGTCGCGCTCATCCGACCTCGGCGACCCGCCACCCCTCAGGTGTCCACGCGAGCCGCAGGGTCGCCCGCCGCGCGTCGGACGCGGGCACCGCCGTCACCTCGCCGTCGTCCGCGACCTGCTCGTGCGGACCCACGGTGTACTCCACCTCCACCTCCGCCTCGTCACCGTCGTGCCGCTCGGTGCGCACGTCGTCGACGAGCACCTCCGCGCCACGCACCCGCGTGCCGGCGAGCTCGGCCTCGTCCAGCAGCGCCACGTCGGCATCGTGCGCCGCCGACCCGGGCACATCCACCCCGTCGACCCCGTCCACCCCGGCACCGACCTCGGTGCCGTCCTTGGTGCCGTCCTTGGTGCCGCCGTCCGCACCCCCGGACAGCAGCGCACCCCGGCGCTCGGTGAGCTCCGCCGCCGCGGCGGCCGGGTCGTCGCGGTCCTGCGTCCGGTCCGCCGCCGTGGTCGCGGCCACCTCCTTCGCCGGTGCCGTCGGGGCGAGGACTCCCGCGTCGTCCGGCGGGCGCACCTGGAGGGCCACCGCCGCCAGGACCACCACGAGCCCCACCGCCCCGACCGCGCCGAGCACCCCTCTGGGCACTCCCCGAGGCACTCCCCGCGACGGGCCGCCCGCCCGGCGCGACCCCCGCCGCCCGGGCCGCGGGCGCCGGGACGCGCGGGTCGGGCGCGCGCCCCGGGCACCGGGCCCTGCCGCCGCGCCGCGCTGCACCACGCGCCGACGCCGCGCCTGCGGGGCGGGCCCCGGATCCGACGACCGCAGTCCGAGCGACGCGGCCGCGAGGGTCGCCGCCTCCGGCAGCCGCACCGGCTCCGGAGGGACGGCGGCGTCGGCCTGGGCCGCGAGGGTGCCCGCCTCCGGACGCACCCGGGGATCCGGCGCCGCCGCGGGGGCCAGGACCGCCCGGAGGGCCGTCGCCTCGTCGTCCGCGCGGTCGCCCAGGAGATCCCCCACCAGCGCGGCGAGCGCGTGCACGTCCTCCGCGCCCGGGTCGCCGTCCGGCTCCCCCGCGCCGCCCACCCGCGGCCGCAGCATCGCCTCGCCGCTCGGGCCCAGCACCACGTCCGCCGCCGTGAGCGCGCCCTGGGCCAGGCCCTCGCTGTGCAGGGCGGCCAGCCCGCGGGCCGCCGCGACCAGCACGCCCGCGGCCTCCCGGGACGTCAGCCTGCCCCGCACGGCGAGCACGGTCGGCAGGTCGCTCGCCGCCCCCGCGCCGCGACGGACCGCGAGGGTCCCGTCGTCGCGCACGTCGAACGCCGCCACGGGCTCGAGGCACGGGTGGCGCAGCCCGGCGAGCGCGCTCACCCGTTGCAGGAGCGCCTCGCGGGCGCCGGAGTCGGTCGGGATCGGCAGCGTCTGAGTGGGCACGGAGCCATCGAACACCCTCGGCGGGCACCGCACGCCGCGTCATCCACAGGCAGCGTCATCCACAGGCCGTGCGTCAGACCGCGATGCGCCGCCCGTCGCGCGCCGAGACCCGCGCGGCGTCGAGCACCTCGGCGGTGCGCACCGCGTCCGCCGGGTCGACGGGGGCGGGCTCGTCCCCGCGCAACCAGGGGCCGAGGGCCCGGTAGAAGTCCGCGTGCCCGCCCGGCGCCGCCTCCACCGCGCGGCGCTCCCGCCCGCGGGTCAACCACCCGAGCGAGCCGTCAGGGGCGTCGTCGTCGAAGACCTCGAACGGTGAGGCGTCCTGCTCGAAGGTCGTGACCAGGTAGGCCCCCGCGGAGCCGAGCACGCGCGTGCGCGGACCGGGGGCGCCCACCACCGAGCCCGCCCACAGCCGGGAGACCACGCCGTGCGGGCTCCCGGCCCGCCCGCCGCCGGGCTCGTGCTGCAGCACCAGGAAGACGTCGTCCTCCGTCGGGGTGGTCAGCTTCCGCAGCTGCGCCCACACGGACTCCACCCGCCCGAAGAGCTGCGTCGCGGAGTCCACCAGGTGCGGGCCGAGGTCCAGCAGCAGCCCGCCGCCCACCGGGTCGTTCTCCTTCCAGCGCTGCCGCGGGGTGGGGCGCCAGCGCTCCCAGCGCCGCTCGAACGTGTGCACGTCGCCGAGGTCGCCGCCGTCGAGCAGGCTCGCCAGGGTGAGCTGCTCGGGATCCCAGCGCCGGTTCTGGAACACCGTGAACGGCGTGCCGGTGGCGGAGGCCTCCTCGACCACGGCGCGCGCCTGGTGCGCGTCGAGCCCGATCGGCTTGTCCAGCACGAACGGGATCTCGGCGCGGGCCAGCGTGGCCGCGTGCTCGGCGTGCAGCGACGTGGGGCTCGCGACGACGACCAGGTCGTACGCGCGGCGCGCGGCGACCAGGGCGTCCAGGTCGGACAGCAGCCGCGCGCCCGGCCAGTCCCCCGCCGCCTGGTTGCGCCGCCCGGGGTCTCGGGTCACGACCGCCGTGACGGGCAGCCCCGCCTCCGCCGCGAGCCGGCCGTGGATCTCCCGGCCCGCGCCGCCGTAGCCGACGATCGCCAGCCGCGGCGGGGGCGCCGCCGCCATGTCGTCGGTCGTGCCCGTCGCCGTCGCCTCGTCCGTGACCATGCCTCCATGGTGCCCGGCCGGGTCCCGACCCGGCCGGGTGCCACGCGGGAGGCCTGCTACCGCCCGGTCGTGCCGGCCACCCCGACGCCAGGACGAAAGTGTGCTGCGGCAATAGCCTGGGCGACGACCTCACCGCAGAAGGCAGCGGGGTCGCGTGAAAGGAGCAGCACATGGCACAACGACGTACCACCGTCGTCACCACGACGGCGGCCGCTCTGCTCGCAACCGGCCTGGTCGCCTCCGGCGCCCTCGCGAAGGCGCCGTCGGACGCGTCCGGAAGCACGCTGACGGCGGCCACGGCGGACATCGCCACCCCCGAGGAATACTTCGGGTTCGAGATGGGCACGGAGGGACGGCTCGCCGCCTACCCGGACGTGCTCGACTACATGCGGACCGTCGCCGAGAGCTCGGACCGCGTCACCTACGAGACGGTCGGCGAGACCACGGAGGGCAACGAGTACGCGACCGTCTTCATCAGCTCGCCGGAGAACCTGCAACGGCTCGACGAGATCGTGGAGCTGAACAAGCGCCTGTCCGACCCACGGTCGACGACGCCCGAGGAGGCTCGCGCACTGGCGCGCGAGAGCGTGCCGATCTACCACCTCGAGGCCACCGTGCACTCCACCGAGGTCGGCAACGGGCAGGCGATCAACGACATCGTGCACCGGCTCGCGACCGAGACCTCGGACTACACCGAGAACGTGCTGACGAACTCGGTGATCATGCTGGTCCCGTCGCAGAACCCTGACGGCCAGGTCAAGGTCGTCGACCACTTCGACCGCACCGCCGACACGGACCTGGCCCGCGTCTACCCCGACCTCTACCAGAAGTACACCGGGCACGACGACAACCGTGACTGGACGATGTTCACCCAGGTCGAGGCGCGGTACCGGCTCGGGCTCAGCCAGGAGTACCGGCCGGTGATGACCCACATCATGCATCAGCAGGGCAGCTCCGGTGAGCGGATCTTCGTGCCGCCGTACGGGGGCGTCACCAGCGCGAACGTGCCGGCCAACTCCAACGCGTCCAGCTCGGCGGTAGGCCAGCACGCCATGCGCGACCTGACGGCCGACGGCAAGAAGGGCGTGGGCACGGACGACTACCACATCTACTGGACCCTCGAGCAGCCCGTCGGGTTCTTCCCGTTCACGGGGACCGGCGTGTACCTCACGGAGATCGCGTCGGTGGCCGACCTGGCGTACCCGCAGCGGTCTGATGACGGGAGCCCGCTGGGCCCCCAGACGCCCACGCAGGACCTCATCCAGCCGTACGACAACGACACCTGGACGCTGCGGGACATCGTCGAGTACGCCGAGACCGCCACCTACGCGGGCATGGAGTACGTGGCCGACAACGGCGAGGAGCTGCTGTACGACAACCTCTACGCCGCGCCGCAGGAGTTCACCGAGAACGGTGTGGCGTCCGGTGTCGCGGCCTACGTGGTGGGCGCCGACCAGCGTGACCCCTACGCGACGTACGAGATGCTCGAGCGGCTCGACTGGACCGACGTCGAGATCGACCGGGCGACGGCGCCCTTCACGGCCGGCGGCGAGCGGTACCCCGCCGGGTCGTGGGTGATCGCGACGCACCAGCCGCTGGGCAACTGGGCCGACCAGCTGCTCGGCACCGACGAGTACCCGGTCGACGACCTGCCGTACGCCGAGGCGACGACGAGCCTGCCGCTGCAGCTCGGCGTCGACGTCGCCGCGATCGACGAGCCGCTCGAGGCCGACCTCGAGCGCGTGGAGGAGATCGAGGTGCCCGAGGTCGAGATGCCGGCGGCACCGGGATCCACGGGGGCGTACCTCGTGCGGCCGGAGTCGTACGGGACGATCCCGATGGTGGCCGCCCTGCAGAAGGCGAACATCGCCACCTTCCGCGCGGGCGCCGAGTTCACCTCCGACGACACCGCCTACCCCGCGGGGACGTACGTGGTCCCGGCCACGCCGCAAGCGCGGCGCGTGCTCGCCACGTCGAGCGCCGACGTCGGCGTGCCCGTGGCGGCGACGGCACAGGCACCGGCCGTCGAGGGGATCCAGCTCAAGCCCCGCACCCGGGTCGGCCTGCTGCGCGGGGCGAACAACATGCCGGGCGGCTGGGACATGTACCTCATGGACCAGTACAAGGTCGCCTACGACGTCGTCGGCGCGCAGGACTTCCAGAGCGGGCGGCTGATCGACGTCTACGACACGATCGTGCTCCCGCAGGGCATCTCCCGGAAGGACATCGTCGAGGGCCTCGACCCGCAGAAGTACGACGAGGAGTTCGCGTGGGCCTACGGCGTCGGGCAGAAGGGCTGGCGCAAGCTCGCCCAGTTCGTGCGCCAGGGTGGCACGCTCCTGGCCATCGGCGACTCGGTCGCCACCGCGAAGGAGCTGCTGGACCTGCCGATCGAGCCGGCGCTGCCCGACGACTCCGACGAGTTCGCGACGGGCGGCAGCCTGCTCAACCACGAGTTCGACACCTCGGACATGGTCGCGTGGGGCATGCCGGAGCAGTGGCCGGTCTGGCTCTACGGCACCCAGGCGTGGACCCCGACCGGCCCCGACGCCGACGTGGTGTCGACCTACCCGGACTCCGGCGTGCTCGCCAGCGGTTATCTCCGGGGCGAGGAGCACATCGCGGGCGCGGCCAACGTGGTGTCGTTCGACATCGGCAAGGGCAGCGTCGTCACGTACGGCAGCGAGGTGACCTTCCGGTCGCTGCCCCGCTCGTCGTTCAACCTCGTCTACAACGCGCTCTACGGCGGGCCCGCGGCCGAGGTCAGCAAGAGGCAGCTCGCCGGGCTCCGGCCGGCGTTCACGGCCGACGGCACCCTGCGCTCGCGGTAGGGCCCTGACGGGCCGGGCGGCGGCGCGCGGGGTGGAACCGCGCACCGCCGTCCGTCACCCGCCCTGCGCGCCTGCCCGGCCGCGCCCCAGGCGCGACGGCCACCAGACGCGATCGCCGACGTCGTGCACGAGGGCGGGCACCAGGAGGCTGCGTACCACCAGCGTGTCGACCAGCACGCCGAACGCGACGATGACCGCCAGCTGCGCGAGGAACAGCAGCGGGATGACCCCGAGCGCGGCGAAGGTCGCGGCGAGCACGACCCCGGCGGACGTGATGACCGAGCCCGTGACGGCCAGCCCCCGCAGCACGCCGCGCCGCGTGCCGACCTCGAGGCTCTCCTCGCGCACGCGGGTCATGAGGAAGATCGAGTAGTCGACCCCCAGCGCGACCAGGAAGCAGAAGGCGTACAGCGGCACCGCCGGGTCGGCGCCCGGGAAGTCGAGGACGTGATTGAACACCAGGGCCGCGACGCCGAGCGCGAACCCGAACGACAGCACGTTGGCCGCCATGAGCAGCACGGCCGCGAGGACCGAGCGCAGCAGCAGCACGAGGATCAGCAGGATCACGGCCAGCACCACGGGGACGATGGTGCGCAGGTCGCGCTGCCCGGCGACCTGGGTGTCGAGCCGCTCGGCGGCCGCACCGCCGACCAGGGCGTCCGGGCTCGCCTCGTGCACCGCGGCACGCAGGTCGGCGACGGTGTCGACCGCCTCCTGGCTGTCGGACGGCGCCTCGGTCGTGGCGTCCACGCGCACCTTCCCGTCGACGACGAGCGGGTCACCCTGGGCAGGCCGCCCCGGCGCGGCGGCCGGCTGGTCGGTGACGACGGTCGCGGCGGTGATCCCGTCGGTGTCCTCGGCCGCGTCCACCACGGCGTCGGCGTCCTCCTCGGGGGCGACGACGATCGCGGGCTGGGCGGAGACTCCCTCGAAGTGGCTCGTGAGCACCTTCTCGCCGTCGACCGAGTCGACCTGGGTGAGGAACACCTCCGAGTCACCCGTACCGTTCGCGTCCAGCGTCGGGACGAACGCCGCTCCCCCGGCCAGCACGACGGCGGTGGCGATCCACACCACCCGGTCGTGGCGCCCGACGAAGCCGGCGACGCGGGACCAGACGCCGTGCCCCGCGACCTCCACGTGTGAGTCGTCGTCCGTGGATCCGACGGACGCCCCCGGGGCGTCGGGGTGCCGCCCGAGCGCGTGCGGGACCCGGGGCCAGAAGACCCACCGGGCGCGCTGCCCGCCGACGAGCAGCATCGCGGGCAGGAACGTCATCGCCGACAGGAACGCCGCGGCGATGCCGATGGCCGCGACCGGACCGAGGCTGCGGTTGGACGACAGGTCGGACAGCAGCAGGCAGAGCAGCCCCGCGATGACTGTCCCCGCACTGGCGGCGATCGGCTCGACCGAGGCCCGGAGGGCGCGACGCATCGCCGTGTACGGCGACACGGTCGTGCGCAGCTCCTCGCGATAGCGGGCGACGAGCAGCAGGGCGTAGTCCACCGAGGCGCCCACCACGAGGATCGACAGGATCCCCTGGGACTGCCCGTTGAGGGTGAGGACGTCGTTCGCGGCGAGGTGGTACACCACCAACCCGGCGAGGCAGAGCGCGAGCACGGCCGTGAAGATCACGACGAACGGCAGCACCGGCGAGCGGTAGACGAGCGCGAGGATCACGAAGACGGCACCGAGCGCGACGAGCAGCAGCACGGTGTCGATCGCCCCGAACGCGCTCACGAGGTCCGCGACGAAACCGGCCGGCCCCGTGACCCACGTCTCCAGACCGGTGCCGGCGAGCCCCCCGTCCGCGGCGTCGGCGGCGGCGAGCGTCCGCAGCGCGCCGATCGCGAGCTCGGAGACGCTCGACTCCTCCGCGCCGACGTCCTCGGAGGCCTTCGCCGCGTCGAGGGAGACCACCACGAGGGCGGCCCGCCCGTCCTCGGACGGCACGACGACGGGGTCCGCCACGCTCGCGTCCCCGACGGTCCGCGGCTCGTCGCCCGAGGTGCCCTCGAGCGGGGCGTCGCCGATCGACCCGGCGAAGGCCTGGACGTCGGCAAGCTGCTCCTTCGTCAGCGCGGACCCGTCGGCAGTCTCGCTGACCACCAGTGCGGGCAGCGTCTCGGAGTCGGTGAACTCGCGGGCGAGCTCGGCGGCCTGCGTGGACTCGGCGCTCGCGGGCAGGAACGCGGCGTTGTCGTTCGTCTGGACGCTGCTCAGGTTGCCCTGCGCCTGTCCGCCGATCGCCCCGATGGCGAGCCACACGCCGATCGCTGCCAGAATGGCGAGGCCCCGGAGGAGTCCTGAACTACGATTGCTCAGCATGCTGAGTATCCTGCCTGACAGGGAGGCGAGCAGCAAGTGACCGACGACGCGACCCCGTCCGACGCGACGTGGCCCGACGCCGCCGCGGCCGAACCCACGAGCGACGATCCCGCGCGGTGGCCGACGGGGCGCCTCCTCTTCACCGTCGTCCGCCGCATCGAGCACGACTGGAACGCCCACCTCGCGGCGTGGGACCTCAACCATGCAGGGTTCCCCGTGCTCCTGCACCTGCTCGCCGGCCCCCGCACGCAGCGTGAGCTCGCGCGGCTCAACGGCGTCACCGAGCAGACCATGAGCCGCGTCGTCGCACGGCTCGAGCGCTCCGGCTACGTGTCCCGCCGCGAAGACCCGCACGACCGCCGGCGGCGGGCCGTCGCCGTCACCGAGGCAGGTCGGGCTGCCGCCGCCGAGGCCGGACGGGTGCAGCCTGCCGAGGACCTGACGACCAGCGGCCTCGACGACGACCAGGTGGCGCAGCTGCGCGAGATCCTCGTCACCCTCGTGCGCTCACAGCGCGGCGAGGGCTAGCCTCGCCGGGTGGACGTGATGACGCTGCCCGGACTGACCGAATACCACGAGGCGTGGGAGCTCCAGCGCCGCGTGCACGCCGACGTCGTCGCCGGAGACCGACCCGACACACTGATCGTCGTGGAGCACCCCGACGTCTACACCGCGGGCCGGCGCACGCGCCGCGACGAGCGCCCTACCGACGGGACCCCGGTGGTGGACGTCGACCGCGGCGGCAAGGTCACCTGGCACGGCCCGGGCCAGCAGGTCGTGTACCCGATCCTGCGCCTCGCCGAGCCGATCGACGTCGTGGCTTACGTGCGGGCGCTCGAGGAGGCCGTGATGCAGGTGTGCGCGGGCTTCGGGCTCGAGACCATCCGGGTGGAGGGGCGCACGGGCGTGTGGCTGGCCGCCGACGCCGACCGCCGCGAGCGGAAGGTGTGCGCGATCGGGGTGCGCACGGCCAAGGGCGTGACGATGCACGGCATCGCCCTCAACTGCTGCCCCGATCTGAGCCGCTTCGAGCTGATCGTGCCGTGCGGCATCACCGACGCCGACGTCACCTCCCTGACGATCGAGACCGGTCGCACCGTCACCCTCGGCGACGCGTACGGCCCCCTCGTCGACGCCCTCGCCCGCCGGCTCGAGCCGCTGCGCGCGGTGGCGGCGCCGGTCACCGCACCGGTCGCCGTGCCGCTCGCGACCGCCTGACGTCGGGAGCGTTGCCCACGTCACGTCCACACGGTGGGCATCGCACCTGGCCGGGCGGCCCGGCTCACGTCGTCTGACCGGGCTCACATAGTCCGACCCGGCTCACGTAGTCTGACGAGGTCCGGCGCGGGCTCCCGGCCTCACAGGCCGAGCCCGCCCGGCGTCCACCCTGCTCGACGACGACCGGGAGACACCCGTGACGATCGCACCCGAGGGCCGCCGCATGCTGCGCATCGAGGCCCGGAACGCCACCACCCCCATCGAGAAGAAGCCCGAGTGGATCAAGACCAAGGCCGTGATGGGTCCCGAGTACCGGGAGCTCAAGGGCCTGGTCAAGGGCGAGGGCCTGCACACGGTGTGCGAGGAGGCGGGCTGCCCCAACATCTTCGAGTGCTGGGAGGACCGGGAGGCCACGTTCCTCATCGGCGGCGACCAGTGCACGCGGCGCTGTGACTTCTGCCAGATCGACACGGGCAAGCCGGCCGACCTCGACGCCGACGAGCCCCGCCGCGTGGCCGAGTCGGTCCGCACGATGGGCCTGAAGTACTCGACGATCACCGGCGTCGCCCGCGACGACCTCGCCGACGGCGGTGCCTGGCTCTACGCCGAGACGGTTCGCCAGATCCACGCGCTCAACCCGGGCACCGGCGTGGAGCTGCTCATCCCCGACTTCAACGCCATCCCCGAGCTGCTCGACCAGGTCAACGAGTCGCGGCCCGAGGTCCTGGCCCACAACGTGGAGACGGTGCCGCGGATCTTCAAGCAGATCCGTCCGGCCTTCCGCTACGACCGGTCGCTGTCCGTACTCACCCGCGCGCGCGACGCAGGGCTCGTGACGAAGTCGAACCTCATCCTCGGCATGGGCGAGACCATCGAGGAGTGCAAGGTCGCGCTGCAGGACCTGCACGACGCCGGCTGCGACCTCATCACCATCACGCAGTACCTGCGTCCGTCGTTGCGCCACCACCCCGTGGACCGCTGGGTGCGTCCCGAGGAGTTCGTCGAGCTGTCGGACGCCGCCGAGGAGATCGGCTTCCTCGGCGTCATGGCCGGCCCGCTCGTGCGGTCGTCGTACCGCGCCGGGCGCCTGTGGGGACAAGCGATGACCCGCCGCGGGCTGCCCATCCCGGAGTCGCTGGCGCACCTCGCCGAGCCGACCTCGTCGCGCCAGGAGGCGGCGAGCTTGCTCGCCCGCCCCGCCCGCTGACCGAAGCACTGCACCCGCCCACTAGACTGGACGACCATGGCCCGCACCAAGTCCGACGCCGGCGCGTCCGCCGACGCCAACGGTAAGCAGAAGAAGCCCAAGAAGCAGCGCTGGTACCACCAGGTGTGGTCCGCGTACCAGATGACGCGCAAGCAGGATCCGACGGTCACCTGGGTGCTCCTGGGCGCCTTCGTCGGCATCCTCGCGGTGGCGTTCGTCATCGGGTTGCTGCTCGACGCCCCTGTCTATGCGATGGTCGTCGGCCTGCCGTTCGCCCTGCTGGGTGCCATGTTCATCCTGACGCGCAAGGCGGAGCGGGCCGCGTACACGCAGATCGAGGGCCAGCCCGGCGCGGCTCGCGCGGCCCTCGGCACCGTCCGCGGCGGCTGGGAGTTCGACGACGAGCCGATCGCGGTCAACCCGCGCACGCAGGACTTCATCTTCCGCGGGGTCGGGCGCCCCGGCGTCGTGCTGGTCAGCGAGGGCCCGTCGCACCGCGTCAAGCGTCTCCTCGAGGACGAGCGAAGGCGCGTGTCGCGCGTGCTGCCGAACGTGCCGATCACGCTCATCGAGTGCGGCAACGAGGAGGGGCAGGTCCCGCTGCCCAAGGTGGCGCGCAAGGTGCAGAAGCTCAAGAACACCCTGACCAAGCCCGAGGCGGACCAGGTCAAGAAGCGGCTCAAGGCGCTCGGCGGCGCGCGGCTGCCGATCCCGAAGGGCGTCGACCCGATGAAGGCCCGCCCCGACCGCAAGGGCCTGCGCGGGCGCTGACCAGGACGCCGCCCGCAAACGACGGGCCGGGTCGCCACGGGCGACCCGGCCCTCGTTGCGTGAGCCCGTCGATGCGATAGTCCGTCGTTGCGATAGTCCGCCGTTGCGATAGGCCGCCGTTGCGTCAGCGGCGGAGCAGCACCGTGCCGGCCGCGCGGTCGTGCAGGCCGCGACCGTCGCCGTCCCACACGACGGCGGGGATGACGAGGCACAGCAGCAGGGTCCGTACCAACCCGCGCACGAACCCCGGGGCGACGTCGGCGGGGGCACCCAGCACCCGCACCTGCAGGCCGAGCAAGCGGTGCCCGATGGTGAAACCGACGGTGCTGACCAGCAGCAGGTTCTCGAGCGCGAACACCCCGAGAGTCACCCACGAGTTCAGCTCCGCGAACGATGCGGGGCTCGTCACCAGGTAGGCGATCAGGGTGGCGACGGCCCAGTCGACGACGAGCGCGACGGCCCGCCGGCCGAGCCGTGCGAGCGATCCCGGGCCCGACTCGGGGAGCCCCAGGCGACCCCGCGCACCGCTAGGGTCCGTCCTCCTGCCGCCCTCGAGCCACGAACCCATGTCCTCACGCGACGCCATTGCCTCAGGGTACGTGGGCCACATGAGGTCGCGTCGCGTCGCGTGGCGCCATCGTCGAGGTCTCCGTAACGTGTTCGAAACATATGCGCCACGCCGGAGAAACGCTGCCGCCATACCGTCGTGGTCGCCGAGCGGCGGGCTGTGCCCGCCGGCCACGTCCTTCCAAGGAGCGCATGCATGTTCACGAACGCCGAGGAGGCCATCGCCTTCACCCGTCGCGAGGGGGTGGAGTTCATCGATGTCCGGTTCATCGACCTGCCGGGCGTGATGCAGCACTTCAACATGCCCGTCGAGCAGTTCTCGGAAGACTCCTTCACCGAGGGCCTGATGTTCGACGGGTCGTCGATCCGCGGGTTCCAGGCGATCCACGAGTCGGACATGAAGCTGGTCCCGGACGTCACGACGGCGTACCTGGACCCGTTCCGCAAGCGCAAGACGCTGATCATCAACTTCTCGATCGTGGACCCGTTCACGGACGAGCCATACGCGCGTGACCCGCGCACCATCGCCGCCAAGGCCGAGGCGTACCTGAAGTCGACCGGCATCGCCGACACCGCGTTCTTCGCCCCCGAGGCGGAGTTCTACATCTTCGACGACGTGCGCTTCAAGACCTCGGCGAACGAGGGCTACTACCACATCGACTCCGTCGAGGCCGCGTGGAACACCGGCCGCGAGGAGGAGGGTGGCAACCTCGGGTACAAGACCCGCTACAAGGGTGGCTACTTCCCCGTCTCCCCGAACGACCAGTTCGCGGACCTGCGCGACGAGATGTGCGCCGTGCTTGCCGCGGTCGGCCTCGACGTCGAGCGCGCGCACCACGAGGTGGGCACCGCCGGTCAGCAGGAGATCAACTACCGGTTCAACACGCTGCTGCACTCGGCCGACGACCTGATGAAGTTCAAGTACGTCATCAAGAACGTCGCGTGGCAGGCCGGCAAGTCGGTCACCTTCATGCCGAAGCCGATCTTCGGCGACAACGGCTCGGGCATGCACTCGCACCAGTCGCTCTGGATGAACGGCGACCCGCTGTTCTACGACGAGAAGGGCTACGGCGGCCTGTCCGACATGGCTCGCTGGTACATCGGCGGCCTGCTCAAGCACGCACCGTCGCTGCTCGCCTTCACCAACCCGTCGGTGAACTCCTACCACCGCCTGGTGCCGGGCTACGAGGCACCGGTCAACCTGGTCTACTCGGCCCGCAACCGCTCCGCGTGCATCCGCATCCCGGTCACCGGCTCCTCGCCGAAGGCCAAGCGCGTCGAGTTCCGCGTGCCGGACCCGTCGGCCAACCCGTACCTCGCGTTCGCCGCCCAGCTCCTCGCGGGCATCGACGGCATCAAGAACCGCATCGAGCCGCCGGCGCCGATCGACAAGGACCTGTACGAGCTACCCCCCGAGGAGCACGAGCAGATCGCCCAAGTGCCCGCCTCCCTCGGCGAGGCTCTGGACAACCTCGAGCGCGACCACGACTTCCTCACCCAGGGCGACGTCTTCTCCGAGGACCTCATCGCCACCTGGATCGACTACAAGCGCACCAACGAGATCGACCCGATCCGTCTGCGCCCGCACCCCCACGAGTTCGAGCTCTACTACGACATCTGAGTTCGGCTCTTTCCGGACCGGCGGCGGCGCCAAGAAATCGCTGCTGGCCTGCAGAAACGCCCCGCACCAGCTCGCACTGGTGCGGGGCATCTCGCGTTCGCCGAGCGCGTGAGGAGCACAGGAGCTGCCGGACCGGACAACGGTCGTCGCGGCCTTGGAGGCGCAGCGCGAAGGCTAAGCCGAACCGTCCGCAGTTTGCTGCCCGGAGCGTCCCCGGGCCAGTCGTCCGGGACCCCGTTCTCGACGGCGTCGTTCAGCCGCTCGGTCCCTTGCCGAGCGCACCAGACCTCTGCGACGGCATCGGTGCCAGCTCTTCGGGTACGGGTGATGCGCGGTCCCCCCCCAAGACCCCCGTCACTCACGTAGCTCAGGAGCCTGAGCTACGTATCGTCCGCATATCGAAAATCGCATACGTGCCGGCAACACCCCGCCGTCTTGACTTGCAGCATGGCCCACGGCGAACTCGGTTGGATCCCAAGCGGAGCGGCCGCCGGCCGACGCGCCCGTGCGACGGCCGAGCCGTCCCCCCTTGCCATCGCAACGGCGGGGATCACGGTCTTCGGGTGCAGCCAGGACGAAGCCGCCATGTTCCGCGAGATGGGTGCTCGTCTCGACGTATCGCCAACGATCGTCGAGTCGGCGGTCTGTGAAGCAAATGCTGAGCTTGCACGTGGCAGCCGATGCATCAGCGTGAACCACAAGACCCAGATCACGAACTCCACGCTTCTGGCGCTCAGCAATGCCGGCGTGGGTTACATCTCCACCAGAAGCATCGGCTACAACCATATCAACCTGGAGTACGCCGAGCACGTCGGTATCTCAGTGGGCAACGTCGCCTACTCACCGGACAGCGTAGCCGACTACACGCTGATGTTGATGCTGATGGCCGTGCGGCACGCAAAGTCCACCATCCGTCGCACCGATACTTATGACTATCGGCTGAATGAGAGCCGCGGTAGGGAACTACGCGACCTGACCGTGGGCGTGGTCGGAGCGGGGCGCATTGGCACAGCAGTGATCGACCGCCTGCGAGGCTTTGGGAGCCGCGTGCTCGTCAGCGCAAAACCGTCTCGCGTCGGCACCGACCATGTACCGCTGGACGAACTGATCGAGCAGAGCGATATCGTCACGCTCCATACCCCGCTCACCGCGGACACGCACCATCTCCTCGATCGCGATCGCATCGAGCGGATGAAGCCCGGCGCGTACGTCGTCAACACGGGACGCGGACCGCTGCTCGATACCGAGGCCCTCCTGTCGGCGCTGGAGAGCGGCTGGTTGGGCGGTGCGGCGCTGGACGTCCTCGAAGGCGAGGAGGGGATCTTCTACGCCGACTACCGAGACAGGCGTATCGACAACGAGGTCTTGGTGCGACTACAGCGCATGCCCAATGTGCTGATCAGTCCGCACTCCGCCTATGACACGGATCACTCCCTGAAAGACATCGTCGAAAGCAGCCTCATCAGCTGCCTGAATTTTGAGAGCGGGAAGACAACATGAACAAGGTGAAGGTCGGAATCATCTTTGGTGGCGCTTCCGAGGAGCACCCCATCTCCATCAAATCGGCGCAAGAGGTCGCCAGGAGCCTCGACACGGAGATGTATGAACCGTTCTGGATCGGCATCACCACGGGCGGCGCCTGGAAGCTCTGTGACGGCCCCGGCGCGGATTGGGACAACGCCAGTGCTCGTCCAGCCGTGGTGTCACCCGACCGAAGCGTGCACGGCCTGCTGGTCATGGGGCAGGAAGGCTTCGAGACAGAGCGCCTCGACGTCATCTTTCCCGTGCTTCACGGCAAGCTCGGCGAGGACGGCGCGATCCAGGGCCTGCTGGAGCTCTCCGGCATCCCCTACGTGGGCTGCGACGTCCAGGGCTCGGCCGTGTGCATGGACAAGTCACTGGCCTACTCCGTCGCGAGGAGCGCAGGAATCGCCACGCCGAACTTCTGGGTCGTCGGGGAGGATGAAAAGCTCGACGCCGACAACCTCCCTTATCCCGTCTTCGTGAAGCCAGCTCGATCGGGTTCATCGTTCGGCGTCAGCAAGGTCACTGACAAGGACGAGCTGCCGGGCGCGCTGAGTTCGGCGCGACAGTACGACTCGAGGGTTCTGATCGAGGAAGCGGTAGTCGGTGGGGAGATCGGGTGTGCGGTCCTCGGGGAATCGTCCGGTCTGATCGTGGGAGAGGTGGACCGCGTCGACCTCTCCCACGGATTCTTCAGAATCCACCAGGAGGACTCGCCCGAGTCCGGGTCGGAGAACTCGACCTTCATCGTTCCCGCCGACATCTCCGACGATTCGCGCCAGCTCGTCCAAGAGACCGCCAAGACCATCTACCGCTCCCTGGGCTGCAAGGGACTTGCCCGCGTCGACATGTTCCTCACCGACGACGGGCGCGTGATCCTCAACGAGGTCAACACCATGCCTGGTATGACGTCTTACAGCCGCTACCCGCGGATGATGGCCGCCGCAGGAGTGCCGCTCTCTGATCTGATCGACCGGCTCCTCTCGACGGCACTGCTCGGGAAAAAGCAATGAACGATGGTTTCGTCTACGTCGACGAGTGGGTCCCGGGCGTCCGCTGGGATGCCAAGTACGCCACCTGCGACAACTTCACCGGCGCACCGGTGGACGGCTATCTCGCGAATCGGATCGTCGGCACTCGGTCCCTGTGCGCATCCCTGGAGCAGGCGAGCGAGAAGGCAGCCGCACGTGGCTTCGGGCTGCTTCTCTGGGACGGGTATCGCCCCCAACGCGCAGTCGACTGCTTCATCCGCTGGTCGACGCAACCAGAAGATGGCCGGACGAAACCGCGACACTACCCCAACATCGACCGGGCGGAGATGGTCACGGACGGATATGTGGCCGCGAAGTCGGGGCACAGCAGGGGCAGCACCGTCGACCTGACGCTCTTTCACCTTGCCACCGGTGACCTGGCTTCCATGGGCGGCGACCACGACCTCATGGACCCGATCTCACGTCATCAAGCTCAAGGAGTCACGCCGATCGAGGCCCAGAACCGTGGGCATCTCCGTTCCATCATGGAGGACTGCGGATTCGATCGGTACGACTGTGAGTGGTGGCACTACACGCTGAGAAACGAGCCTCATCCCGATGTCTATTTCGACTTTCCCATCACGTGATCGGAGTCTCCGTTGCATCTCGCAGTGGGGAGATCTGGAGCGCAACGATGTGGTGGTGATGCAGCGCACCCAGCGATCGGGGCTGGAGGTGTTCCTGCCGCGCACCGATCCCTCGCAGCTGCACGACTGGGCCTCCGACGGATACCGCTCGGTCGACGAGTACCTGTTCTGGTCCCGCAAGGTCTGCGGTCTGGCGTGTCTGCAGTCGCTGCTCCATGGCTGGACCGACGTCCGGCTGACGATGGGCGAGCTCCTTGCGCTGGCCCTCGACTGGGGTTGCTACGTGGTGGAGCCCTCCGGCAAGGTCCAAGGACTCATCTACCGGCCGTTCATGGCCTGGGTCAGCTCACAGTTCGGATTCCACTGCGAGCTGGTCGAGCGGACGCCGATTGGCGTCTCCGGCAGAGAGGTGCGACCTGGGCAGGTCATGATCGCCTCGGTATCTCCTGAGATTCGCGACTCCGACATCCACGACCCGCAACGAGGGGGCCACCTCGTGCTGGTCTATGCGGTCGAGGACGGGGTAGTGCGGTTCCACAACCCGTCGGGCTACTCCCACAACTCAGATTCCGCGTCGCTACCCATGCACGTATTCGAGCGGTTTCATGCACACCGAGGAATCTTGATCGGCGCAACATCGTGACGCCAGGCGAACCAGCACCCCACATCGTCGCCGCAGGTGGCTACTCGGCCGGTCACATCGAGCCCGCGACGAAACGGCGCCGCCACAATACGTAGGCTGGAGCCCACGGCGGAGATCACCGCTCTCGGCACGGTCCGCGGACTGGACACCTGCTGCAGCAAGGCCTGCACCTGATCGACCACATCGACCACCAGGTCGGGGCGGGAGACGAACGGGTGGTGCCCGGTCGACAACTCGACGGAGCGTGTCGCTCGACCCGCATGGATGCGCTGCAGCTCGACCGAGGTGCTTCGGTCCCTCCCGCAGACGATGTGCGTCGAATCGGCCCCGCGCCAGCGACAAGCGCTCGGCTCCAGGCCCGGTTCGACGACCCGGCCAGGGCGACCTACATCGTTCCTACGAGACCTGCCGAGCTGTCGCGGGTAGTCGTACCGTGGCGCAGAGCCCACCGTCGGCGCGCGGGCTGAGCGAGAGCGTTCCGTCATGCGCTTGGGTGATGCTCTTGGCGATCGCCAGGCCGAGGCCGGCGCCCACATGGTCGCTGCGGACGCGATCGGTGCCGCGCTGGAACGGCTCGGTGAGGGTGGAGACCACGTGCGGGCTGATCTTGTCGCCGGTGTTCTCGACCGTAAGCACGGCGCCATCGGGACCGACAGTGGTGCTGACCTGAATGGTGCCGTATTCGGGCAGGTTGTGGACGATCGCGTTGTGCAGGAGGTTCGTGGTCAACTGCAGCAGGAGCGCAGGCGACCCGAAGGTCGGGGTGATGTCCCCCGAGGTTTCAATGACGACGCCGTGCTTCTCTGCGAGCGGGAGGAGCGTTTCGGTGGCTTCTTCCGCGACGAGCGACAAATCGACGTCATCTCGGGCGAAGGAGTGCTGGTCAGTGCGACTGAGTAGGAGCAGCGCTTCGGTGAGGTCGATCGCTCGGGTGTTGACGACGCGGAGGCGCTCATCGAGCTCGCTGTCTTCCCTGTTCGGATCGCTCCGAGCGACGTCGAGCAGGGTCTGCGTAATCGCAAGCGGAGTTCGCAGCTCGTGGGAGGCGTTGGCCGCAAAGCGTTGGTGTTCGGCGACATGCGCTTCGAGCCGCGCGAGCATGCCGTCGAAGGCGTCAGCGAGCTCTCGGAACTCGTCCTGGCGCCCATCCAGCTCGATCCGGTGAGAGAGGGATCCCTTCGCAGCCGTGCGCGTGGCATCGGCGATGCGGGTCAGCGGGGCCAGCATCCGCCCAGCGAGAATCCACCCTCCGGCGAGACCGAACACCAGGAGGAACACCATCGCGCCGGCGGCCGCCGGCGCGAAGTCACGCAGTAGTTCGGTGCCCGAAGGCGCGATCACCACCTCGCCAGTGTCCTGTGCCCTCTCCCGGTAGTCGCTCAGGAAGACCGCAAGTGCCCCGAGCAGCACGGTGCCGGCGAGCATGAGGACGCCGGCATAGCTGAAGGTGAGCTTGAGGCGAACGCTCAACCCAGGCGCCCTATCCACGTTCGTCTCCCTCGTTCCCGGAGCGTGGTCGCGTGTCGATGCGGTAGCCGACGCCAGGCACCGTGGCGATCACCCAGGGTTCGCCGAGCCGCTTGCGCAGTGCGGATACCGTGATGCGCACGGCGTTGGTGAACGGGTCGGCATTCTCATCCCAAGCCCGTTCCAGGAGCTCTTCGGCGCTGATGACACCGCCGTCGGCAGCCACGAGGACTTCGAGCACCGCGAACTGCTTCCGGGTAAGCGCGACGTACCGACCATCCCGGTAGACCTCGCGGCGGAACCGGTCGAGGCGCAGGCCGGCGAGCTCCCACACTGGCGGCCTGTTGCGGGCACGCCTGCGGTCGAGCGCCCGGAGCCTGAGCACGAGCTCGCGCAGCGCGAACGGCTTGGTGAGGTAGTCATCGGCGCCGAGCTCGAACCCGGAGGCCTTGTCGTCCAGCCGGTCCGCAGCGGTGAGCATCAGGATCGGCATGCCGCTGCCGGACGCGACGATGCGCTCGGCAACCTCGTCACCGGAGGGCCCGGGGACGTCGCGGTCGAGGACGGCGATGTCATAGGTGTTGACGCCGAGCAGCTCCAGGGCGGTGTCGCCGTCCCCGGCGATATCGGCCGCGATCGCTTCCAGGCGCAGTCCCTCGCGGATGGCCTCGGCCATGTAGCGCTCGTCCTCGACAACCAGCACACGCATGCTCTCAATCGTAGGAGCAGGCGGATATCACTGGCGTATCGAAACCGCGTACGGGCCGGTAACACGATTCCGGCCTTGAATTGAGTCCCAGAAAGTGGTCTAGCGTGGTCGCGGGTGTGATGTCTCAGCTCAGATCACCGACCGCCACACCACTCTGCGGGCCCTGGCCAAGGCCCGCCCCGCAGCAGGCGGGGCGGGCCTTCGTCATTCGCTCAGACCGCCTGCTCGACCTGACGTGTCGCGGCCGCGACCGCTGCGTCGTCGGGCACGTACCCCTCGACGTGGCGCTCGGCGACGCCGTCGTAGGCGCTCAGCGGGCGGATCAGCGCGTTGGACGCGAGCTGCTCCTGGACGTGCGCGGTCCAGCCGGCGATCCGCGAGGCGACGAAGAGCGGGGTGAACAGCTCCGTGTCGAAGCCGATGAGGTGGTACGCCGGGCCGGACGGGTAGTCCAGGTTGGGATAGATCCCCTTGCGGCTCACGAACTCCGCCTCGAGGGCGTCGTAGAGCTCGGCCAGGTCGGGGCGGTCGTCGTGGACGACCAAGGTGTCGAGGGCGGCCTTCATCGTGGGCACCCGCGAGTCGCCGCGCTTGTAGACGCGGTGCCCGAAGCCCATGATCTTGCGCTTGTCCGCCAGCGCGGCGTCGAGCCACCCGGCGACGTCGTCGGCCGAGCCGATCTCGTCGAAGGTGTGCATGACGGCCTCGTTCGCCCCGCCGTGGAGCGGGCCCTTCAGGGCACCGATCGCCGCCACGATCGCGCTGTAGTAGTCGGACAGCGTGGAGCTGACGACGCGCGCGGCGAACGTCGAGGCGTTGAAGGAGTGCTCGGCATAGAGCGTCATCGAGACGTCGAAGGCCTTGCGCACCACCTCGTCCGGCTCCTCACCGAACGACATCCACAGGAAATTAGCGGCGTACCCCAGGTCGTCGCGCGGCGGGACGACCGGGAGCCCGCGCCGACGTCGTTGCAGGTGCGCGACGACGGTCGGGAGCTTCGCATACAGCACGAGGGCCTTGTCGAGGACGGCGTCCGGCTCGTGGCTCCACGCGTCCGGGTCGTCGCCGCCGAGGATGCTGACGGTGGTGCGCACCACGTCCATCGGGTGGGCGCTCGCGGACAGACCGTCGATCACGCGCACGAGGTCCTCGTCGAGGGCTCGGTGGCGCCGCTCCTCGGCCGTGAACCGCTCGAGCTGGTCCGCGTCCGGCAGCTCGCCGTGCCACAGCAGGTGCACCACCTCCTCGAACGACGCGGTCGCGGCCAGCTCCTGCACGGGGTACCCGCGGTAGAGCAACGAGTTGCTCGCGGCGTTGACCTGGGAGACCGCGGTGCGGTCGACCGTCACTCCTGCGAGTCCCTTCTTGATCTCGACGGTGTCGTTCATGGTCGCTCCTTCGTGACTGGGCGGGCAGGTGGAATCTCGAGGGTCGGGTGCGGGAGGCGTCGGCCGGTGCGGCCCCGGGCTCAGCGCCTGCTGACGGTGCCGAAGCGGCGCGCCACGGGCGCGACGACGGCGGGTCGCAGGGCGAAGGCCGCGCCGACGATCACCACGAGCGAGACGAGGAAGAGCACGAAACCGACCCAGCTCGCGTCGTCCCGGCCGGCGTACATGTGGTTGAGGTTGCGCTGGGCCCCCGTCGCGAGCACGAGCGCGACGTGCAGCACCGCGAACGCGACGAAGTAGAGCATCACCGGGAAGTGGACCCGCCGGGCGAGCCCGATCGGGACGACGCGGTCCCATGACGGCCGGGCTCGCCAGTAGACGCTCATCCGCACGCCGCTGGCGATCGCCAGGGGCGCCGCGACGAAGACCGTCACGAAGTAGGCGAGCTGCTGCAGGGCGTTGTAGTGCACCCAGCCGTCCTCCGCCGGCCAGCTCAGCGACAGGTACTGGAACCCGGCCGACACGGCGTCGGGGAACACGCTCCAGCGGGTCGGGACGACGCGCACCCACTGCCCGCTCGCGAACAGCAGCACGACGTAGACGACGCCGTTGAGGACCCAGAACACGTCGAGCGCCTGGTGGGTCCAGGCCATGAGACCGATCCGCGCCTGCGGGTCCGACCGCGGCGCCCAGGACGCCGTGGGTCTGGTCCGTCGGCGCACCTGCAGCCCGGTCCGGACGATCAGGACGAGGAGGAAGACGTTGAAGAAGTGTTGCCACGCGAGCCACGCCGGGATGCCCACCGGGGCGCCCTCGGGCAGCGGGGAGGTGCCCGGGTACGCGGCGAGGAAGCGCTGCCCGGCGTCGGTGCCCACCCACCACCGCGCGAGCAGGACCACGACACCGAGGAGGACCGCCGCCCCCGCGGCCACGATCCCGGCACGCCCCGCCCACGCCGGCACCCGACGGCGACGGACCCGCCCCGGCAGATGCCCAGGGACGGGTAGAGGCACAGGCATGGCCGCGCCCGCGCCCCGTCCGTCGCTCGGGTCCCGCGCGTCCGTCGCATCGGGCTCCCGAACGCCCACGGCCGCCGCGGCGACACGGGGAAGGCCACGGCGCGCCGGCCCAGGCTCCCCTGTCGAGGCCCGGGAAGCCGACTCGACGGACACCACGGGCGCGGGCGGCCGCGCCTCGTCCACGGGCGGCCACGGCGGGCCGCCCGGACGGCGGGGCAGCCCCTGTCGCGGTGGCGCGGTCATCCCTCTCGCCTCGCCTCTAGCGCCGCGACGAGCCGCGGCACCACGTCGTGCACGTCGCCGACGATGCCGAAGTCCGCGAGGGCGAACAGGGGCGCGTCCTTGTCCTTGTTGACCACCACGATGGTCTGGGCCGTCTGCATGCCGGCGCGGTGCTGGATCGCGCCGGAGATGCCGAGCGCGACGTAGAGCCGGGGCGACACCGTCGCCCCCGTCTGACCGACCTGGCTCGACGCCGGCACGAACCCGGCATCGACCGCCGCCCGGGAGGCTCCGACCGCCGCGCCGAGCACGTCGGCGAGCTGCTCGACCAGGGCAAAGCCCTCCGCCGAGCCCAGGCCCCGGCCGCCCGAGACGACCTTGGCGGCCCCGCGCAGCTCGGGTCGGGTGGAGCTCGACCGGACGGGTTCGACGTCGAGCACCGTGGCGGTCGGGAGTCCGGAGGCGGTCAACGCCAGCTCCTCGACCTCCGCGCCTGCGACCGCGTCGGACCGGTCGTCGATCGCCCCCTCGCGGACGGTGACGACCAGCGCACCGAACGTGGCCGCGGAGTCGACGAGGTACGCGCCCCCGTAGGCCGAGTGGTGGGCGGCGACGCCATGGTCGTCCCGCGAGACGCCCACGGCGTCGACCGCGAGCGCCGAGCGCGACCTGACCGCGTAGCGCGCGGCCACCTCACGCCCCTCGACGGAGTGCGAGACCAGCACCCCGGCCGGCCGCACCCGGTCGGCCGCGGCCTGGAGCGCGTCCACGCGCGGCACCCCCAGCGCGTCCTCGGCGGCGGGCGCGAGCAGCACCCGGCGTGCCCCGAGCGCGGCCGCGGCGGCGGCCAGCGCGTCGGCCCCCGCCCCGACGACGAGCGCCACCGGGCTGCCGATCGACGCCGCGGCAGCGAGGAGGCCCGCGCTCGACCGCGCCAGCCCGCCGTCCGGGTCTCGGTCGAGAAGCACCAGGATCGGATCTTCGGTCACGTCGGTCATCACGGTCCCCCTCACGTCAGCCGGTTGTCGACGAGGAACTGCGCCAGCTGTTCGCCGGCGTCACCCGAGTCGACGATGGTGGTGCCGGCCGTGCGGGCCGGCCTCTCCGCGATCGCGATCATGATCGACCGCGCGGCGTCGGGGGCGTCGGGATCGACCCCCAGCTCGGACGCCGAGACCGTCTCGATCGCCTTCTTCTTGGCCGCCATGATCCCCTTGAAGCCGGCCAGCCTGGCGCCGGGCAGCGCCTCGGTGACGGACACGATCGCCGGCAGGGGCGCGCAGACCCGCAGGGTGGCGCCGTCCGACACCCGCACGCCGGCGACCTCGGACTCGGTGACGTGCACCTCGTTCAGGGCGCTCGCGCACGGCACGGCGAGCATCTCGGCCATGGCGGCGGGCACCACTCCCCCGGAGCCGTCGGTGGACGCGTCGCCGGCCACGATGAGGTCGAAGCCCACGTGCCGCGCCGCCGCGGCGAGGACCTGCGCCGTGAGCACGACGTCGGCACCGACGAGCCGCTCGTCGATCACCTGGAGCGCCGACGACGCCCCCATCGCCAGCGCCTTGCGCAGGCTGCTCTGCGCGAGCTCCGGCGCCATGGCGAGCACCACGACCTCGGTGTCGGGGTGCGCGTCGGCGTGGGCGAGGGCCACCTCGAGCGCCCGCTCGTCGACCTCGTCCAGAACGGCGTCGTCGGTCGTGCGCGCGGCCAGCCCGGTCTCGAGGGACAGCGTGCGGTCCCCGTAGGTGTCCGGGACCACCTTCATCAGGACGGCGATCTTCATCGGTCTCCTCCTTCGTGGCGGGACAGCGCCCGCGCGGCGGCCGCGGCGAGCACGGGGACCCCGTCGGCGAGCCCCGGGGCGAAGGCGTCGTCGGGCCGCTGCCCGTCGAGCCAGCGGGTGTACATCGCCTCGCAGAAGATCGCCGACTTCCACAGGGCGAGCGCCTCGTACCAGGGCAGGGCGGCGACGTCGGCGCCGGTGCGCGCGGCGTAGCGGTCGACGAGGTCGGCGCGCGACGGGAACCCCGCCTCGGCGGTGACCGGCGTGAGGTCCATCGGCGTCAGCGCCGCGCCCGGCTCGGTGTAGGTCGCGACGAGGTAGCCGAGGTCGGCGAGGGGGTCGCCGAGCGTGGCCATCTCCCAGTCCAGGAGGGCGGCCACGCGCCCGGGGGCGGCGAACATGATGTTCCCCAGGCGGTAGTCACCGTGCACGACGCCGACGCGCGACGACTCCGGCCGGGTGGCCTCGAGCCGTTCGGCGAGCGCCTCGACGAGCGGGACGGTGCGCCGGGTGTTCAGCGGCCAGAGCTGGGCGAACCGGCGGACCTGCCGGCCCAGGTACCCGGCGGGCCTCCCGAGTTCCGCCACCTCACCCTCGAGCGGGACCTGGTGCAGGTCGGCGAGGGCGTCGACGGCCGCGTGCACCAGGTCGGCGCGGGCACCCGGCCCGTCGAAGCCGCCGGGGAGCCGGCTCGTCACGACCTCGCCCTCGACGAGCTCCATGAGGTAGAACGGCGCGCCCACGACCGCGGGGTCGTCGCCGACCGCGCGCACGGCCGGGACGGGGACCCCGGCGGCGCCGAGGGCCGCGACCACGCGCGCCTCCCGGAGCATGTCGTGGGCCGAGGGCGGGAAGGGCGGACGCGGTCCGCGCCGGAGCACCACCCGCTCGCCCCCACGTTGCAGCTCGTACGTCACGTTGGCCTGGCCGTCCCCGATCCGGCGCCACGCCAGCTCTCCGGCCCGGACGCCGGCATCGTCGAGGAAGCGTTCGAGCGGCTCGAGGACCAGCAGCGGGGGCCGCGCGGGCGCGGCATCTGCCTCGAGCCGACGCACGACGTCGACGCCGTCCGGGGCGGTCGCGAGCGCGCTCATCGCCGACCCTCCGCCCGGTCCAGCACCGCTTCCCCGGCCTCGACCTCGCGGCGCCTGCGGGCGACGGCCCGGCGGGCGATCGCCCAGCGGTGCGTCTCGCTGGACCCGTCGTAAACCCGGAACGGGCGCACCTCGTCGAGGAACGCGGCCAGGGGCAGCTCCAGGGTGACCCCGTCGCCGCCGCAGAGCTGGACGGCACGATCGACCACGCGGCCCACCGCCTCGGAGCAGTGCACCTTCGCGATGGACGAGGCCTGGGCGCCGGCCCGGGCGTCCTCCTCCATCGTCCGCGCCGCCCGGTCGATGAGCGCCGCACTGCTGGCGAGGTCGATCTCGGAGTCGGCGAGCATGCCCTGGGCGATCCCCAGCTCGGCCAGCGGGGTGCCGAACAGCTCGCGGTGGCCCACCCGGTCGAGCGCGGTGTCGTGGGCGCGGCGCGCCAGGCCAAGCCACCGCATGCAGTGCGTCAGCCGCGCCGGGCCGAGGCGGACCTGGGCGTGTCGGAAGCCGTCGCCCGGGGTGCCGAGCACGTCGGCTTCGCTCACGAAGCACCCCGTGAGGTGGACGTGGGGGTGCCCGCCGGTGATCGCCCGCTCCAGCGTGCGGATGCTGTGCCCGATCTCGACCCCGGGGGCGTCCATCCGCACGAGGAACATCGTCGCGGCCTCGGCCCCGAGCTCCGACGTCCGCGCCATGACGATGGCGAAGTCGGCCTCCTCGGCCCCGGAGATGAATCGCTTCTCCCCGTCGAGGACCCACCCGCCGTCGACGCGGTGCGCGGTGGTCGTCAGCGCGGCCGGGTCCGAACCGGCGCCGGGGTGCGGCTCGGTCATGGCGAAGCACGACCGCGCCTCGCCGGCCGCGAGCGGCGCGAGGAAGCGTTCCTGCTGCCCCTCGGTCGCGATCCGCTCCAGCAGCAGCATGTTTCCCTCGTCCGGCGCCATGCAGTTCAGCACCGCCGGTCCGATGGGTGAGTACCCCGCCTCCTGGAAGACCTCGGACCACTCGCCCAGCCGCAGCCCCAGGCCGCCGAGGCGGGCCGGCACGTGCGGGGCGAAGACGCCCGCGTCACGCGCCTGCTGCTGCAGCGCGCGCCGGGTCGCGGCGTCCAGCGCGGTCCCGGCGGGCGGTTCCGCCGGGAGGACGACGTCGCGGACGAACCGCCGGGTGCGCCGGGCGACCTCGCGGGCGCTCATGCCGTGCCCCCCGCGGCCAGGAGCCCACCGTCGAGGGTGAGCACCTGGCCGGTGATCCAGCTCGCGTCGTCGGAGCAGAGGAACGCGGCGGCGGCCGCCACGTCGTCGGGCCGCCCGAGGCGCCCGAGGGGGTAGCGCGCGGCCACCTCCTCCTCGCGTCCCTCGTACAGGGCGCGGGCGAACTGCGTCCTGACCACGGCCGGGGCGAGCGCGTTCACCCGGACCCGGGGGCCGAGCTCGGCCGCCAACGTCACGGTCAGGTGGGACACCGCCGCCTTGCTGACGCCGTACCAGCCGATGCCCTGGGACGGGACGTCCCCGGTCACGGACGACATGTTCAGGACGGCGCCGCCGTCGCGGTCGCCGAGACCGGCCGCGACCGCCTCCTGCACCCAGCCCAGCGTGCCCACGACGTTGACCTCGAGGACCTTGCGGGCGGCCTCGGGATCCAGGCCGACGAGGGGACCGTAGACGGGATTGATGCCCACGTTGTTCACCAGCACGTCCACCGCGCCGAACTCGCGCACGGCCGTCTCGATCACCTCGCGCCGGTGCCCGGGGTCCTGGGCGCGGCCCGCGACGACGCGCACGGAGGCCTCCCCCAGCGACGCCGCCGCCGATTCCAGGTCGTCGGACGACCGCGCTGTCAGGACGAGCGAGGCACCCTCGGCGGCGAACCGCTGGGCGATCGCATACCCGATGCCGCGGCTCGCACCGGTGACGACCGCCACCCGGCCGGAAAGGCGCCGGTCGTCCGCCGGTCGAGAGGGCCTGTCTCCCATGCCACGCTCCCTTGCGCGATCGCTTAACCAAGATTCAATCCTCGGGCATCGCACCACGACAAGAGGCTGAGATCAAGCCCTGGCCGCTACAGTTTCTAATGTGATATAAAAAGTGGATGGTCGAGATCAAGGACGATCGGAGGCAGCATGACCGGCATCATCGGGCCGCGTGACCTGTACGAGGACGAGCACGAGCAGTTCCGCGAGATGGTGCGCGCCTTCGTCGAGCAGCACGCCCGCCCCCACGCCGACCGCTGGGAGCAGGAGGGCCGCGTCGATCGCAAGCTCTTCGTGCAGGCGGCCGAGGCGGGGATCCTCGGGTTCGGCATCCCGGAGCGCTTCGGCGGCGGTGGGTCGGACGACTTCCGCTTCAACGCGGTGATGGGCGAGGAGCTCGCGCGCCATCCCGTGTCCTCCGGGATGGCCGGCATCGCCCTGTCGAACGACATCGTCATCCCCTACTTCACGGACCTGACGAACGACGAGCAGAAGCAGCGCTGGCTGCCCGGCATCGCGGCCGGCGACTCGATCGTCGCGGTGGCGATGTCGGAGCCGGGCACCGGCAGCGACCTCGCCGGGATCCGCACGTCAGCGGTCCGGGACGGCGACGACTACGTCGTCGACGGTTCGAAGATCTTCATCTCGAACGGCCAGAACGCCGACCTCGTCGTGACGGCGGTCCGGACCGGGGAGCACCCCCACCGCGGCCTGAGCCTCCTGGTCATCCCGGCCGACTCCCCCGGCTTCTCCCGCGGTCGCCGGCTCGACAAGATCGGGCTGCACGCGCAGGACACCAGCGAGCTCGCGTTCCAGGGCGTGCGCGTGCCGGCCGCGAACCTCCTGGGCGCCGAGGGCACCGGGTTTGCCGGGCTGATGAACAACCTCCCGCAGGAGCGCATCTCGATCGCCGCGGCGGCCGTGGCCTCCAGCGAGGGGGTGCTGGAGCGCACCCTGGAGTACGTCAAGCAGCGACACGCGTTCGGGCAGCCCATCGGGTCGTTCCAGAACACCCGCTTCGAGCTGGCCGAGATGGTCACCGCGGTGCGCGCGAGCCGCGCACTGATCGACGGCTGCCTCGCCCGGCACAACGCCGGCGCACTGAGCCCCGAGGACGCCGCCGCGGCGAAGTTCTGGACGACGGAGCAGTACGTCGACGTCGTGGGCCGCTGCCTGCAGCTCCACGGCGGCTACGGCTACATGCGGGAGTACCGCATCGCACGGGACTACGAGGACGCCCGCATCACCACCATCTACGGAGGCACGACCGAGATCATGAAGGAGATCGTCGGTCGAGGCCTCGGACTGTGAGGAACCCGTGACCGAGGCACTCATCTACGACGCCGTGCGCACGCCGCGCGGCAAGAACCGTGGCGGCGCCCTCCACGGCACCAAGCCCGTCGATCTCGTCGTGGGGCTGATCCACGCGCTCGAAGAGCGCAACCCCACGATGGACCCTGGGCTCGTCGACGACATCGTGCTCGGTGTGGTCTCGCCCGTCGGCGAGCAGGGTGGGGACATCGCGCGGACGGCGGCGCTGGTTGCGGGGCTCCCAGAGACCGTTGCGGGGGTTCAGCTCAACCGGTTCTGCGCGTCGGGCCTGGAGGCGGTCAACGTCGCGGCCCAGAAGGTTGCGAGCGGGTTCGAGGACCTCGTCCTCGCCGGCGGTGTCGAGTCGATGTCCCGCGTGCCGATCGGCTCCGACGGCGGCGCGTACGTGCAGGACCCGACGACGAACTACGACCTCTACTTCGTCCCGCAGGGCATCGGCGCCGACCTCATCGCCACGCTCGACGGCCTCTCGCGCGAGGACGTCGACACCTACGCGGTCGAGTCGCAGCGCCGAGCCGACGAGGCGTGGCGCGAGGGCCGCTTCTCCCGCTCGGTCGTGCCGGTGCGCGACGTCAACGGCGTCACCGTGCTCGACCACGACGAGCACCGCAGGCCGGGCTCGACCGTCGAGAGCCTGGGCCACCTCAAGCCGGCGTTCGAGATCCCGGGCGCGGAGGCGGGCTACGACGCGGTGGCCCTGCAGAAGTACCACTGGCTCGAGGCCATCGACCACGTGCACACGGCCGCCAACTCGTCGGGCATCGTCGACGGCGCGGCGCTCGTCACGGTCGGCAGCCGGGAGACCGGCGAGCGGCTCGGCCTCGCGCCCCGGGCCCGGATCGTGTCGACCGCCGTGACGGGCTCCGAGCCGACCATCATGCTGACCGGCCCCGCACCCGCCACCCGCAAGGCGCTCGCGCGGGCCGGCCTCACGGTCGACGACATCGACCTGTTCGAGCTCAACGAGGCCTTCGCCTCGGTCGTGCTGCGGTGGGAGCGCGAGCTGGGGATCCCGCACGACAAGGTCAACGTCAACGGCGGGGCGATCGCCATGGGCCACCCGCTCGGCGCGACGGGCGCGATGATCCTCGGCTCGCTGCTCGACGAGCTGGAGCGTCGTGACCTGCGCCGCGGCCTGGCCACCCTCTGCGTCGGGGCCGGCATGGGCATCGCCACCATCATCGAGCGGTTCTAGGAAGGGAACGCCATGAGCGTGATCGAGGACAGGGCCGACGTGCACCGCGGCTACGAGTGGGACGTGGACGACGACGGCGTCGTCACCCTCACCTTGGACGACCCGGACCGCAGCGCCAACACCATGAACGCGCACTTCAGGGCAGCGCTCGAGGCGAGCGTGGAACGCCTGGAGGCCGAGCGCGACCGGATCTCCGGGGTGATCCTCGCCTCGGCGAAGAAGAGCTGGTTCGCCGGGGGCGACCTCGAGCTGCTCCGCAGCGCCGACCCGGAGCGGTCGGCCGCGGAGACCGCGGACATCGAGCACGTGAAGTCGCTCCTGCGCAGGATCGAGCAGCTGGGCAGGCCCGTGGTCGCCGCGATCGACGGCACGGCGCTGGGCGGCGGCCTCGAGGTGGCGCTGGCCACGCACCACCGCATCGTGGCCGGCGACGTCGAGGGCATCCGGCTGGGGCTCCCCGAGGTCTCGCTCGGGCTGCTGCCCGGCGGCGGCGGCGTGACCCGCACGGTGCGGATGCTCGGGCTGCAGAAGGCCCTGGCCGACGTCATCCTCCCGGCGACGCGGTTCACGCCCGAGGGCGCGCTCGCGGCCGGCCTCGTCGACGAGATGGCGCCCGCGGCCCAGATCCGCGACCGCGCCAAGGCGTGGATCGCCGCCAACCCCGCGCCGGTCAAGCCGTGGGACGCCAAGGGCTTCCGGCTGCCCGGCGGCTCCCCGACGTCGCCCTCCCTCACCACCGCGCTCGCGGCCATGCCGGCGCTGCTGCGCAAGCAGGTCAAGGGCGCGCCGACGCCCGCGCCCCGCGCCGCGATGGCGGCCGCCGTCGAGGGGGCGTACGTCGACTTCGACACCGCCTCGACGATCGAGACCCGCTACCTGGTCCAGCTCACGCACACCGCGGTCGCCAAGAACATGATCAAGGCGTTCTTCTTCGACCTGGAGGCCATCAACTCCGGCGCCAGCCGGCCCGAGGGGTTCCCGACGTTCCGCGCGGCGAAGCTCGGCGTCGTCGGCGCCGGGATGATGGGTGCCTCGATCGCCTACGTGGCGGCCCGCAGCGGCATCGACGTCGTGCTCAAGGACACCTCGAAGGAGGCAGCCGAGCAGGGCAAGGACTATGCGCGCCGGCTCGAGGAGAAGGCCCTCCGGCGCGAAAAGACCACGCCCGAGCGCAGCGCGGAGCTCCTCGAGCGGATCGTCACCACCGCCGACCCCGCCGACTTCGCGGGCGTCGACCTCGTCATCGAGGCGGTCTTCGAGTCCGCCGACCTCAAGCAGGGCGTGTTCCGGGAGATCCAGGACGTCGTCGAGCCGGACGCCGTGCTGGGCTCGAACACGTCCACGCTCCCGATCTCGCTGCTCGCCGAGGGGGTGGACCGGGTCGAGGACTTCATCGGCATCCACTTCTTCTCCCCCGTCGACAAGATGCCGCTGGTCGAGATCGTCCGGGGCGCGCGCACGAGCGACGCCGTCCTCGCGAAGGTCTTCGACTTCGTCCTGCAGATCCGCAAGACGCCGATCGTCGTGAACGACGCCCGCGGGTTCTTCACGTCCCGGGTGATCGGCAGGTTCATCGACGAGGCGGTCGCCGCCGTCGGCGAGGGCGTCGAGCCCGCGTCCGTGGAGCAGGCCGCCCTGCAGGCCGGATATCCCGCGGGGGCCCTGCAGCTCCTCGACGAGCTCACCGTGTCCCTCACCCAGAAGATCCGGACCGAGACCCGGTCCGCCGAGGAGGCGGAGGGCAAGACCTGGGTCGAGCACCCGGCCGAGGCGGTGGTCGACTGGATGGTCGACGACCAGGACCGCCCGGGCCGCAAGGCCCGCCGCGGCTTCTACGACTACGACGAGTCGGGCCGGCGGACGGGGCTCTGGCCCGGCCTGCGGGAGAGGTTCGGCTCGGGCAGCACCCAGGTCCCGCTGGTGGACCTGCAGGAGCGGATGCTCTTCGCGGAGGCGCTCGACGCCATCGCCTGCCTCGACGACGGCGTGCTCACCTCCGTCGCCGACGCCAACATCGGCTCGATCTACGGCATCGGATTCCCCGCCTGGACCGGCGGCGTCCTGCAGTACGTCAACCAGTACGACGGCGGCCTGGCGGGCTTCGTCGCGCGGGCGCACGAGCTGGCGGACACCTACGGCGAGCGGTTCCGGCCGCCGTCGTCGCTCGTGGCGCGGGCCGCCGCCGGCGAGACCTACGAGTAGGGGGACCGATGTTCGCAACACGCTTCACCGAGGCGTTCGGGATCGAGCATCCGATCGTCCAGGGCGGCATGATGTGGGTCGGCCGGGCGGAGCTGGCCGCCGCGGTCTCGGAGGCCGGCGGGCTGGGGATCATCACGGCCCTCACCCAGCCCACCCCGGGCGACCTGGTCAAGGAGATCGAGCGCGCCCGGCGCCTGACCGACAAGCCCCTCGGGGTCAATCTCACGATCCTGCCGGCGATCGACCCGCCGCCGTACGACGAGTACCGTCGCGCGATCGTCGACGCCGGCATCACCATCGTGGAGACCGCCGGCTCCAACCCCGAGCCGCACATGCAGATGTTCGGCGAGCACGGGGTGCGGGTCATCCACAAGTGCACCAGCGTCCGGCACGCGCTCAAGGCCCAGGCCGTCGGGGTGACGGCCGTGTCGATCGACGGGTTCGAGTGCGCCGGCCATCCCGGCGAGGACGACGTGCCCGGGCTGGTGCTGGTCCCGGCCGCCGCCGACCGCCTCTCGATCCCCTTCCTCGCCTGCGGCGGCTTCGCGGACGGTCGCGGCCTCGCGGCGGCCCTGGCGCTCGGCGCCGACGGCGTCACCATGGGGTCGCGGTTCATGTGCACGGCGGAGTCCCCGGTCTCGCCCGTCGTCAAGCAACGGATCGTCGAGGCCTCCGAGCGGGACACCCACCTCATCTTCCGTCCGCTGAGAAACACGGCGCGGGTCGCGAAGAACGCCGTCAGCGACGAGGTGGTCGAGATCCTCGAGCGCGGCGGCGGGTTCGACGACGTCCGCGCGCTCGTCGCCGGCGCGCGTGGTCGCACGGTGTTCGAGGACGGTGACCTCGACGCGGGGATCTGGAGCGTCGGCCTCGCGCAGGGCCTCATCCACGACGTCCCCACGGCCGGTGAGGTCGTGCGGCGCACCGTCGCCGAGGCGGAGGCGGTGCTGCGGGCGCGGCTCGGGCTGGTCAGCCCACCCCGGCTCCGTGCCTGACCATGCCCTGCGCGGTCGCCACCAGCTCGTCGAGCGACCGGGTGCGCGGGTTCCACCACTCGACCACCCAGTTCATCGCCCCCAGCAGCAGCAGCCGGAAGATGTTGATGTCGAGGTCGGCGCGCACCTCGCCCGCCTGCTGGGCGGCGACGAACAGGTCGCGCCACAGCCGGCTGTACAGCGCCTCCTCGGCGGCCGGGCGGACGCGCAGCTGCTCGGGGACGTGACCCGCGTTGCGGACCGACGCCGTGGCGTAGTCCGACACCTGCAGCTCGTAACGCAGGTGGGCGTCGACGGCCACGACGAGCCGGTCCATGGGCGTGGTGTCGGCCGGCAGCGCGTCGAGGGTCTCCTCGACGTGGAGCCGCACCCGGTGCGCGCCCTCCCACATCACCTCCTCCACGAGCTCGTCGCGTGAGGCGAAGTAGTAGTAGATCGCCGGCGCCTGCACGCCGGCCGCCGCGGCGACGTCCGCGAGCCGCGTCCCCGCGTAGCCCTTGCGCGACAGCACCTCCGCCGCCGCGTCCAGAATGCGCTGGCGTGTCTGCGCCGACTTCGATGCAGACCTCGACGCCGACCTCGATGCCGACTTCGATGCCGCTGGTGTCGCATCCGTCCCGGTCGCGTCCATCCCCGGATTCTAACCGAGATTAGAGAAATCCTTGTGCGCGGTCGCGGTGCGGCCTAGTGTGTGATCCACGATTCACTTATCTGCTCGACGAGGAGTAGGAGACCCGGCGATGACCCTTGCGGACCAGACCTCCCCGGCCGGGCAGGTGACGACGCACAGTCCCGTCGACGGCGAGGCCGTCGGCAGCTACCCGGTGGCCGGCCCCGCCCAGGTCGACGCCGCGGTCGCCCGCGCGCGATCGGGCGCGGGCTGGTGGCGCGAGCAGCCGTTCGCCGCGCGGCGCGCCCACCTGCTGCACTGGAAGTCCCGGATCGCGCTGCGCGCCGACGAGCTCGCGGCGCTCATCAGCGCGGAGACCGGCAAGCCGGCCGGCGACGCCCTGCTCGAGGTCATGCTCACCCTGAGCCACCTCGACTGGGCTGCGAAGAACGCCGAGCGCGTGCTGCGCCGCCGCCGCGTCAAGGCGGGCCTGATCAACTACAACCAGCGCGCCAGCGTGGGCTACGAGCCGTACGGCGTCGTGGGCGTGATCGGGCCGTGGAACTACCCGCTGTACACCCCGATGGGCTCGATCTCCTATGCGCTCGCCGCGGGCAACTCGGTCGTGTTCAAGCCCAGCGAGCTGACCCCCGGCCCGGCCGTCTGGCTCGCCGAGCGCTGGGAGGAGGCCGTGGGCCACGACGTGCTCGTCGCCGTGCCGGGCGACGGGGCGGCCGGAGCGGCGCTCGTCGGCTCCGACGTCGACAAGATCGCCTTCACCGGCTCGACTGCCACCGCGAAGAAGGTGATGGCTGCCGCCGCGCATCGACTCACCCCGATCGTGGCCGAGTGCGGCGGCAAGGACGCGATGCTCGTCGCGGCGGACGCCGACCTCGACGCGGCGGCCGACTTCATCGTCTTCGGCTCCATGGGCAACGCCGGCCAGACCTGCGTAGGGGTCGAACGCGTCTACGTGGTCGACTCGGTGCGCGACGCGCTCGTGTCCCGCGTCGTCGGCCTCGCGGAGCAGCTGCGCACCGAGGGCCCCGACGCGCAGTACGGGCCCATGACGCTCCCCGCCCAGGTGGACGTGGTCCGCCGGCACGTCGACGACGCCCTGCAGTCGGGGACGGCCGCGTTCGGGGGCCCGGAGAGCTTCCACGGCCGCGTGATCGGCCCGGTCGTGGTCACCGACGTCGACGAGCACTCCGAGGCGGTGCGCTCCGAGACGTTCGGCCCGCTCGTCGTCATCAACGGCGTCGCCTCCCTCGACGAGGGGGTCGAGCGCGCGAACGCGACGCCGTACGGCCTCGGCGCGGCGGTCTTCACGAAGGACGCCAAGGCGGCCGAGAGAGCGGCCGCTGCCCTGCGTGCCGGCGTCGTGACCATCAACTCCGTGCTCGGGTTCGCCGGCGTCGCGGCGCTCCCGTTCGGCGGGGTCAAGGAGTCGGGCTTCGGCCGCATCCACGGCGCGGACGGCCTCCGGGAGTTCAGCACGGTCAAGTCGGTGGCGAAGCAGACGCGCAAGCCGGCGCTGAACCTGCTGACCATGAACCGCACCGACAAGGACATGCGCCTGGTCGCCCGGCTGATCCCGATGCTGCACGGGCGGTCGAAGGCGCCGCGACGCTAGACGCCCAGGACCGTCTCGAGGACGGCCTCGATCCACTCCTTGGCGGCGGGCGCCGGGGAGCGACGGAGCGCGACGCTCAGGTCGGCGACCACGTTGAAGCCGGCGTGCACGAGGAACCGCAGCTCTCGCGGGTCGAGGTCCGGGCGAACCCGGCCGAGGAGCTCGACCCAGTCGTCGACGTGCGCCCGCTGCAGCCGGCGGAGCCGGCGCTGGTCCTCGGCGTCGAGCGCGCCGACGTCCGCCGTGTACACGTCCATCAGGTCGCGGTCCTCCACCGCGAAGCGGACGTACGCGGCCTCGAGGAGGCGGAGTGCCTCGCGCGGCTCCGGACGGCTCAACGCGTCCTCCGCCGCGGCGTCGAGCGTCGCCGCGGCGCGCTCGCACGCGGTGCGCAGGATCTCCGACTTGCCGCTGAAGTGGCGGTAGACGCCGGACGGCGTGATCCCCACCGCCGCCGCGATCTCCTCGATCGACGCCTCGTGGTAGCCGCGCAGCGCGAACGCCGCGATGCCCGCCTGGGCAAGCTGGTCCCGCCGCCGGCTCGCCACCGGCGCGGCGCTCGGCTCGCCGGGCCCGGCGGACGGGGCCGGCCCCTGCGTGCGCGACAGCACGCGTAGCGCCCCGTCGCGCAGCAGCACCCGCAGGGTCCCCGCGGCCATCGCGGTGCGGTGCGTCGTGACGCTGGCGATCACGCTCAGGGCGGCGAGCGCGACGAGGTCCAGCGTCTCGGGGTCCAGGTCCGGCCGCAGCGTGGCGGCGGGTTCCGCCAGCCGCCGCCGCAGCGCCGCGAACTGGGCACCGAGGGCGCGCCGGTCCGCGGGCCGCAGGTAGCGGCTCTCCCAGCGATAGATGTTGCCCGTGGCCCGCATCGCGATCGTCTCGCCGGCCACGGCGTCGAGGAGGGCCTGCACCTCGTCGAGCGCCGACTCCGGCGTCCGGTCCGCCCCCGCCTCGACGTCGTGCGTCGCCGCGGCGAGCTGCGCGGCGAGGCCCATGGCGATCTCGCGGAACAGCTCGTACTTGTTGTCGAAGTGCCGGTACAGCGCCGCCGCCGTGATCCCCACGGCGTCGGCGACGTCCTGCATCGCGACGCCGTGGTACCCGTGCTCCGCGAACGCGACTGCGGCGGCCGCCTCGATGGTGCGGCGGCGGTCGCGCGGACGCCGCCTGACGGGGTCCACCGTGCTCGCCTCGCTCACGCCGTTCACCCTAGTGCCGGCTCACCCTCTCGGGCTCTGGCACCACGATGTGAATCACGAGTAACATGATGCCCGGCCGTCCCCGGGCGGCCGCAGAACGGACGGGGCGAGGCGACGGTGCCCGCCCCGACAGGGCTCACGTACGAAGAGGTGCATGCCATGAGCGACTCCACGGGCACCATCCCGCCGGGGATCCGACGCAACCACTGGATGAACCAGGTCCTGATCCACGCCGCGACGACGCCGGACGCGACCGCGTTCAAGTTCGAGGACGAGGTGACCACCTGGGCCGACGCCGCGCGGCACATGGACGTCCTCGCCGCGGCGCTGCGGCGTCGGGGCGTCGGCTTCGGCGACCGAGTGCTGCTACTGACCTTCAACCACCCCCTCGTGATCGAGACCGTGTTCGCGATCAACCGCCTCGGCGCGATCGCCGTCCCCGTGAACCTGCGGCTCTCCCCCGCCGAGGTCGCCTACATCATCGACGACGCGGACGCGGACGTCATCGTCGTCGACCAGCCGCTGGCGCCGCTCGTCGCCGCGGCGGGCCAGCTCACCGACCGCCTCGAGCGCGTCGTCGTGGTGGGCGAGGCCGCGGACGGGCAGGAGAGCATCGCTGACCTGCTGGCCGAGGCGCCGGACGGCTTCGTCGCCCCGGACGTCCCCGAGGACACGACCTGCCTGATCATGTACACCTCGGGCACCACCGGGAGGCCCAAGGGCGCGATGCTCGACCACGTCAACATGGCGGCGCAGTCCCTCACCGTCATCCGCGTCAACGAGATCTTCGACGAGTCGGACGTCGCCTTCCTCACCGCCCCCCTGTTCCACATCGCGGGACTGGGCTCGATCGCCTCGAACTTCGTGGTGGGCATCCCGACCGTCATCCACCCGCTCGGCGCCTTCGACCCTCGGGCGCTCGTCGACGCGTGGGAGCGGGAGAAGGCCACCATCGTCTTCAATGTGCCGCAGCAGTGGCAGGCGATCTGCGCCGTACCGGGGATCCGCGAGCGCGACCTGCGCCTGCGGGTCATCAGCTGGGGGGCGGCGCCGGCGTCGGACACGCTGCTGCGCACGATGACCGAGACCTTCCCCGACGCCCTCAACGTCGCCGTGTTCGGCCAGACCGAGCTCTCTCCCATCACCTGCGCGCTGCGTGGCGGCGACGCGCTGCGCAAGCTGGGGTCGGTCGGGCGCCCGGTCCCCACGCTCGAGACCCGGATCGTCGACGCCGCGCTCCGCGACGTCGCGCCGGGGACGGTCGGCGAGATCGTCTACCGGGGGCCGAGCCTGATGCACGGCTACTGGCGCAAGCCCGCCGAGACGGCGGCGGCGTTCGACGGCGGCTGGTTCCACTCGGGCGACCTCGTGCGCCAGGACGAGGACGGCTTCGTCTGGGTCGTCGACCGGCTCAAGGACATGATCATCTCGGGCGGGGAGAACGTGTACTGCGCCGAGGTCGAGAACGCCCTCTTCGCCCACCCCAAGATCCTCGGTGCGGCCGTCTACGGCCGGCCCGACGAGCGCTGGGGCGAGGTGCCCGTCGCGGCGGTGGTCCTGCACCCGGGCGAGTCCCTCGAGCTCGAGGAGCTGCAGGGCTGGCTCGGCGACACCCTCGCCCGCTACAAGCAGCCCAAGGCGATCCGCGTCGTCGAGGAGATCCCGACGAACGCGTCCGGCAAGGTCAACAAGGTGGCGCTGCGCGAGGGCGATCGCGCGGTCGCCGTCGCCCCGTAGCCGGACGACCGCGGGTTCACCCAGTCCACCAACCGATGAGCTGCGCCCGCGAACTCCGTCGGCACGAGATGAGCACCTTCGATCTCACTGTCGCCCTGCCCACCGAGAGCCGTCAGCGCGCGTATGCCTTCGTGCGGGCTGGGGCTCGAGACCCCGGGGCAACCTCAGGGCGGACCACCGCCGCCCCGGGCGCCGCCGAGTGCCTCCTCGGCATCGCGGTCGGCTCGACCGAGGCAATGGACGACCTGGTTCGCGCTGCGACGAGAGGGGGCGCGACGATCACGAGCCCCCCAACGCAGCGCGCATGGGGCTACACCGGCACGTTCACCGACCCCGACGGCCACCTGTGGGTGGTCCTACATCCGGCCAGCGAGACCGAGTGAGTTAACGGCATCGACGCTCCGATGCCGCTGATGTGGTGGCCGAGGCGTACCTGATCGCGTGGCGACGGGTGAACGAGATACCGCTCGGAGAGGACGCCCGCCCGTGCCTCTTCGGCGTCGTACGACGGGTGCTGAGCAACCACCGACGAGGCCCCTGCTCGCCCTGGTGGCACGAACGGACGGAGCCGCGCGAGCCACACGCCCCCGGCGAGGGCGCCGAGGTTGCATCCCAGGACCCATGTCGTCCGGGGTTCACCCTGAGTTCCCCCTGAACTGTTGCTCCACGGGTTCCCGACGACCTGTCACGGGCATACGGTCGGTGCCGTGCCAGTCATCACGACACAGCAGCTCACGAAGCGCTATCCCCGCGTCACCGCGCTCGACGACCTCACGCTCGAGATCGGCGACGGTGTCACCGGCCTGGTGGGCGCCAACGGCGCGGGCAAGTCCACGCTGATCAAGATCCTGCTGGGGCTCTCCGACGCGACGTCGGGCAGCGCCCGGGTCCTCGGTCACGACATCCGCGACGACGGCGCAGCGCTGCGCAGCCGGGTCGGGTACATGCCCGAGCACGACTGCCTGCCCGCCGACGTGTCGGCCACCGAGCTGGTGGTCCATCTCGCCCGGATGTCCGGCCTGCCGACCGACGCGGCCCGCGAGCGCGCGGCCGACACCCTGCGGCACGTCGGGCTCTACGAGGAGCGCTACCGGCCGATCGGGGGCTACTCCACGGGCATGAAGCAGCGCGTCAAGCTCGCACAGGCGCTCGTGCACGACCCGGACGTCGTCTTCCTCGACGAGCCCACCAACGGCCTCGACCCGGCGGGCCGCGACGAGATGCTCGGCCTGGTCCGGCGCATCTACGACGACTTCGGGATCTCGGTCCTCGTCACCTCGCACCTGCTCGGCGAGCTGGAGCGCATCTGCGACCACGTCGTGATCGTCGACGGCGGCGTGCTCCTGCGGTCGTCGACGGTCGCCGACTTCACCCGGGCGAGCGCCCAGCTCGCCGTCGAGGTCGCCGGCGACCCCGACGTCGCCGCATCCGCCCTCGCGGCGGCCGGGTTGCAGGTCGGCCGGGACGGGCCGCGGCTCGTCGTCGAGTTGCGCGGCGAGGAGACGTACGACCTGGTCCGCGACGTCGTCGTCGATCACGGCCTCGGCCTGGTCCGGCTGGAGCCGCGCCGCCACCACATCTCGGAGGTCTTCGACGGGGAGGCGACCCATGTCGCAGTCTGAGGCGACGCCCGCGGGCGTCATCCACAACATCGGGTACCGCGATTACGACGGCGAGCGGCTCAGCCGGCGCGGGATCGCCTACGCGCTGTACACGCACACCCTGCGGGGCGTCTTCGGGCTGGGTCGCGCGCCCCGGTCCAAGGTCGTGCCGTTCGCGATGGTCACCGTGATGCTCCTCCCGGCGATCGTGCTGGCTGTGGTCTCGGTGGTCATGGCCGGGCAGGGGCTGATCTCCGAACCGGTGCTGCCGTACACGCGGTACGCGATGGTCACGCAGGCGGCGGTCGCGATCTTCGTCGCCGTCGCCGCACCCCAGGCGGTCTCGCTCGACCTGCGGTTCCACACGCTGCCGCTGTACCTCTCCCGGCCGCTCGAGCGGGTCGATTACGTGCGGGCCAAGCTCGCGGGCCTGTCTACTGCGGTGTTCCTGCTGATCACGGCGCCGCTCCTGGTCATGTACCTGGGTGCGCTGGCGGCGGGGTTCGACGCCGGCACGCAGACCGTCGAGGTCCTGCAGGCGCTGGCCGGGGCCGTCCTGTTCGCGGTGGTGCTGTCGGGTATCGGCCTGGTGATCGCGTCCCTGACGGCCCGCCGCGGGTTCGGCGTCGCGGCCATCATGACCGTCCTGGCGCTGAGCTACGCCATCGTCACCAGCATGCAGGGCCTGGTCGGCTTCGAGGCCGGGGACATGACCACCGCCGGCTGGATCGGCCTGTTCTCGCCGATGACCCTCGTGGACGGTGTGCAGGTCTGGGCGTTCGGCGTCGAGACGTCGTCGCCTGCCGGCCCGCCGAGCGACGCCGCCGGCCTCGCGTTCCTCCTCGTCACCCTGGGGGTCGTCGCGCTGGCCTACGGGGCCCTGTCCGCGCGCTACCGGAGGGTACGGCTCTGATGGCCACGCTGAAGATCGACGCCTGCTCGCGCTGGTTCGGCAACGTCGTGGCGGTCAACGACGTCACGATGACGATCGGCCCGGGCATCACCGGGCTGCTCGGGCCGAACGGCGCCGGGAAGTCCACGCTGATCCACATGCTCGCGGGCTTCCTCCCGCCGTCCACCGGGACGGTGACCCTCGACGACGCGGCGATCTGGAAGAACCCGGACGTCTACCGTGCCATCGGCGTCGTCCCCGAGCGCGAGGCCACCTACGACTACCTCACCGGCCGACAGCTGGCCGTGGCCAGCGCCGAGCTCCACGGCCTGCCCGACCCGGGCGCCGCCGCCGCTCGCGCGCTCGCCGCCGTCGAGATGCAAGGCGCGCAGGATCGCAAGGTCGGCGAATACTCCAAGGGGATGAAGCAGCGGATCAAGATGGCGTCCGCCCTCGTGCACGACCCGTCGGTGCTGCTGCTCGACGAGCCGTTCAACGGCATGGACCCGCGCCAGCGCCTGCATCTGATCCAGCTGCTGCGCACGATGGGCGACGAGGGGCGCACCGTGCTGTTCAGTTCCCACATCTTGGAGGAGGTCGAGCAGCTCGCCCACCAGATCGAGGTCGTCGTCGCCGGGCGCTACGCCGCCTCCGGCGACTACCGCGAGATCCGTCGACTGATGACCGACCGACCGCACCAGTACACGATCGCCTCGAGCGACAACCGGGCGCTCGCCTCGGCACTCATCGCGGACGGCTCGACGGCGGGCGTCGGCCTCGAGCGTGACGTCCTGCGGGTACAGGCCGCCGAGTTCCTGCGGTTCGCCGACCTCCTGCCCCGCGTCGCGCGCGACGCCGGCGTGCGGCTGTTCCAGGTGACGCCCGCCGACGAATCCCTGGAGAGCGTGTTCTCCTACCTGGTCGAGAGCTGAGGAGCGCCGACGTGAACAGCACGATCGTCCGTCTGACCGCCCGCGCGATGCTCGGCGGGAGGCGCGTGTGGCTGCTCGCCGCCCTGGCGCTGCTGCTCGTGGGCATCGCGGTCCTCACCCGCGCGCTCGTCCCGGTCTCCGACGCGGACGCCGCCGCCCTCCTGCAAGGGGTGTCGTTCGCGACGTTCCTGCCGCTGTTCGGGCTGATCGTCGGGACGGGGGCGATCGCGCCCGAGATCGACGACGGGTCGATCGTCCACCTGCTGTCGAAACCGGTCTCGCGGCACACCATCGTGCAGAGCAAGCTCGCGGTGGCCGTCGGCGCGACGGTCGTCTTCGCGGTCGTCCCGACCATGCTGGCGGCAGCCGTCCTCGGTGGCGGCGTCAGCACCGTGCTCGCGTTCGGGGCGGGCGCCCTGGCGGCCGGCGCTGTCTACAGCGTGGCCTTCCTGCTGCTGTCGATCCTGACGCGGCACGCGGTGATCATCGGGCTCCTCTACGCGCTGATGTGGGAGAGCCTTGTGGGCAGCTTCGTGCCGGGCGCCCGCAACCTCAGCGTGCAGCAGTGGGCCCTGTCGGTGACCGAGTCCATCGCACCGCCCGGCCTGGTCACCGCGAACGTCGGCCTCGGGCTCGCGTACGCCCTGATCGTCGGCGTGTTCGTCGCGGCGACCTGGTACGCCGGAAACCGCCTGCGCGTGCTCACTCTCGCGTCAGAGGACTGACCGGACGGCGCTCAGTGCGCCGCGGCGGCCTCGTCGTGCTTCTTGCCGAAGGGCAGCAGGTGAACCACCGCGAGGACCACGGCACCGACGACGACCCCCACCAGGGCGGAGCACAGCGTGTTGACCAGCCACGCGAGGAACCCGCCGATCGCGGGCGCGGCGTGTGCCACGGCCTCCTCGAGGTGGTGCACGATGTCGTAGAGGCCGTGCCAGCCGAGCTCGTCGGCACCGGTCAGCAGGATGTGCCCGCCGACCCACAGCATCGCGACGGTGCCGACCACGGAGACCACCGCGAGCACCTTCGGCATGCCCGCGACGAGTCCACGGCCGATGCGTTGGCTGGCCGTCGAGGCCCGGCCCGCGAGCGCCAGGCCGACGTCGTCCATCTTCACGATGAGGGCCACCACGCCGTAGACGATGACGGTGATGACCAGCGCCACGACGAGCAGGATCACGAGCCGCGCGAAGAACGGCTCGTCGGCGACCTCGTTGAGCGAGATGACCATGATCTCGGCCGAGAGGATGAGGTCGGTGCGCACCGCGCCGGCGATGAGCGTCTTCTCCGCCTCGGGCCCGACGGCGGCCGCGGGCTTGTCGTGGCCCTCGTTCCCCCTCAGGCGGCCCCAGATCTTCTCCGCGCCCTCGAACGCGAGGTAGGTGCCGCCGAGCATGAGGATCGGCGTGAGCAGCCACGGCGCCCACTGGCTGAGGATCATGGCCACCGGAAGGATGATCAGCACCTTGTTCCGGATGGAGCCCCAGGCGATCTTCTTGACGATCGGGATCTCGCGGTCGGCCGCGACGCCGTGCACGTACTGCGGGGTCACCGCCGTGTCGTCGACCACCACGCCCGCCGCCTTCGCCGTCGCCCGCCCGGCCGCGGCACCGACGTCGTCCAGCGAGGCCGCAGCGAGCTTCGCGATGGCCGCGACGTCGTCGAGCAGGCCCAGCAGCCCGGCGCTCAAGCGACCGCTCCCGCCGGGAGAGGGCGGGCGGGCGAGGCGCCCGCGGGCGGCGTCGGAGGCTTGCGCATGGACATATCGTGCCGCACCCGCCGGGTGCGAACTACCTCGGCACGTTTCGCACTACCTCGACAGGACTGGAACTACCTCGGCCGTCAGTCCTCGCCGTAGAAGACGCGCTCCATCACGGCGCGGGCCCGGCGGGCGGTGCGCAGGTACAGCTCCTCGAGCTCTCCCCCGGTGCCGACGTCACCGAGCAGCCCGGCGACGCCGGCCAGGTCGTGGGAGTCGTGCGGCAGCTGGTCCACCTGCGCCCCCGTGGTGCGCCCTGACCAGAGCACGACGGCGGAGCGAAGGCGGGACGCGAGCACCCAGGCGTCGCGCAGCTGGGTCGCGTCGTCCGGGTCCAGCAGCCCCGCCGCGACCGCCCCGTCGAGCACCGCGACGGTGCCCGTGGTGCGCAGCGTCTCGACGTCGGCCGCGTGCTGCAGCTGCAGCAGCTGCGCCGTCCACTCGACGTCGGAGAGCCCGCCGCGGCCGAGCTTGAGGTGGCGCGCCGGGTCGGCGCCGCGCGGGAGCCGTTCGGCCTCGACGCGCGCCTTGATGTGCCGCACCTCACGGAGCCGTGCGTCGTCGAGGCCACCCGGCGGGTAGCGCAGCGGGTCGACGAGGGTCACGAACCGGGTGCCCAGAGCGTCCGGCCCGCCGACATCGCCGGCCACCGGGCGGGCGCGCAGCAGCGCCTGCGACTCCCAGACGCTGGACCAGCGGCCGTAGTACTCGGCGTAGGAGTCCAGCGTGCGCACCAGTGGGCCCTGCCGCCCCTCCGGGCGCAGATCGGCGTCGACGGGGAGCGCGGGCTCCGGCCCGACCTCGGACAGCAGCGCGCGCAGCCGCGTCGCGACGCGCGTCGCGAAGTCCTGGGCGGCCTTCGGCTCCGCGCCCGGGCGCGGCTCGTGCACGAACATGACGTCCGCGTCCGAGCCATAACCCATCTCGCGGCCGCCGAGCCGCCCCATCGCGACCACGAGCATGCGCGTCGGGTCGTCCTCGGGCGAGGCCCCCAGGCCGAGCTCGGTCCGTGCGGCGTGCTCGGCGACGCGCAACCCCCCGACGAGGACGACGTCGGCCGCGTCCGAGATCGCGGCCGCCGCGCCCACGGGTTCCAGCAGCCCGAGCACCTCCGCCGCGCCGGTGCGGGCGAGCTCCCGGCGGCGCAGCGCCCGGAGGCGGCCCGCCGCGGCCTTCGGCTCGTCCGCCCGCGTGAGGATCGCGTCCGCCTCCGCGGCGAGCCGCCCGGGCCCGCGCGGCTCGAGCCCCGACGTGTCGGCCAGCCAGCGCACCGACTCGGGCGACCGTGCCAGCGCGTCGGCCAGGTAGGTGGACGACGACAGCAGCTGCGACAGGTGATAGGCCGCGTTCTCGGAGTCGCGCAGCAGGCGCAGGTACCAAGGCGTGGTGCCGAGCGCCTCGGACAGCTTGCGGAACGCGAGGAGCCCGGCGTCGGGGTCGGCGCCCTCCGCGAACCAGCCCAGCAACACGGGCAGCAGCTGTCGCTGCAGGGCGGCCCGGCGCGACGTGCCGCTGGTGAGCGCCGCGACGTGCCGCAGCGCGCCGTCCGGGTCGCGGTAGCCGGCGGCGGCGAACCGCTCGCCCGCCACGTCGGGGGACAGCGACAGCTCCGCGTCCGAGAGCTGGGCGGACGCCGGCAGCAGGGGGCGGTAGAACACCTCCTCGTGCAGCGCGCGCACCTCGCGGCGCGTGGCGCGCCACCGCTCGAGCAGCCCGGCCGCCCCCTCGGCGCGCATCCCCAGCGACCGCGCGAGGCGGCGCAGGTCCTCCTCCGCGGTCGGCAGCAGGTGGGTGCGCCGCAGCCGGTACAGCTGCACCCGGTGCTCCAGCGACCGCAGGAACCGGTAGCAGACCGCCAGCCGCGCGGCATGCTCGCGCCCCACGTAGCCGCCGGCCGCGAGCGCCGCGAGCGCCGCGAGCGTGTGCGGCGACCGGATCTGCGGGTCGGCCCGCCCGTGCACCAGCTGGAGCAGCTGCACGGTGAACTCGACGTCCCGCAGGCCGCCCTTGCCCAGCTTGATCTGCCGGTCCGCCTCGGCCGCGGGCACGTGGTCCTCGACCCGGCGGCGCATCGCCCGGGAGTCCTCGACGAAGTGCTCCCGGTGCACGGCGGACCAGATGAACGGCTCCACGGTCTGGCGGTAGGCGCGCCCCAGCTCCGCGTCCCCGGCGACGGGCCGCGCCTTGAGCAGCGCCTGGTACTCCCAGGTCTCGGCCCAGCGCTCGTAGTAGGCCTGGTGGCTCGCGAGCGTGCGCACCAGCGGCCCCTGCGCGCCCTCCGGCCGCAGGGCGGCGTCCACCGGCCAGAGGGGCGGCTCGGCGGAGGTGCTCGAGCACACCCGCTGCAGCCCGGCGGCGAGCCGGGCTCCGGTGGCGAGCGCCGTCTCCTCGTCCAGAAGGGTGCCGTCGGGCAGCTCCCCAGGCTCGCACACGTACACGACGTCGACGTCGGAGACGTAGTTGAGCTCCCGTCCGCCCGTCTTGCCCATCCCGATCACCGCGAGCCGCACGCCGCGGCCGTGGTCGTCCAGCGCGGCGCGCGCCACGGCGAGCGCCGCCTCGACGGCGGCGGACGCGAGGTCGGCCAGCGCCGCCCCGACGGCGGGCATCCGGGTCAGGGGGTCGCCGGCGGTCAGGTCGTCTGCCGCGAGGGCGAGCAGGTGGGTGCGATAGGTACGGCGCAGCGCGTCCGTCGTCGTGCCGGCGTCGGGGTCCGGCCAGCCGGTCCCCGGCTCGGCGTCCGGGGGCGCCGCCACGGGGACGGCCTCGTCGGGGTCGGCGCCGACCGCCCGCAGCAGCGCCGCCCGCACCTCGTCGGGGCCAGGCGTCGCGTCGGGGCCGGGGGTCGCGCCGGGGCCGGGGGTCGCGCCGGGCTCGTCGTCGCTGTCGGAGTCGCCGCCGGAGGCCTTGTCGGAGGCTTGATCGGGGGCGTCCTCGGCCAGCACGTCGAGCAGCTCGGGACGGCGCACGATCTCGTCCCCGAGCGCGGACGACGCCCCGAGCACCGCGAGCAGGCGGGTGCGGGTGCGGATCTGCGCGTCGCCCCCGTCGAACAGCTCGACCAGCCGCCCCCGCGCACCAGGCACCTCGGCCAGGCGCACCAGCTGCAGCAGCGCGAGGTCCGGGTCCGCGCACGCACCCAGCGCGGCGAGCGCCGCGTCCTCGTGCTCCGGGGTGGCGAGGGCCTCCTGCAGGCCCGCGTCGGCCCACAGCCCGGCCGACCGCGTGAGGTCGGCGAACCCGGCGTGCAGCAGCCGGCGCGTCAGGGTGGCGCGCCTGCCGGCCCCCGACGTCGTGCTCACGCCAGCGACCCTAGCGGCACCTCGTCACCCTCAGCATGTCGCCCCGGGCCGTCACAGGAACTGCAGGAACCGGTGCAGCTCGTACGGCGTGACCTGCGCCCGGTAGGCGTCCCACTCCTGCCGCTTGTTCCGCAGCACGAAGTCGTACACGTGCTCGCCGAGGGTCTCCGCGACCAGCTCGGACCCCTCCATGAGCTCGATCGCCTCGTCGAGGGACTGCGGCAGCGGCGCGATGCCGAGGGCCCGGCGCTCGCGGTCGGTGAGCTCCCACACGTCGTCGCCCGACGCGTCGGGCAGCTCGTAGCCGTCCTCGATCCCCTTGAGGCCGGCGGCGAGGAGCACGGCGAACGCCAGGTACGGGTTGGCCGCGGAGTCGACCGCCCGGTACTCCACCCGCGCGGAGTTGCCCTTGCCCGGCTTGTACATCGGGACGCGCACGAGGGCGGAGCGGTTGTTGTGGCCCCACGAGATGTAGCTCGGCGCCTCCGCGCCGCCCCACAGCCGCTTGTAAGAGTTGACGTACTGGTTGGTGACGGCCGTGATCTCGGCGGCGTGCACCAGCAGCCCGGCGATGAACTGCCGCGCCGTCTTGGACAGCTCGAACTGCGCGCCCGGCTCGTGGAAGGCGTTGTGGTCGTCCTCGAACAGCGACAGGTGGGTGTGCATGCCGGAGCCCGGGTGGTCGGCCATCGGCTTGGGCATGAACGACGCGAAGACGCCCTGCTCCAGCGCCACCTCCTTGACCACCGTGCGGAAGGTCATGAGGTTGTCGGCGGTGGTGAGCGCGTCCGCGTAGCGCAGGTCGATCTCGTTCTGGCCGGGGCCGGCCTCGTGGTGGGAGAACTCCACCGAGATTCCCATCGACTCGAGCATCGTGATGGCCGCCCGGCGGAAGTCGTGCGTGCTGCCGCGCGCCAGGTGGTCGAAGTACCCGCCGTTGTCGACCGGGACGAGCGGCTCGTCCGGCGAGGCGATCTGGTTGAAGAGGTAGAACTCCACCTCGGGGTGCGTGTAGAAGGTGAAGCCGCGGTCGCTCGCCTTCGCGAGGGTCCGCTTCAGCACGTTGCGCGAGTCGGCCAGCGACGGTTCGCCCTCGGGCGTGAGGATGTCGCAGAACATCCGCCCCGTGCCGTGCCGCTCCCCGCGCCAGGGAAGCACCTGGAACGTCGTCGGATCCGGCTTGGCGATCATGTCCGCCTCGTAGACCCGCGTCAGCCCCTCGATGGAGCTGCCGTCGAACCCGATGCCCTCCGTGAACGCCTGCTCGAGCTCGGCCGGGGCGACCGCCACCGACTTCAGCACGCCGAGCACGTCGGTGAACCAGAGTCGGATGAAGCGGATGTCGCGCTCCTCGACCGTGCGGAGCACGAACTCCTGCTGCCTGTCCATGGACCCCATCCTGCACGAGAAGTGTTACTGGCGGATGTCGTGACTGGCATACGCTAGCGGCCATGGCGACACCAGGCCACGACGCCCCCACCGGCTCCACCGCAGAAGCCCCCTCGCCCGCTGCTGACCTGACACGCCGCCGCCGGGTCCGGGTCCATCATCTGGCCGAGGCGAAGGAGCGCGGCGAGCGGCTGACCATGCTCACGGCGTACGACGCCGTCACCGCGCGCCTCTTCGACGCCGCGGGCCTCGACCTGCTACTCGTGGGCGACTCGATCGCCAACACCATGCACGGGCACGCGACGACGCTGCCCGTCACGGTGGACGACATGATCCCCGCCGCCCGTGCCGTCGCGGGCGCGGCGGAGCACGCGCTCGTCGTCGTCGACCTGCCGTTCGGCTCGTACGAGGCAGGCCCGGAGCAGGCCCTCGCGACTGCGGTGCGGTTCATGAAGGAGACGACCGCCGCGGCGGTCAAGCTGGAGGGCGGACGCCGGTCGGCCGCCCAGATCCGGGCCCTCACCGACGCCGGCATCCCCGTGGTCGGCCACCTCGGCTACACGCCCCAGTCGGAGAACATCCTGGGCGGGCCCCGCGTGCAGGGGCGCGGCGACGAGGCGGCCGAGGTGCTGTGCGCGGACGCGCTCGTGGTGCAGGAGGCCGGCGCGGTCGCCGTCGTGCTCGAGATGGTGCCGGTGGACGTCGCGGCACGCGCCACCGAGATCCTGCACATCCCGACGATCGGGATCGGCGCCGGGCCCAGCGTGGACGGCCAGGTGCTCGTGTGGACCGACATGGCCGGGATGACCGACTGGTCGCCGCGGTTCGCCCGCCGGTTCGCCGAGGTCGGCAACCTGCTGCGCCAGGCGGCGCAGGACTACGCCGACGAGGTCCGCGCCGGCACGTTCCCGGACGCCGCGCACTCCTTCGAGCAGTAGGTGGGCTGACCGGTACGGCTACCGCCTGCCTCCGGCGTGCGGGTCCCCGAGCATGCCCTGGAGACCGAGCATCGCTGCCGCGACCCGACCGGCATCCGCGTCCGGGATCGCCGTCGATGCGCGCTCGAGGACGAGCAGTCGTGCCCCCGGGATCTCGCGTGCAAGAGCCTCCCCGTTGCCGACCGGGAAGAACGGGTCGTGCCGACCGTGCACCACCAGTGTCGGCACCGCGACCTCGGTCAGGCGTGCACGCCAGCGCGGCTCGCACTCGAGTCTTGAGAAGACCGCTCCCAGCTGGTTGGCCATCTGCACGGAGGGCGCCGTGCCCGGTGTGCGGTCCCAGGTGCGCCCGGCGACCACGCGCGCAACGGCTGGGTCGTCCCCGAGGATCTCGGCGCTTTCGGCCGCGTGCTCCGCCACCGCGTCGCGGTCGGACCAGTCGGGCGTGGGGAGCGAGAACAGCCGGTCCATGGTCGCCGCGTCGTGGTCCGGCAGGTCGTCATCGACCGGGCCTGGCGCGACAGGCCGCGTCCCTGCAAGGGTCAGCGCCGCGAACGACTCCGGGTGCTCGACGGCGGCGACCTGGGCGACCATGCCGCCGACACCGATGCCCGCCAGGTGTGCCGGCCGGTCGTCGAGCTCCCGGGCGAGAGCCGCCGCGTCGGCGGCAAGATCGCGCAGCGTGTACGCCGGCACCTCGGGGTCGCCGGTGGTCGACGCACCCGAGTCGCGCAGGTCGTACCGCACCACGTGACACCCGCCGCGTGCGAGGGACTCGCAGAGCGTGTCGGGCCAGGAGAGCATCGTCGTACCGCCCGCGCAAAGGAGCAGCGGCCCCGCCGGGTCACCAAAGTGCTCGACGCCGAGCGTGACACCGTTCGCTTCGACGGTCCCTGTCATGGTCACCCTCCGTGGTGACGCCCCCTGAGGACGGCCCCACATCGCGTTCCGGGCTGGCGTCGTCGAGTCGGGAGTTCCGAGCCGTCCTCCGAGTCGGACGCCAGAGGCCGCGGGAACTCATCGCCCCTCGTCCGTGGAACGCCACGCGATCAGTCGCGGCCGCGCCAGTCCTTGTCCTCGCCCTCCCAGGTGTCGTTGCGCCGGGCGGCGGAGTCGAGGGCGTGCTCGGCCGCGTCGCGCGTCGGGTAGGGCCCCATGCGGTGGCTCCAGCTCGAACGGTCGCGGCTCTCCTCCACCTCACCGGACTTGGTGTTGTACCAGTACTGCACCGGACTGATGTCGCTCATAGGACGATCCTGCATCAAGATGGGGTCCATGGTGGAGGCAGCGTCGCAGCACACGGTCGCGTTCGGCATCGACATCGGCGGGTCGGGCATCAAGGGGGCACCGGTCGACCTGGCGACGGGCGAGTTCACCGACGAGCGGCGCCGCATCCCGACCCCCGAGAAGTCCACGCCGGACGCCGTGGTCGGCGTGCTCGCCGAGCTGGTGGACTCGTTCGACCTGCCCGCGCACGTGCCCGTGGGCGTGGCCTTCCCCGCCCCGATGGACCACGGCGTCGTGCGGTTCATCGCCAACCTCGACAAGTCCTGGAAGGGCGTCGACCTGCTCGCCCTCGTCCACGACACGACCGGGCGCGAGGTCACGGCTGTCAACGACGCCGACGCGGCGGGAGTCGGCGAGCAGCGGTACGGCGCCGCGCAGGGGCGCGACGGGGTGGTGCTGGTCGTGACGCTCGGCACCGGGATCGGCTCGGCGCTGCTCGTGGACGGCGTGCTGGTGCCGAACACCGAGCTCGGTCACCTGGAGATCGACGGGCACGACGCCGAGTCGCGGGCCGCCGAGTCCGCCCGCGAGCGCGAGGACCTCTCGTGGCAACACTGGGCCAAGCGGCTGCAGCGCTACTTCGAGACCGTCGAGATGCTCCTGTCCCCCGAGCTCATCGTGGTGGGCGGCGGGATCAGCAAGCAGCACGACAGGTTCCTGCCGCTGCTCGACCTGCACGCCCCCGTCATTCCGGCCACCCTGCGCAACCGTGCCGGGATCGTCGGGGCCGCCGCGCTCGCCGCGAGCGGGCGCGATCACTGACCAGGCGCTGTTCGCGAAACTGGGGCTGTCAGCCCGCGAGGCTGTGCGGTGCCGCCGGCGTGGTCGCCGGCGCCTCGCCGTCCAGGCCGACGTTCGCATCCGGCGGCACGTCCAGGTGGAGCATCCGCAGCACGTCCAGCACCGCCAGCGGCGGTCGGTGCAGCGAGACGCGCAGCCCCTCGTCCCTGCCGATGCGGCAGAGCTGGACGAGGAAGGCGACACCCGCCGAGTCGATGAACGTCACGCGCGAGGTGTCCACCACCACGGGGAGATCACGCTCGAAAGCACGGGCAAGGGCCGCGCTCGCCTCGTTGCGCAGGGCGATATCGATCTCGCCCCACATGTCCACCACACTGACGTCGGGTCGCTCCACGAGGGCGATGCCCCCGGTCTGCGCCTCGTTGGTGAAAGTCACATCCGCACCTTCGTCCCACGTTCCGCGTCCTGTGCGCCACGGTCTCGGGCGCTGCGTTCCGGACTCGCGACCTCGTCGTCGCGACGCCCGCCACGCTAGCACCGCGACACCCGCGGAAGGAACTCCGCATAGGAACTCTTTACGTACCGTTCACACAAGAGCGCCGGGCAGCGACGGCTCCTGCCGTACGACGGGAAGGTCGAGGTACGTGGATTCGCCCACATGGCGGGATGGTCCTGAACAGGTACGAGACGAGGCGCTGAGCACGATCAGCCCGCGATGGGCCATCAGAGCGGACGAGCCGGCCTGTATGCCGGGTGCCCTGAGGCCCGACGGCGTTTCGTGGGCTCTTGCGGACTACCTGCGGACTCGGTAATCCGGGCGCGGCGATGAACTGCGAACCCTAGATTGCGTGGCGTGGACCTTTCGCACCTCGGGACGACGGTGCCACCGCGGCAGAGGCTCTGATCGACACCCCTCGGAGTGCCCCCGCCGAAATTCCTGCGGACTCTCTGCGGACTGAGGCATCCCTCGCCACATAAAACCACAGGTCAGACCATGTGAAGCGGACGAGCCGGTCTGTACGCCGGGTTCTGTTCCCGCGCCGGGTTGCCCCGGCACGGGCGACGGTCATCCATCTAGGCCCTGCGTTGCCGCAGGGCTCGAGCGATCTACCCGGAAGCTTCGGGCGGGCCGCCCTCGAACGCTCCCTGTCTGACCTTGCTCCAGGTGGGGTTTACCTAGCCGCGCCCGTCGCCGAGCACGCTGGTGGTCTCTTACACCACCGTTTCACCCTTACCGCCGCCGGTCTCCCGGCGGAGGCGGTCTGATTTCTGTGGCACTGTCCCGCGGGTCACCCCGGGTGGCTGTTAGCCACCACCTTGCCCTTCGGAGCCCGGACGTTCCTCGGCGACGACACCCGAGGGTGCCGCCGACGCGACCGTCCGACCGACTCGTCCGCGCCGCACAGTCTATGCGCCGGCGAGGCGCTCCAGTGCCGCGCGCACGCGCTCGACCCCCGGCCCCGCGTGCGGCCTCGCGCCCACGGTGGTCTCGCTGCCTCGGCCGCGCTCCAGGGTATCGGCGCGGTCACGCGCTACGTGGGCTCCAGCGTGTGCGCCCCCGCTCAGACGTCGACGGTGTAGTTCAGCGTCAGCTCGTCGCCCGCGCGCCCGCGGATCCCCCAGCTCTCGGCCGGAGACTCGATGACGACGAGCTCCAGGTCGTCGGCGTCCAGCCCGAGCCGCGGCGCGACGTCGTCGTACAGGCGACGGATCAGTTCGCGCTTCGCCTCCGGCGACCGCCCCGTGAAGGCAACGATCTCGATCATCAGATAGGCGTCGGAACGCGGGGCCACGAGGTCGCCGTCATCCAGGAGCAGGAACCGGTGGAACCGCTTGTCCTCGGGGATCCGCCACGCCGCGACCAGCACCTCGTGCAGCGCGTCGGAGACCTCCGCACGCCGCTCGCCCCAGACCCGCCGGTTGCCGTAGACCTTCACCTGGACCATGCCCGACGACGCTAGCGGTGACGGACGCCACTGTCACCAGCCCGTCCGCCGGCCGAACACCCGACTGCCGGACACCGGCTGCCGAACACCGGCTGCCGAACACCGTCGGCGGGGCTCAGCCGGCCGCGACGCCCTCGAACCTGGGGCGCTGCTCGACCATCTGCACGGGATCCCAGGTGAGCGCGCCGGACCGCAGGTCCGCGACGACCCCGCGCACCCAGTCGAGCTCGGCGCGGGTCACCGCCACGAAGTGCTCGTGCTCCAGCATCAACACCCGCGGCAGCCCCCACGCGGCGCTGGTCGCCGCGTCCTCGGCCGCCCGCGCGAGCACGGCCTCGAGGGCATCGGCCCGCTCGGCCAGCCGGTCTGCGACGACCGTCGGCGACGTGAGCGCCACCACGGCCAGCACGGCCCGGAACTCGGGGAACTCCCGGGCCTGGTTCGCCAGGGCGGCGTCGACCCAGCGACGCAGCGCCTCCCGCCCCGCGTCCGTGAGCGCAAAGACGATGCGCGCCGGTGCGACGTCGGCCGCCACCTTCTCGCGCACCTCGATCAACCCGTCCCGCCGGAGGCGCTCCAGCGCCTGGTAGACGCTGTTGCTGCGCGCGACGTTGACCACGGCGTCCTTCTGCCGCGTCTTGATCAGCCGCTGCATCCGGTAGGCGTGCATCGGCTCCTCGGCGAGCAGGGCCAGGAGCACCATCGCCAGCGGCGATCGAGGTCGGTCGGTCACGGCCTCAGCCTAGAGCGCGGGCTCGACGCTTGCCATTTTATGGTTAGCCATTTTATGGTGTTGGCGTGAGAGCAATCGTGATCGGAGCGGGCATCGCCGGACCCGTGACCGCCATGGCACTGCAGAAGGCCGGCATCGAGACCACCGCCTTCGAGGCGCACGCCCGGACGGCTGACGACGTCGGGGCCTTCCTCACCCTCGCCCCCAACGGGGTCCACGCCCTCGGGGTGCTGGGCTTCGACCACCGGTCCCTCGGCGGGTTCGACACCACGCGGATGGAGATGCGCGGCGCGTCGGGGCGGCTGCTGACGCGGCTGCCGATGGACGCACCCGGTGGCGGGCCGCACAGCCAGACCGTGCGGCGGTCGGACCTCTACGCGGCCCTGCGCGACGAGGCCGCGCGCCGCGGGATCGTCGTCGAGCACGGCAAGCGCCTCGTCGACGCCTCGACCCGGCCCGACGGCACGGTCGTCGCCGCGTTCGACGACGGCACGACGGCGACCGGGGACCTGCTCGTCGGCGCCGACGGGCTCGGGTCGCGCACCCGACAGGTCCTGGACCCGGGCTGCCCGGCGCCGCGATACACCGGGCTGCTCAACACCGGCGGGTACGCGACGGGCGTCGACGTCGACACCGACCCGGGCGTCTTCACGATGGTCTTCGGACGACGCGCGTTCTTCGCGTACCTGCGGCGCGCGCCGGGCGAGGTCTGGTGGTTCGCGAACGTGCCACGCGCGACGGCGGCGACGCCGGCCGAGCTCGCCGCCTGGACCCCGGACGCCTGGCGGGCGGAGCTGGCGGGGCTGTTCGCGGACGACGACTCGCCCGCGCTCGACCTCATCGCGGGTTCTCCCACGCCGCTCGGCCCCTGGAACACCCTCGACCTCCCGAAGGTGCCGGTGTGGCACCGCGGGGCCGTCGGCCTTGTCGGCGACGCCGCGCACGCCATCTCTCCCACGTCCGGCCAGGGCGCGTCGCTGGCGATCGAGGACGGCGTCCTGCTCGCGCGCCTGCTGCGCGACCTGCGTGACCCGGCGGCTGCCTTCGCCGCCTTCGAGGCCCAGCGGCGGCGCAGGGTCGAGCGCCTGGTGGCGCAGGCGAAGCGCACGTCGAGCCTCAAGATCCCTCATGCCGCCTCGCGTGCCCTGCGCGAGCGGGTGATCCTGCCGATCGTCGGCCGCGTCGCCACCCGCGCCTCCCACGACTGGGTCACGGACTTCCGCGTCGGCTGGGACGAGCCGGTCGACGCCGCCCGCTGAGGTCACCGCCGACCGGCCGGCGAGGGGCCGGCGGCCGCCTACAGTGTCGGGGTGCTGATCTGTCTGCCGCCCTCCGAGGGCAAGACCCCCGCGCCCGCCGACGCCGCACCCGTCGACCTCGCGGGGCTCACGGGGGCGGCGGAGCTGACCCACCACCGCCGCGCCGTCGCCGAGGCCCTGGCCGCCGTCAGCCTCCGCCCCGACGCGACGACGGTCCTCGGGGTCGGCCCGTCCCTCGCCGACGAGGTCGCGCGCAACGCCGACCTGAAGGGCTCCCCCGCGGCCCCCGCCGCCCGCGTGTACACCGGCGTGCTGTACGCGGCCGCGGGCCTCGCCGACCTCGACGGCGACGTCGCGCGGCGTGCCACCCACGACGTGCGGGTCTTCTCCGGCCTGTGGGGCGCGGTCTCCCCCGCCGACCGGATCCCGGCCTACCGGCTGTCCATGGGCGTGGACCTGCCCGGCGTCGGGAAGCTCGCCACCGCCTGGCGCCCCCATCTCGCCACGGCCCTCGACGCGCGCGCCGCGGGCGACGTCGTCGTCGACTGCCGCTCGGCGACCTACCTCGCCGCATGGAAGCCGGCCACCACCGGCGGGTCCGCCGCCGACTGGGTGACCGTCCGCGTGGTGCGCGAGACCGACGGGAAACGCGCCGTCGTGTCCCACAACGCCAAGCACACCCGGGGTGTGCTCACAGGCCACCTGCTGCGCCGGCCCGGCCCGGCGCCGTCGAGCGCCGAGGAGCTGCTCGACGCGGCGCGCGAGCTCGACGGCGAGATCATCGGCACCGAGGTCGGAACGGGCCTGAGCTACCGCATGATCGAGGCCACGCTGCACGACCCCGCCACCCGTCGCGGGCCGCGCACCCTCGAGGTCGTCATCGCCTGACGAGCACGTCCTGAGCCGGCTCCGAGGCGACGCGCACGCCCGCCGGGGACCCACGGACTCCGCGCCTGGGTGACGCGCGGCGTCGACCTGGCGCTCGCGACGCCGCCCGAGCACGCGAAGCGATAGGTCCACGGGACCGCCCTCAGGCGTCGGTCGGGAAGCCGACCGTCGTGACCTCCGCGACGGCGAGCTCGCCGTCGTCCGCCCCGAGCCCCAGCCGCAGCACCGTGAGCGAGCACGGCGGCACGCGCAGCCGCGGCCACGTCGACGGGGGCGCCGCGAGCGCGCGTCCCACCAGGGAGCGGATGGTCACGGTGTGCGCGACGACGACGGTCGCCGCGGACGGGTCGCTCGCCGCGACGACGTCGCGCAGGCCCGCCCAGGCGCGCTCGCCCACGTGCGCGTACGACTCCCCACCCGGGGCGGGGTGCGTGCCCGTGGTGGCCCACGCCGCGAACTCGTCGGGCCAGCCGTCGGCGATCCGGTCGGCCCCCAGGCCCTCCCACTCGCCGAAGACGCACTCGGCGAACCGGTCGTCGGGACGCGGGTGCTGCCCGATCCGCCGGCCGATCGCGGCCGCCGTCTCGAGGGTGCGCACCATCGGCGACGCCAGGAGGGCGCCGGCCCGCGGCAGGTCGGGCCACAGGTCCTTGCCGATCCGGAACACGGCGTCGGCCGCCTGCGCGGCCTGGGTCCGGCCCCGCGTGGTCAACGACGGCCCGGGCACGCCGCCGCCCGAGTACGCGCGCGCCTCCGTCAGCGGCGTCACGCCGTGCCGGACCAGGACGACGGTCACCGTCTCGGCGCCCGCCAGCGGGCTCGCCCCGGACGGGCGCGCCATCAGACCCCCGCGCCCTCGTCCACCTGGCGCACGAGGATGCGCCCGCACTCCTCGCACCGCACGACCTGCTCCGGCGGGGCCGCCTTGGCCGCCGCGAGCTCGCCGGAGTTGAGCTCCAGCCGGCAGCCCTCGCACCGGCCGCCGCGCAGGGCCGCCGCTCCCGTGCCGCCGAGCTGGGTGCGCAGCCGGTCGTACAGCGTCACGAGGCCGGCGTCGAGCCCGGCGACCGTCGTCGCGCGCTCCGCCCGGACCGCGGCCGCGGCCGCGTCGATCTCCGCCCACGCCGCATCGCGCTCCGCACGGGCCTTGTCCTGGGCGGCCACGAGCTCCGCGTGCGCGGACTCGACCTCCGCGAGCGAGCCCTGGTGCGCCTCGAGCCGCTCCATGACCTCGAGCTCCGCGTCCTCCAGCACCGACTGACGCCGGGTCAGGGACTCGAGCTCGCTCACCAGGGCCTGGGAGTCCTTGGCCGACAGGGCACCCGAGTCGAGCTTCTGCTGGTCGCGGTCGGCGCGCGTGCGCACCTGCGCGACGTCCGCCTCCGCCTTGGCGACCTCGCGCTCGAGGTCGGCCACGGCCGTCCGCGAGTCGACCAGCGACCCGTGCAGGTCGGCGATGCGCTTGTCCAGCTCGGCGAGGGTGGCCAGGGACGGGTGGTGACGTCGCTGGTGGGCGAGCTGCTGCAACCGCGTGTCGAGGGCCTGGACCTCGAGCAGTCGGCGCTGGTCCTCGGGCGGTGCAGTGGCCACGGGCGGGTCCTCTCGCGTGCGTTCAGGTGAGTGAGGGTCAGCGCGCCGCCTCAGCGAGCAGAGCTCGCCACCCGTGCGGTCCATGGGTCGGTGCCGATCGTGCTCACCCTCGTTGTCACCGTACCGTCTCCGGGCTCTCCCCCAGCGCGCTCCAAGAGCCGCGCGACGACGTCCTCGGCGGCATAGGCCAGCCATGGCCACTCGCTCGCGAAGTGGGCGACGTCGACGAGGAACGGAGTGGCGGCGGCCGCGCCCTGCGGCACGTCCTCGAGCCCGGCCTCGAAGGCCGCTCGTTCGCGCAGCTCGGACGCCGGATGGTGCCGCAGGTCGGCGGTCACGTAGACGTCCACGGCAGCCGCGCGCACGGCGTCGAACAGGGAGTCCCCCGACCCGCCCACGACGGCGGCGGTGCGCACGCGCGCGTCGAGGTCCCCGGCCACCCGCACCCCCTGGGCGGTGGCGGGCAGCACCTCCGCCACGTGGCGGGCGAACTCGCCCAGGGTCGTCGGCTGGGCGAGGCGCCCGACCCGGCCGATGCCCCGCTCGTCGTCTCCCTCCCGTGCCACGAGCGGCCGCCGCTCGGTGATACCCACGAGATCGGCGAGCGCGTCCGCGACGCCGCGCGGCGCTGCGTCGGCGTTGGTGTGCGCCACGTACAGGCCGCAACCGGCGGTCAGCAGGCGGTGCACGATGTCACCCTTGAAGGTCGTGGCGGCCACCGAGTGCACGGGCCGCAGGAAGAGCGGGTGGTGCGTGACCAGCAGGTCGGCACCCCACGCGATCGCCTCGTCGACGACGTCGGCCACCGGGTCGACGGCGAACAGAATCTTGCGCACCGGCGCGCCCGGGTGCCCCACCACCAGCCCCACGGCGTCCCAACCCTCCGCCGTCGACGGCGGATAGAGGTCCTCGAGGACGGCGACGACGTCGCGCACGGTGGGGTCGCTCGTGGTCATGCCGCGACCCTAACCGTCACTTGGCGTCGGCGTAGGACTCGACGTCCGCCACCGTGAGCGGGAAGTCGACCGGGAAGTCGCCGAACAGCAGCCGCCCGGCTTCGTCCGCCGCCGCGCGCACCGCGTCCGCCACGTCCTTCGCCATCGACTCCGGGGCGTGCACCACCACCTCGTCGTGCAGGAAGAACACCAGGTGCGGGCGGTCCGCGAACGGGGCCGGGGCGAGGCCGGCCGCCGCGGCAGGCACCGGGCCGAGCTCCCACAGCCGCCGCCGGATCGATGCGAGCCAGCACAGCGCCCACTCCGCGGCCGTGCCCTGCACCACGAAGTTGCGGGTGAACCGGCCCCAGGACCGGGTGAACGACCGGGCACGGGCTGCCGCGTCCGCCCCGTCGGTGTCGAACGCGCCGGCCTGCGCGGCGTCCCACGCCTCGCCCGGGGGCGGGGACGACCGGCCGAGCCGGGTCGTGACGACGCCGCCCCGCTCCCCCGTGCGGGCGGCGTCCTCGACCAGCGCGACGGCGCGCGGGAACGCCCTGGCCAGCCTCGGCAGCACCTGGGCGCTGGCCCCCGTCGTGCCGCCGTACATCGCGCCGAGCATCCCGACCTTCGCCAGGTCGCGCGTCTCGACGGCCCCCGACGCGACGATCCCCGCGTACAGGTCGGCGCCCCGGCCCGCGCGGGCCATCGCCTCGTCATGGGCCATCCCGGCGAGCACGCGGGGCTCGAGCTGGGCCGCGTCCGCGACGACGAGCCGCCACCCCGGGTCGGCCACGACCGCGCGACGGACCCCCTTCGGCAGCTGCAGGGCCCCGCCGCCGCTGGAGGCCCACCGGCCGGTCACGACGCCGCCCACCACGTACTCCGGCCGGAACCGCCCGTCCGTGACCCACGCGTCGAGCCAGTGCCAGCCGTTGGCGGTGAGGAGCCGGTAGAGGTTCTTGTACTCCAGCAAGGGCTCGACGACCGGGTGGTCGACCTTCTCCAGCTCCCACTTGCGCAGGCTGTTCGCCCCCACCCCCGCGTACTGCATGGCCTTGAGGAGGTCCGGGTGGGAGTCCGGGTTGAGCGTGGGCGGTGCGTCGAGCGCCGTCCGGATGCGGTCCACGAGCGCCTCGAGCCGCGCCGGGCGCTGCCCCTCGGGCGGTCGGGGGCCGAGGGCCTCGGTGAGGATCGTGTCGTGCACGTCGGCACGCCACGGCAGCCCGGCGTGCCGCATCTCCGCGGCCACCAGCGCGCCCGCGGACTCGGCGGCCAGCAGCAGGCGCAGGCGCCCGGACCCCGCCGACCCGGCGACGGCGGCCTCCTGCGCCCCCAGCTCGGCGAGCGGGTCGGCGGCGTCCGGCGACGGCCCGCCACCCGCGCCCGGACGCGGCGCGGTGTCGGCGACCAGGTCGAACAGCGCGTCCGGCTGCGGCGCCCTCGCGGCCGGCACCGGGGGCCCGACGGTCACGGGACCCTCGTCCCAGGGGCTCGCCGGCGCGGCCGCGAGCGCCGACGACGCCGCCAGCACGGAGTGCCGCAGGATCCGGTGGCACAGCCGCAGGTCGTGGGCCCGCTCGACGCGCACGCCGGCCGTGAGCAGCCCCGAGTACCAGACCGACGTGTCGTCCCACGTCCAGCGTGGCACCGGGCCGGCGCCCGTCGCCGTCCCCGACTCGGCCCCGCGCACCACGACCGGCAGTTCGGATGCGGGCAGCTCGGCGTCGGGCAGGACGGCGTCGGGCAGGACGGCGCCGGGCAGGACGGCGCCGGGCAGGACGGCGCCGGGCACGGACGCGCCATGGTGCACGCGGACCGCGCCGTCGCGCTCTCGGGTCAGGACGACGTGCACGGCACCATCCTGCCGTGCGCCACCGACGCCCCGTCGCCCGCGTCGCCGGGCGACCGCCCGGTCGGGAGCTCGGTCAGGACGTCGGTGAGGACGACCGCACCGCGAGCGCCGCCGCGTCGTCCAGGCGTGCCAGCTCCGCGGCGGACATCGTGGGGTTGGCGCGCCGCATCGCGACCGCGTCGTCCATGTGGTCCCGGTAGGCCGAACCCGATGCTGCCGCGAAGGCTTCGAGCAGCGGCCGGACGGCCGCCGCGACGTCGCCCGCGGGGCTCTCGACCCCGGTCGCCAGCTCCGGCGAGAGCACCGTCTGCGCGCAGATCAGCGCCGTCATCGCGACGTCCAGCCCCGCCGGGCCCGGCCGGGCGTTGGTCCAGTCGATGACCACCGGCCCGTGCGCGGCGAGGATCACGTTGAGCGGGTGCAGGTCGAGGTGCAGCAGCGTGCCGCCGTCCCAGGGGACAGCATGGAGGCGGGCCTGCAACGACGCGAGCAACGCTCCGGCGTCGGCGGCGTCGTACCGACCGTCGAGCAGCGCGCTCCCGAGCGTCGGGCCGTCCAGCCGTTCGAGGACGAGGCCGGGTCCGTCGACGGCGAGGACCGCCGGCGCGGGGTAGCCCGCCGCCACCACGGCGGCGAGCAGCGCGGCATCGTCGTGGGCCGGGCGGCCGTCGCGGTAGCGCCGCAGCACGCGCTCGTCGTCCAGCGCGAAGACGTCGGCGTCGCGGCCGGCGGCGAGCAGCTCCATCGGCACAGCATGCCAGACTGCCGGCTCGACGCGCGATGCCGCGTCCGATGTGGTGCGCTGACGGTGGCCCGCGCCGTCGCGGCCACCCCACCCGTGCGCGAGGAGAACCGATGACCACCGAAGAAGCCACCGAGACCGTCGACGTCGTGGTGATCGGCACGGGACCCGGAGGCGAGGATGCCGCCGGCCGGCTGGCACGCGCGGGTCTGGACGTGGTGGCCGTCGAGGCCCGCCTGGTCGGGGGCGAGTGCCCGTACTACGGCTGCATCCCCACCAAGATGATGGTCCGCGCGTCCGACGCCCTCGCGGAGGCACGGCGCGTCGCGACGCTCGCCGGCCGCGCCGACGTGACGCCCGACTGGGCGCCTGTCGCGCGTCGCGTGCGCGACGAGGCGACGACCAACTGGGACGACACGACCGCCGTCGAGCGGCTCCAGAAGGCCGGCGGGCGGGTGGTGCGCGGACGCGGGCGCCTCGTCGGACCCGGCGAGGTGGCGGTGGACACGCCCGACGGCGAGCGCCGGTTCCGCGCGACGCGCGCGGTGCTCCTCAACCCGGGCACGGAGCCGACGGTCCCGCCGATCGACGGCCTCGCCGGGACCCCGTTCTGGACCAACCGCGAGGCGGTGCGCGCCACCGAGGCGCCCGCGTCGCTCACGGTGCTCGGCGGCGGCGCGATCGGTTGCGAGCTCGCCCAGGTCTTCGCGCGGTTCGGCACCGCCGTCGAGGTCGTGGAGGCCGGGCCGCGGCTGATCGCCGCCGACGAGCCGGAGGCGAGCGACCTGCTCGCGTCCCGCTTCGCCGCGGAGGGCATCGGGGTGCGCACCGGCGCGAACGTCTCGTCGGTGACGCACGACGGCGGCGGGTTCACCCTCACGCTCGACGACGGCACACAGCTCGTCTCCGAGCGGCTGCTGGTCGCGGCCGGTCGCCGCACGGACCTGAGAGCCCTCGGCATCGCGACCGTCGGCCTCGACGACTCCGCCCGCACCATCGCCGTCGACGAGCGCCTGCGCGCGGCCGACGGCGTGTGGGCGGTGGGCGACGCCACCGGGCACGGCGCGTTCACGCACGTGTCGATGTACCAGGCGCGCATCGCCGTGGCGGACATCCTCGGCGTGGAGGGGGCGGACGCCGAGACCGCCGACTACCGGGCGGTGCCGCACGTGACGTTCACCGACCCGGAGATCGGGGGCGTCGGGCTCACCGAGGCCGCGGCGCGCGACGCCGGCCTGACCGTGCGCACGGGCGTCACCGACCTCGCCGCGTCCTCGCGCGGCTTCGTGCACGGCCCGGGGAACGAGGGGCTGATCAAGCTCGTCGAGGACGCCGACGCCGGTGTGCTGGTCGGGGCCACTGCCGCGGGCCCGGCGGGCGGCGAGATCCTCGGCGTGCTCACCCTCGCCGTGCAGGCACGAGTGCCGGTGGCCGAGCTGCGGCACATGATCTACGCCTACCCCACCTTCCACCGCGCGATCGAGAGCGCGCTGGCCGAGCTCGACGAGGGATGACGGATGTCGGTGCCACGACCTACCGTCGCGCCGTGACGACCGCTACCGCTGACCACCGCACCACCGACCGCCTCGACCTGGCGCCGGTCTCTCCCGGCGACCTCGACGAGCTGTACGCCCTGCACGCCGACCCCCGCGTGTGGGTGCACTTCCCCTCGGGGCGGCACGCCAGCCGCGAGAAGACGGAGGGCCAGGTGAGCGCCTTCGCCGCGGACTGGGAGCGCGACGGGATCGGCTACTGGACGGCGCGGCGCCGGGACGACGGCTCCTTCGTCGGCATCGGCGGCCTGCGATTGCGCCCGGCCGGCGTGCTCAACCTCTACTACCGGCTGTCTCCCGAGCAGCAGGGTCAGGGCTTCGCGGCCGAGCTATCCCGCGCCGCGCTCGCTCTCGCCGCCGAACGGCTCCCCGACGTGCCGGTCACCGCGTTCCTCCTGGAGCACAACGTCGCGTCGCGGGCCACCGCCGAGCGGATCGGCCTGCGCGTCGCGTGGCGCGGGCCGGACGCGGGCAACCCGGAGCCGGACGCGGTGCGCCTGGTCTTCGCCGACCGGGAGCTGGGCGACGCCACCCTCACGAGCCTGGTCCAGGGCTGAGACCGACGATCCCACCGGTGAGCCTCAGGTCCGTCACGACCCCGCGCTCGGGCCCCGTGCAGCACGTGCCGCCACCACATATCCTGTGGTGGCCCATGACTGAAATGACCGAGATCACCGCACCGACCTCACCGCCGCGCGCGGGAACCCACCTCGACCCCCCGCTCCAGCAGCGGACGATCGCATGACGCGGAACGAGCCGGCCGGCGAGTCGGCCTCCGGGCACGTGGTGCTCGGTGGGAAGTACGCCCTGGGCGACATCCTCGGCACCGGGGGCACGTACACCGTCTACGAGGCGTCGCGCCTGCACGCCGCGGACGCCACGGGCGCCGCGGGCGCCGCGTCGGGCGGCGAAGACGGCGGCGCAGTCGGCGGCGCCGAGACAGAGCCGGAGCTGCTCGTCAAGGTCCTCCATCCGCACCTGGTCGACGACGACGCGACGCGCGCCGCGCTGGCCCGTGAGATCGCGGCGTCGGCGCCGGTGGACCACCCGGGAGTCGCCAAGGTCCTGGACACCGGGGAGGACGAGGTCGCGGGTGCGAACGTCCCCTGGCTCCTGATGCGGCGGCTCCCCGGCGTCCCGCTCTCCGAGCTGGCGGCCGGAGACGGCCTGCCGTGGCCGAAGGCGCTCGCCGTGGTCCAAGGACTGCTCGAGGCGCTGACCGCCGTGCACGCGGCGGGCCTGGTGCACCGCGACGTCAGTCCGCGCAACGTCGTGGTCGACCGGCACGACGACGGCACCATGACGGTCGGGCTGCTCGACCTCGGTCTCGCCGCGCCGGGTGGTGGTGACGGCGATGGCGAACGCGTCGCCGGCTCGGCGGCGTACATGTCGCCCGAGCAGGCCCAGGGCAGGCCGCTCGACGCGCGCAGCGACCTGTACTCGGTCGGGGCGCTGGCGTACTTCGCCCTCACGGGTCATCCGCCGTACGAGCGGGCCAGGCCGGGTGACGTCCTGCTGGCCCACGTCGGGGCGCCGGTGCCCGCGCCGTCGGCACGCCGGCCCGCGGTGCCGGGCGTCGTGGACCGATTCGTGGCGCGGGCGATGGCCAAGAACCCGGACCGACGGTTCACGTCCGCCGACGCGATGGGCGCGGCCGCAGCGGCACTGCTCGGCACGGGGCCGGTCGCGAGCCACGGCGACACCTCGGGTTCCGACCAACCGGGCCCCGACCAGACGATGACGCTGGGCCAGATCGCCGCAGAGGATCCCCACCGGACCGCAGTCATCGGCACGGCAGCCGCGGCGGCGGCCGCAGCCGCAGCGGCCGCCGCGGGCGACGAGACCGAGCTCCTCCGCACGCAGCAGCTCGGCGCGGTCGGCGCGCCTCCGCCACCACCGGGCGACACACCCGGGCCGATGGCGGAGGAGGCATCCGAGCAACCGGGTCCCGAGCAACCAGGTCCCGAGCAACCAGGTCCCGAGCAACCAGGTCCCGAGCAACCGGAGCCCGAGCAACCGGAGCCCGAGCAGTCCCGGTGGCGCGCGTTCATCACCAGCCCGAAGGGGATCGCGCTCGCCGTGGTCGTCCTGGTCCTGGTCCTCGCTGGAGGGGCGTTCGCGTTCTGGTCCCTGCGCGACGACGAGAGCGAAGTACCGGTCGCCCCGGTCACGCACAGCCCGTCGCCCACGCCGACGGAGACGCAGTCCACGACCGCTCCGCCCTCGGAACCCACGACCGGATCGACGTCCCGCCCCACGCAGACCGAGACCACGACCCCGACCGAGACCCCCACGCCTACGGACGACCCGAAGCCCACGGAGACTCCCACGCCGACCTCGACGCCCACCTCCACGCCGACGCCGACCGACGACCCGACGCCGACCGACGACCCGACGCCGACCGACGACCCGACGCCGACCGATGACCCGACGACGGATCCGACGCCCACCGACGACCCGACCACGCCGGCGCCCGGCCCGACGCCCACCGGTGGTGCGGACGGCGGCGGCTCCGACACCGCGCCGTGACCAGAGGTCCCCGCCCCGGAGCGACGGCCCGGGGTGGGGACCTCGACCTTCCATCGGCGAGATGTCGCGACAGGTCAAGCGACTTCCTCGGCGACGTCGGCGCCGAGGGCCTCGAGGATCGCGGCGGTGACCTCGTAGGGGCGCGAGACGGCGATCGCGTCGGACGAAGACGAGGCCGATGACGTCGGGGTTCTGCGCCGCCGCCTCGGTGATCACGATCCCGCCGTAGGAGTGTGCGCGACCAGCAGGACGGGCCGGCCGATCCCGGCGACGACGTCGCGGACATAGGGGGTGCCTCAGCCGGCGTGGAGTGCCGCACGGAGGACGTCGACGGCCTGCGCGATCGCGCCGGACGACGCGGCCGACGGCCGCAGCGGGTTGAGCATCATGAAGTCGTGGATCGTCGCGTTGTAGCGGACGGTCGTGGTCCGCACGCCGGCCTGGACGAGCTTGCGCGCGTAGGCCTCGCCCTCGTTGCGGAGCACGTCGTTCTCGTCGACGACGACGAACGCCTCCGGCAGCCCGGCCAGGTCCTCCGGCGTGGCCCGCCCGCAGGGGCGACGCGGTGATCTCATGGCGCCGTGACACGGGAACGTCACGTCGCCCCGCTGCTTGGCCAGGATCGCCACGGCGGCCGCACGGACCAGGCGGTCGTGCGTGCCGGCGTCGCCCAGCACCCAGCCCCCACCATGGATGTACAGGACCGCGGGCAGCGGGTCGGTGGCACCGACGGGCCGGACGACGCGTACGCGGACGTCGCCGACGGAGGCGGCCACGACGATCCACTCCTCCTCGACGTCCGGCTTTCGTGTGGGCTCCGCCTGGACGGCGAGGACCTGACGCGCGTCCTGGGGCGTCATCTCGTAGAAGTAGGGCGGTTGCGCCGTCGCGTCGGCCATGGCCTGGGCCTCGGGCTCGAGCCCGGGCTCGAGAACGTGGTCGCTCATGGGGGGCGTCCTTCCTGGGTCGTCCGAAAGGTCGGCTGGAGGTCGCCGGGACGCACCGCGGCGGTGGTCGCCCGGTGCCCGTGGACGGCGTGCGCCGTCGTCCTGAACGACCGGGCACCGGGCGTGGGCGTGACACCGGGCCGCTACTCGACGAGTTTCCCGTCGGCGGAGACGTCGTGCATGCGTTCGGCGATGTCGGTCGGGATCGGCGGAAGCGCCTCGCGGCGCACGCCGGTGCGCGGGGACCACACCAGGTTGACCTGGAGCTCCGGATCCAGGTCGGGATGGTCGGACCTGCTGTGGCACCCGCGCGACTCCCGACGCTCCAGCGCGCACACCAGGGTCGCCCTGGCCGCGAGCGCCGCCGACCGCAGGTCGAAGGCGTGCGCGAGGTCCTGGTAGCCGCTGATGTCGATGTGGATGCCCGCCCGGGTCATCCGGTCCTCGACCTCGTCGAGGGCATCCAGGCCGGCGCGCAGCCCCGCCTCGTCCCGCACCACGCCGGCGTGCTCGGTCATGAGGTCGCGCACGCTGCGCTGCATCGCGCGCACGTTCTGGTCGCCGTCGGCGGCGAGCAGCCGGTCGACCGACGACTCGGCGTCCCGGACCGCGCCGAGCGACCGGCGCTGCGTCGCCAGACCCGCGGAGTAGGCGGCCGCGGCGCGGCCAGTGATCCGGCCGTACACCAGGAGCTCGATGAGGGAGTTCCCCCCGAGCCGGTTGGCACCGTGCAGGCCGCTCGAGGCCTCGCCGATGGCGAAGAGCCCGAGCACGTCGGTGCTGTGGTCCTCCGGGCGCACCCACACCCCCCCCATCGAGTAGTGCGCGGTCGGAGCCACCTCGATCGGGTCGCGCGTGACGTCCAGCACCTGCAGCTCCAAGAGGGTCTGGTGGACGCGCGGCAGCCGGGTGAGGATCGTCTCGCGCGGCAGGTGGGACAGGTCGAGCCACACGCCCCCGGCGCGGGTCCCGCGGCCCTCCTTGATCTCCGTGTAGGACGCGAGCGCGACCCGGTCGCGGGTGGACAGCTCCATCCGCTCCGGGTCGTACCGCGACATGAACCGCTCGCCCTGGTTGTTGAGCAGCACCCCGCCCTCGCCCCGCGCGGCCTCGCTGACGAGGGTCCCCGCGGCGTCCTCGGGCTCGATCAGCCCCGACGGGTGGAACTGCACCAGCTCGGCGTCGCGCAGCCGGGCTCCGGCGTCGGCCGCGAGACGGAACGAGTCCCCCGTGTTCTCGTCGCGTCGTGACGAGGTGCGCCGCCAGATACGCGTGTGGCCGCCGGTCGCGAGGATCACGGCGTCGGCGTGCACCAGATAGCGCGACCCGTCGACGAGGTCGAACCCGTACGCGCCGAACACCACCCCGTCGTTCACCAGCAGCTCGGTGACGTAGACAGTGGACAGCACCGGGATGTCGAGCGCGGCCGCACGCTGGACCAGCGTGCGCTGCACCTCGAGCCCCGTGTAGTCGCCCACGAAGGCGGTGCGCCGGTACGTGTGGGCGCCGAAGTAGCGCTGCGCGATCCGCCCGTCCGGCTGCCGGTCGAAGCGCGTGCCGTAGCGCTCCAGGTCGGCGATCCCCCGCGGCGCCCCCTGCGTCACCACCTGCACGGTCCGGGGGTCGGCCAGGAGATAGCTCTCCTGGAGCGTGTCGGCGGCGTGCTGCTCCCACGTGTCGGCGGGGTCGGTCGTGGCCAGGGCGGCGTTGATGCCGCCGGCGGCCAGCGAGGTGTGCGCGTCGGGCGCGGGGCGCTTGCCGACCGCGAGCACGGCGACTCCGGTCTCGGCGAGCTCGATCGCGGCGCGCAGGCCCGACCCGCCGGTGCCGATCACGAGCACCGCGGTGGCGAGCTGATGGATGGGTGTGGACACGGTTCCTCCTGCGACAGGCGTCTGCTGACCTAGTCTCGACCGCGTGGCGACGCCGCGCGTGACACGGGCCGGTAATCTGCCCCCGAGGGCGCCACCGACGATGCGCTCCCCACGAGGCCCAGGAGGTGCGATGAGCGCGAATCCCCTCCCCCACCTGGTCGGACGCGGCAGCGAGCGGGCGGCCCTCGACGAGATGCTCGCGAGCCTCCGCCGCGGGAGCTCGGCGGTGCGCGTCCTGCGGGGCGGGGCCGCGTGGGCAAGTCGCTGCTGCTCGACTACGTGGCCGCCCAGGCGTCGGGGGTCACTGTGACGAGGGCCTGCCCTGGGCGTCGAGGCGGACATGGAGCTGGCGTACGCCGGCCTGCAGCAGCTGTGCGCGCCGTTCCTCGGCGAGGCGAGTAGCCTCCCCGACCCGCAGCGCGACGCCCTGCAGGTGGCCTTCGGGACGGCGACGGGAGCGCCGCCCGCCCGGTTCCCGGTCGGGCTGACACTGCTCACCCGCGCGTCGGAGGCACGGCCCGTTCTCGTCGTCGTGGACAACGCGCAGTGGCTGGACCAGGCGTCGCTCCTGCCGCTCGAGTTCGTCGCCAGGCGCCTCCTGGCCGAGTCCGTCGCGATGGTGGCCGCCGTGCGCGACCCCGACGGGGCCACGGCGATGGCCGGGCTCGACGAGCTGCGGATCGAGGGTCTCGACCCGCGGTCGGCCGGCGAGCTGCTCGATTCGGCCGTCGACGGGCGGCTGGAGGCACGCGTGCGGGACCGGCTCGTCGTCGGCGAGACCCACGGGAACCCGCTCGCGCTCCTGGAGCTCGACCGGGGGCGCAACGGCGCCGAGCTGGCCTACGGGCTGGACGCGACCGGGCCCGGCTCCGTCTCGAACCGCGTCGAGCAGGACTTCGCCCGGCGCCTGGGAGCACTTCCGCCCCCGACCCGGACCCTCCTGCTGGTCGCCGCCGCCGAGCCGGTCGGCGACGCCCGGCTGCTCCTGAGGGCGGCCGAGCACCTGGGCGTCGTCCCCGACGCCGCGCCCGCCAAGGCGGCCGGCCTCATCGAGTTCGGGGAGTCCGTCCGGTTCCGCCACCCGCTCGCCCGGTCCGCGGCCTACCGCGCCCGCCACCCCCGCGGATCGCCGCGCCGTGCACCGCGCGCTGGCGTCGGCCACCGACCCGGTCCACGATCCCGACCGGCGCGCGTGGCACGCCGCGCAGGCCTGCGACGGGCCCGACGAGGAGGCCGCGCACGGCCTGGGGCGGGCGGCGGACCGCGCCGGGCAACGCGGCGGCATCGCCGCCGAGGCGGCGCTGCTCGAGCGTGCCGCGGAACTCACGCCGGACCCGCGGCGGCGCGGGCGCCGCGCCCTGGCCGCGGCCGAGGCGCACTTCTCGGCGGCAGCCCCCGACCGTGCGACGGAGATGGCGACGGTCGCCGATCTCTGCCCGCTCGACCCGCCGGACCGCGCCCGGGTGAGCAGGCTCCGTGCCCGCGTGCTCTTCGCGCGCAGCCGGAGCGACGAGGCGGCCCCGCTCCTGCTGGACGCCGCCGCCGGCCTGGCCGCGGCGGGATCACCGCTGGCCCGGGAGACCTACCTCGAGGCGATCAGCGCGGCCGTGTTCTCCGGCCGCGTCCACGGCCCCGCCGGCGTCGCAGGGGCGGCGACGGCCGCCCGCGGTCTCGACGGGACGCTGCCCGGCTCCAGTCCCTCGGACGCCCTGCCCGACGCGATCGCGACCCTCCTGGCCGACGGCCCCGAGGGGGGTCGGTGCGATCCGGGCGGCGCTCGACCCGTTTGCGCACGAGGAGCTGGTTGGCCCGGAGGCCACGATGCGGTGGCTCCTGCTGATGTCCACCTGCCCGGCGTGCCGCGCGGTCTCTTCGATCGCGTGTACCAGGTGCCATCGCAGCGCTGGCCCCTGAGGTTCCCTGCACCGGGAGTCCCACAGCGTGCCCGGCGCCAGCGTCCGGCTCGAGATGTACTCGGCCGGCCCCTCGCTGAGCGTGAGGCGCTCGACGACGACGTCGCGCCGGTCCGGGGGACGCCACTCGTGATGATCGATGAGACGCCGCTCCGCGACCAGCCGGGCCTCCGCGGCCAGCCGGTCGCCGAACTGGCGCGTGTAGCGGCTGCCGTCGGGACCGTTGTAGCGCGCCCGCCGGGCGATGATCTCTTCTTGGTCTTGGTGCTCTTGCGAGCCTCGTGCTCACCGAACGACCGCCGCACGCTCGCCACGGGAACCACCCTCGTTCGCGCGGAAGGTGTGTCCGGTACCCCCGGATCTCTCGGGGGTCGGTAGTGGGTCCAGGAGTCCCTCCGGGGCATCCCAGGCCAGACGTGTCCACGAGCTACAGGAACAAAGCTGCGGGTCAGCGCAAGAAAAGCGGGGGTGATGGACCTAAGTGGGCTATTCACGGAACGGGTCGCGACGATGCGGCCGGGTGAGAGCGCACCGGCTCTCTGACCTGCAACGATGGGGTTACCACACCATCCATCGACGAGGATTGAGAGCCGGTGCGCTACGAGTCTACGACCGGGTTGGACGCTGTCCAGATGACGGAGCTGGTCGCCAGGATCTACCAGGTCGAGTCCGGGCGGTCCTGGGACGAGCGGGGGCACTTCTGCATGGGGTTGCGTGACCAGGTCCGACTGGCGTTGACGCTGCTGCGCACGAACCTGTCCCAGGCGATGGTCGGGGAGTTCTTCACCGTCTCGCAGGCCACCGTCTCGCGCATCTACCGGCGCGTGCTGCCGCGAATCGAGCAGGTCACCTGCCTGGCCCGTCAGGACCTGGCCGACGCCTGTCGGGGGCGGGTCGTACTGGTCGACGGGACCTATGTACCGACCGGCAACCGGCTGGAAACTGGGCGAACAAACTACTCCGGCAAGCATCACGTGCAGTGCCTGAACATCCAGGTCGCCGCCGCCACCGACGGCACCCTGCTCGCCGTGTCCGCGCCAGTGGCAGGCGCACGGCACGACTCGGCCGCCCTCGACCTCGTCGGCTGGACCAAGGTCCTGGACGAGGTGGAGTGGATCGGCGACACCGGCTACGTCGGCCACAGCGCGACCACCCCGATCAAGAAGGCCCGCGGAGCCGAGCGCACCGAGTTCGCCAAGATCTGGAACGCCTCGGTCGCGTCCATCCGCGCCGCCGTCGAACGCACCATCTCCCACCTGAAGAACTGGAAGATCCTCGCCACCGGATACCGCGGCCGCCTGGCCGAACTACCCCGCGTGATCCGCATCGTCACGAACCTCGAGCTCTACCGCCTGGGATGGTGACCGTGAATAGCCCTCTCAGATAACTACAGCTTTTGAGACAACCGCCGGTTGGTAGGTGCTTGGTCGCTGCTCCGCGCTATCCAGGTGCTAAGCACCAGGTGGGTGCGCGTATCTCGGTGTAGCTGTCCACAGGCGCACCCTCGTTCTGCCCTGTATTTACGGGCCTGAGCACCGATTCGTGTCCCTGCGTGCGATGAGGTCGAGTGCAGTTCAACCCCCCCAGCGGCACCCTCATCAAGTGGAACGTGCCTGTGCCACATCGAGTGTGGACGCTCAGGGAGTAATTGCGATCTCGGGTGCCTCGGCAACGGAGTTCTGCCTCGGCAAGCGGTCTTGGCGCTCAAGGCCCTTCTACGCCGATAGCTCCTCCAAACGCCGCCTGATTTCTCAGACACTGGTTGCACCCGCGCTCATCCTGCCCTCGGTAGGAGTGTGGTTAGGCCCACCTATCGGTGCGTCTAGGCCTGTACTGCGCGGTCTTCGGTCTTTCTAAGGTTGAGCATATACCAACAACGAGAGGAACCGGCAACATGACGAACACCAACAATGAGGCCTCCGCACAAGCGCAGCGGGCGAGCGAGGCCGGCGTCCAGCAGGCCTCGTCCACGGTGAAGAAGTGCGTTGTGATCTACGGTGTGGTCGGCGTGATCGTGCTGGCAGTGCTGGCTGTGATCGCCATTATGGGTGGCGAGGTGAGCACGTTCATGTGGGTTCGGGCGGGCATCCTGCTCGCGATCACCCCCTTCTTCTCGATGCTCGCTACCCGCGCGGCGAAGGGCAGTCGCAAGGATTTCGACCGGCTGCGGACTGTGACGCTCATCGTGCCGATCGCGATCATCGTGGTCGACCTGATCCCCGGTCTCTGCCCCACCTGGTACGCCGCGATCCAGGCCGTGTCTGCGTTGACGCTGGTCGCGGTCGCCATCATCACTCGCCGGCAGCCCCTGACGAGCGCTTTCCCGAAGGGCGCATGAGGCAGATGGCACGATCGGTCGCCGAGACACAGGATCAGGCCGGGCAGTTAAAATCGGTTGTAGAGCGGAACGAAGGGGAGCACATGCGACAGATGGCGTCGTGGCCGGCTGCTGCCTGGCACGGATTTGTCAGAGCTGTGCTGCTCACCGCCCTCGCCCTGGCCGTCCCCGCCCTCGCAACGGTCCTCCCATTCGTAAGCGCGCTGTTGGGTTCGGCCTGGTCGTGGAGTAATCCGTGGTCCTGGTTCGGGCTGCTGATGATCCTCATTCCGCTCACGCTGGTGCTGGCCCGCCCGCTCGGCACGGCGTTCCGACGGGTGACGGCCCGCTGGTCTGGCATCCAGGTCGATGACGGCTATCGTCGCCCGGAGAACGCGCCGGAGCCGGTGCAACTGTCTACCGGGCAGTGGTGGAACGGCTACTCCTACGAGCGCACCCGCCGGGATGCGGAGCTCGATCAGCGGCTGCGACGCCGCGGAGGCGACCCCGCCTACTGGCGCGACGTGCGGTGGGTGCCGATCGCCGCGCTAACCGCCGGGGCGGTGTGCCTCATTCCCGTCACAGCTCTCGTCGGCGCGCTCATCGCCTTCGCCCATGCGACACCAATCACGATTACGGTCGGCGTGCTCCTTGCGGTTGTAGCGGTGGCCACGGCTCCCTACGCCTGGCGGATCGCCCCTCCGTTGGTGGTGCGTTGGCTGAAACTGCCGGACAGCATTGTGATGGCCGAGCAGGTGCACGAGTTGGAGATGCAGCGTGCGGATGCGACGGCGGCGCAGGCCGCGGAGATCCGCCGGATCGAACGCGACCTCCACGACGGCGCCCAGGCACGACTGGTCGCGGTGGGTTTGTCGTTGGCGACCGCGGAGAAGCTCATGGACACCGACCCGGAACGAGCGAAAACACTGCTGCGCGAAGCACGCAAAGGCACCTCCAGCTCCCTGACGGAACTGCGCGAGCTCGTCCGCGGCGTCAACCCGCCCGTACTCGTGGAACGCGGCGCCGTCGAGGCGATCCGCGCGCTCGCCCTCGACAGCCCCTTGGACATCCAGATCGATGCCCCCGACCGGTTGCGGCTGGAAGCCCCAATCGAGGCGGCCCTCTACTTCGGCGTCGCCGAGCTGCTCGCCAACACCGCCAAGTACGCGCCCACCGCCCAGGTGCAGATCCAGGTCCGTCATCGGGGCACGACGATCGAGATCGACGTCGATGACAACGGCTCCGGAGGCGCGAGCGTGGAGTCCGGGGGTGGCCTCGATGGCATCCGCAGAAGGCTCGCCGCTTTCGATGGAACTCTTACCGTGACCAGCCCGGTCGGTGGGCCGACCCAGACGAGGATGGTGGTGCCATGCGTATCGTTGTAGCCGAAGACCTCTACCTCCTGCGCGATGGCGTCGTCCGCCTACTCGAGGCCTACGGGCACGACGTGGTCGCGACCGCAGCGACCGGGCCCGAGACCCTGGATGCGTTGCTCACGCACCGCCCAGATGTCGCGATCGTTGACGTACGGATGCCTCCGACGAACACCGACGAAGGCCTCACCGCCGCTCTCAGCGCCCGCGAAGAGATTCCGGGGCTCCCCGTGCTGATCCTGTCTCAGCACGTCGAACAGCTCTACGCCCGTGAGCTTCTCGCCGACCAGGCCGGCGGGGTCGGATACCTCCTCAAGGACAGCGTGTTCGAGGCCGACCAGTTCATCGACGCCCTCGAACGCGTCGCCGCGGGCGGCACCGCCCTCGACCCCGCCGTGGTCTCCAAACTCTTCGCCCGCCCGGCCACAGCACCGCACCTCGCGCAGCTCACCGAGCGGGAACGTTCCGTCCTTGCGCTCATGGCCGAAGGACTTTCCAATACCGCCATCGCGGCGCGTCTGTTCCTCAGCGAGAGTGCGATCAGCAAATACACCACCACGACCTTCGACAAACTCGGCCTCGACGACGACAACAACGCCAATCGACGTGTCATGGCCGTCCTCACCTACCTCAACGACGCCCGCAACTAACGCGCAGCGCGACTTGCGCGTTTCTGGGTGACGTGTCTCAGAGGTGTTCTCACCAGGGGCAGTGAGAGCGTTATTCACGGGCTCGGGGTTGGCCATGGGTATGTGATGGCTTGACCTGCATCGTTGCTGGTCAGAGTCAAGTTTGGGCAGGTAGCGCAACGGCCCTCGCGTCCGGTTTGATCCAGGTTGTCTACGCCAGGATCGAACCCGAACGAAGGACCGA
>NZ_JCAIUK010000010.1:0-105574 GCF_059445475.1 Isoptericola sp. Y581 | reverse complement strand
ACCGCCGCAGCACTCGTGCTACTCAACCTTCAACGCGGGACCCGGCGATCACGCTGGTGAGAAAACCTCAGTGCCCCAGGTTACGGGCCTAGGCCTGACTGTCGCGCACGGAGCGGAAGATTCACCCTCTTCGCCTCGAAGGGCTTCAACGCAGTGGACTCAGCGCTTTACGGCGCGGTGGGGACGAGACGACTGGTGTAGCCCGCTCTGACGAGCCGCTCGTAGGCGGCGACCGTTCGTCTGTCGAGTGGCTGAGGTTCGGCGAACCCGGCCTCTGCGTAGACCCAGATCCTTTGGGTGTCGCCGACTAGCATGTTGAGAACTCGGTCGACGTCACCGATCGAAGCGATGTAGCCGTCGAGAGCCTGTGACCGGGCTGAGCAAACAACATCCAGTTCGGCCAGAGCTTGCGGGCTGTCGCGAATGCGCGACGCTGCTGGTACGGCCTGCTGACGATCGTGGCTGACGCTGGATGGAGTCCAAGGCCGCCCAGCAACTCACGGGTGAGGGTGAAGTTCTCGCCCGTGTTCGTCGCGCGCGTCTCGGTGAGGATTGCGTCGGCTGGCACCCCGAGGTCGTGCGCCCGCTCGGCATAGTGCATGGCCTCGCCCCGCGGGCAGACCTCGATGGTCGTCGGCGCGTTGGCGCCCGTGAAGACGATGAGCGGGAAACGGCCCTCATGCCAGAGCTCGGCGGCATGCTCGGCGACGCCGATGTCATGGCTGCCGAGTCCGATGGCGACCAGCTCCGCGACGCCCAGGCCGCCATCGGCACGAAGGTCACGCCACACGACTTCCGCCGCACCGTCGCCACGCAGGTCGCCAACTCGACCACCATCGCCAACGCGACCGCGCTGCTCGGCCACGCCGACGAGGGCACCACCGTGCGGCACTACGTGAAGCGGACCCACGTGGCGCCGGACCTTCGGGTCTTCATCGATCGGTTGGTCACGCAGGCGGCAGCGGCGAAGGGTGATGCCCCGTGAAATACGCCGCATCCCTCAGGATCAGCTGCGGTGTCCAGGCCCGATACTGGCGCCATGACTTTCCTGAGTGGCGCTCAGCTCGCCGACGTAGACGATCCTGCGTGGCCCGGCCTCTACGAACGCATCGATGCCGCGTCCGGCGCGCGGGCTCTACCCATCTCGCGCGCCCAGGGGCTCCACACGCTGGAAGCTCTCCAGGTCACAGCTCGGTCGACTCTCGGCGCGCTCGCCCTCAACTGTGGGGCGATCGTCGCCGACCACGGGTGGTTTCGCCTACTGGGTGGAGGAGGAGACGGTCTGCCGGACCTCGCGACCGCCAACCAACTGAGCCCCGACACGAACCCGGCGCCGCCCTCGTCTCTGCTCGTCGGGTACGACGTCATGGGGGGCCGCTTTGCCATCGACGGCGGCGGTCTGGGCGTGGCTCCAGGCGAGGTGTGCTACTTCGGTCCGGACACATTGACGTGGGACGGGCTCGGTGGCGGACACTCGGCCTTTGTGGAAGCCGTGGTGACCGGAGCGATGGGCGAGACGTTCGCCGATCTGCGCTGGAGCACCTGGCAACGCGACGTCGAAGCCGTGGCGCTCGATCAGGGGTTCAGCGCGTACCCGCCGCCCTTCAGCGAAGAGGGCCGCGACGTGGGCCGGGTATCGCGTCGTCCAGTTCCGCTGCACGAGCTCTTCGCCTTCTACGACGAGGCCGCCTCGCAGCTCTGAGAGCTCACCGCACCGGCCGACCCGCGTCCAACTCATCCTGCGCCGCGAGCCGTGGGCAAAACGGAGTGAAAAAGGAGTGCGGGGAACGACGAAGGGCCCCACGACCGCATGATTGCGCGGGTGGGGCCCTCGTGTGGCGGTAGCGGTGGGATTTGAACCCACGGAGGCTATGAACCTCACACGCTTTCGAGGCGTGCTCCTTAGGCCGCTCGGACACGCTACCTCGCCGGAAGAACCAGCCGTCCGAGGATACCCAACGGAGCCGCAGACCTGAAATCCGGTCTCGACAGGCTCAACCCAGCGGCGTTCGACAGGTTGGTTTCGACAGGCTCAACCAGCGGTTTCGACAAGCTCAACCGGCGATGCTCGACAGGCTCAACCGGCGCAGGGCGCTCCGGCGTCCCAGGGGCCGTTCACGTCGTCACCGGGTCGCGACCCGGCGGCGTACCAGAGCGCCGTGTGGTTGACGCCGGCCCGGGAGACGACGTCGCCCTTGCGGTAGATGGTGTCTCCGGACCAGTCGGCCGCGCACTCGGCCGCCGCGGGAGCGGGCGCGGTGCCGCGCGGGCCGATCTCCTCCCACGGCCCGTGCGGGTTGCCGGGCGCCTGGTTGCGGGTCCACCACTTCGCCCGGTACTCGACGCCGTCGCGGGAGACGACGTCGCCCTCGGTGTAGACGCCGGTGGCATACCAGGGGTCGGCCCCCTCGCCCGTCACCAGCGGCCCGGGCGTCGCCGCCCGCAGCGTGTCGGCGAGGGCCGAGCCAAGCTCGTTCCGGTAGTCGCCCGCGATGTCCCAGAAGTAGGCGCCGCCGTACCCGTTCTGCGCGACCCATTCCGCCTTCGCCGTCACCGAGCGCGGGGTGTCGAGGCTCCACCACTGGTCGCCGTCGTACCGGTAGCCGGCCACGGCGGTCTCGTCGTAGTACTCGGTGCCGAGGGTGCGCAGCTCGGAGTAGTTCTTGATGCCGACGGCGGCCTCGGCCGGCGCCCCGGGCGTCGGGTCGTCGACCCCGGACCAGCCCTGCCCGTAGGCAGCGAGGCCGAGCACGATCTGGTCGTCGCGGTAGCCCGCCGCGCGGTACGCACCGAGGAGGCCGTCGGCGGCCAGGCCCCAGTTGGCGTCCTGGTCCGGCGCGTCCGGCCAGGAGTACGGGTGCAGGTTGCCCTGGTGGCCGGTGCGGTCCGCCACCCAGGTGCCGTGGTAGTCGTAGCCCTGCACATTGAGGTGGTCGACGACGGCGGCCAGCCGCGGGTCGACCCAGCCGCCGCTGGTGCGGGGCTCCCAGCCCGCGGGGGCGAACCCGGTGAGCTCGTAGTCCTCGCCGGTCGCGGCGGCCCTCTCGTCGAGCTCGGCGCGGAACAACTCCATGAGGGACAGGAAGTTCTCCTGGTCGACGTCGGGGTGCTGGCTCGGGTGCTCGCCCGTGGCGGCGGGCCACTCCCAGTCGATGTCGAAGCCGTCGAAGATGCCGGCCGCGGCGCCGGCGCCGCCCTGCGCGCCGACGGCGGGCAGGTCGCCGTCGAGGTAGAGATCGATGCAGGAGTCGACGAGCCGCTCGCGGCTCTCGGCGGTGAGCGCGGCCTCGGAGAAGTGGTCCGACCAGGTCCAGCCGCCGATCGACAGCAGGATCTTCAGGTCCGGGTAGATCTCCTTGAGCTTGCGGAGCTGGTTGAAGTTACCCGCGAGCGCCTGGTCGGCGGCGTCGGCCACGCCGTCGACCGAGTCGGCTGCCCCGACGAGGCGCAGGTAGTCGTTCTCCGGGTCGCCCTCCGGGCCCTCGGCCCCCTGGGCGTCCGTGATGTCGCACACGAGGTCGCTCGTGACGTTGCCGAACGCGTAGTTGAGGTGCGTGAGGTCCGCGGCCGCTCCGGTGCGCACGAGGTCGGCCACCTCGTAGTCGTGGGAGTCGGACGGGCCCCAGCCGGGGAAGTAGCCGAGCGTCGTGAAGCCGTTGACGCCGTCGGCGTCGTGGCCGGACGACCCGGTGGGCGGGGACGACGGAGTCGCGGGCACCGCAGACGCCGCGCCTGCGGTCAGCCCGACGACGGCGGCCGCCGCGACGAGCATGAGGGCGCCATGGCGGCGCGGGGACGGTCGATGTCTCATCGGGAGCCTCGTTGCTTCCTCCGGGCGCACCCGGGACCAGGTTTGTTCGGGCTCCTGCACAATAGCGCGGGCGTGCGCCGGTGACCAGGTTTCGACAGGCTCAACCAGCGGGTGACCAGGTTTCGACAGGCTCAACCAGCGGGTCGCGGGGCTTCGACAGGCTCAACCAGCGGGTTGCGGGGCTTCGACAGGCTCACCAGCGGACTCGTCAGAAGACCGGCTTGCCGCCCGTGACCCCGAGCACCGTGCCGGAGACGTAGCTCGCGTCCCGCGGCGAGGCGAGGAACACGAACGCGGGCGCGACCTCCGCCGGCTGGCCCGCGCGGCCGAGCGGCGCGTCCTGGCCGAACTTCTCCAGCTTCTCCTCCGGCTGCGTGGCCGGCTGCAGCGGGGTCCAGATGGGCCCGGGCGCCACGGCGTTCACGCGGATCCCGCGCGGGCCGAGCTCGGCGGCGAGGTTCACCGTGAGGTTGTTGATGGCCGCCTTGGTCGACGCGTAGTCGAGCAGCGACGACGACGGCTGGTAGGCCTGGATGGACGAGTTGTTGATGATGCTCGCCCCTTCGCCCAGGTGCGTCAGCGCCGACTGCGTGATCCACAGCAGCGCGTACAGGTTGGTCTTGAAGACCCGGTCGATCTCGTCGGTCGTGATGTCCTCGACCGACTCGCGCCGCGCCATCTGGAACCCGGCGTTGTTCACCAGCACGTCGAGGCCGCCGAGGCCCTCGACCGCCTTGCCCGGGAGCGCCCGGGCCGTGGCCTCGGCCGTGATGTCGCCGGGCAGCAGCACCGCCGTCCTGCCCGCCTCGCGGACCCACCGCGCGGTCTCCTGCGCGTCGTCCTCCTCCTCGGGCAGGTAGCCGATCGCCACGTCCGCGCCCTCCCGTGCGAACGCGATCGCGACGGCGCGCCCGATGCCGGAGTCGCCGCCGGTGATCAGCGCCCGCAGGCCCGACAGGCGGGCGGCGCCCTGGTAGCTCTGCTCGCCGTGGTCGGGCACCGGGGTCATCGCGCCGGTGAGCCCGGGCGGCTCCTGCCGCTGGGCGGGGAACGACTGCTGGTCGTCGGCCATGCTGTCTCCTTGGTGGTAGGGGTCGCCGCGCGGCTCGCTCGGCTCGCTCGTCCGTCGGGTCAGGCGGCACGACGGCGCGCGAGCTGCGCCTCGTGCTCGTGGGGTCGCTGGCTGGGCCGGATGGCGTTGCACGCGTCGCGCACCCGCTCCCGGGCGGTGCGGCCGAAGCCGTCGCCGGCCGAGAGATGCTCCATCACCTGGGCCGCCGCCTCCCGTAGCGTCGCGCCCGAGGCACCCGCCGCCTCGGTGAGCAGGCTCTCCGCCTCGCGCTCGTCCACGCCGTGCACGGCCATGAGCACCCCCTTGGCCCGCTCGATGGCGGCCGCCGAGACGAAGGCGCTGTTCAGGGCGCGGCGCACGTCGCGCTGCACGGCCTCGCGCTGCACGGGCGTGACGTCGATGACGTACCCGGCCACCGCGTCCGGGCACCCGTCGCGACCGCGGCGCACCTGCCCGGTCACGAGCAGGGTGCGGGGGCGGCCGTGGGCGTCGACGGTCCGGCGCGCGGTCACGATGGGGCCACCCGCCGCCAGGGCGCGAGCGGCGTCGTGCACCACGCGGCTGCGCTCGTCGGGGTGCAGCCGTGCCTGCAGCGCGTCCGCGCCAGGCTCGACGGCGCCCGGCTCCTGACCGAGGAGCACGTCGACCTCGTCCGACCACCACCACCTGTCGGTCTCCGTCTCGGCCCGGTAGCGGCCGATCAGCAGGTGCGTCCCGACGGCCAGGGCCTCGGTGAGACGGTCGGTGCCGGCAGGGGGATGTGTCGTCATGGTGGCCTCCAGGGGATACGGAGGATCGGTGCCGCTTCCTGACGCCGGGACCTCACGCTAACGCCGAGGACCGAAGTCAGCCACCGGGTCCGGCCCGGAGCGGGCGATCTTCGCGCACGTCGTGCCGCACGACCGGCGCTCGGCACGCAGGAGCGCTAGCCTCGGCGGCATCGGCCAGGACGTGGTCGACGCGCTCCCTGAAAGTGGGGACCGATGTCCCAACCCCTGAACGACCCACAGCCCGAGCACGTGCTGGCCGTCGGCGACACGACGACGATCGGCCGGTACCGCGCCGACCTGGCCACCGAGCGCTGGTGGTGGTCCGACGAGACTTTCCGCATCCACGGCTTCGAACCCGGCGACGTCGTCCCGACGACCGCCATGGTGCTCGCGCACAAGCATCCCGACGACCGGGACCGGGTCGGCCATATTCTCGAAGGCGCCCGTCGCACGGGCGAGCCCTTCGCCTCCGTGCACCGCATCGTCGATTCCCAAGGCGGCCACCACGTCGTCTCGATCGTCGGCCAGGGCCAGCGCGACGACGCCGGCGAGATCGTCGAGCTCGTGGGCTATGTGCTCGACCTGACCGCGAGCGTCAAGCAGTTTGCGGCCGAGGGTGCCGACGCCTCGATCCAAGCCGCGGCACGCAGCCGTCGCGACATCGAGCAGGCCAAGGCGGTGGTCGCCGTGGCCCTCGGCGTCAGCGACGAGGAGGCGTTCGCCGTCCTGCGCAGACGATCCAACGTGACGAACACTCCGGTGCGGGAGCTGGCGAGCCGCCTGATGGAGCGCGCGCACGCCGGCGCGACGCGGGACGAGCGGCTGGCGCCCGTGCTCGAACTGCTCGACGAGCCGGCCCCCGACCGCGGGCTGACCGCACCGCCGATCGACCGCACCGCCGGCTGACCGCCGGGGCGGGCCCCGTCACCCGGCGTCGAAGCGGTCCTCACCCTCCTCGTCGGGGTCGTCCTTCGGCTTCTCGCCGGGGATCGTCTCGATGTCCGCCGCCTTGCCGGGCACCGGCGTCGTGTGCTGCTCGTCGACGTGCTGCGAGCCGCCGGTGCTGTCGTCGTCGCGGTCCTCGGCCATGCGGTCGTGGCCGGTCGGGCTCTCGCTCATCGGTTCTCCTCAGCTCTCGGGGAACGGTGGGACAGGGTGTTCCCGCGGTGCGGTGGCGACGGCCTGTCGCTTGAGCGTGCACCGTAACTCCGCCGTGGTCTCCTCACGATCCGCCCGTCCCCCACCAGGTCAGGGCGCTCCCCGCCGTCAGCGCGCGCGACGGCGGGCGAGCACCGGACCCCCGGCCTACCGTCGAAGGATGGCGTCGAGTCGGGACGCGCCCACCAGTCGACCGCCATCGGACACAAGACACAGGACACCCCAGGTCGACACGAGGAGGCCGTCATGCCAGCCGACCAGCGCCCCTTGGCCCCGCCCCTTCCCGACGAGCCCCTTCCCGACGAGCCCCTTCCCGACGAGCCCCTTCCCGACGAGCCCCTGCCGCGACTCGCCACCGAGCTCGAGCGCATGCAGGGCCTCGACAAGGCGGCCGGGCTCTTCGATCGGCTCGCGCGCACCGTCGTGCCGTCGACGGGCCGCGTGCGCGACGAGCTCCGCGGGCGGTCGGTGGGCCATCCCGTGCACAGCACGCTCACCGACCTGCCGATCGGCCTGTGGACGAGCGCGCTGGCGCTCGACCTCACGCGACCGCCGGGCCACGCCGCCGCTGCCCGGCGTCTGGTCGGGCTGGGACTGCTCGCCGCCCCCCCGACGGCCCTGACCGGCCTCGCGGACTACCGGGCGCTCAGCGTGCCGGCGCGGCGCGTCGCCGTGGTGCACGCGTCGTGCAACGCGGTGGGCACGCTGCTGGCCCTGGCCTCGTGGCGGGCGCGACGCTCGGGCCGGACGGGCGCGGGTGCGCTGCTGACCATGGTCGGGATGGGCGCGGCGGGTGCGGGCGGCTACCTCGGCGGGCACCTCGCGCAGGCGATGCGCGAGCCGCGCCACATGCCGGGGGCGGGGTGACCATGCGCGCCGTGACCTGGCAGGGCCGGGAGAGCGTCAGCGTCGAGGACGTGGCCGACCCGCGCGTCCAGGAGCCGACCGACGCCGTGATCCGAGTGACGTCGACCGCGATCTGCGGGTCGGACCTGCACCTGTACGGCGTCCTGGGGATGTTCCTCGACGCCGGGGACGTGCTGGGGCACGAGGCGATGGGCGTGGTGGAGGAGGTCGGCAGTGCCGCGGGCGATCTCGCCGTCGGGGACCGGGTCGTCGTGCCGTTCACCATCTCCTGCGGACAGTGCTGGATGTGCGCCCGCGGCCTGCAGTCGCAGTGCGAGACCACGCAGGTGCGCAGCCAGGACAAGGGCGCGGCCCTGTACGGATACACCCGCCTGTACGGCCAGGTTCCCGGCGGCCAGGCCCAGTACCTGCGGGTGCCCCAGGCCCAGTACGGGCCCCTCGTCGTCCCCGACGACGGGTCTCCCGACGAGCGCTACCTCTACCTGTCCGACGTGTTGCCCACCGCGTGGCAGGCGGTGGAGTACGCGGACGTCCCGGACGGCGGGAACGTGCTGGTGCTGGGGCTCGGGCCCATCGGGCAGATGTCGGCGCGGATCGCCCGGCACCGCGGCGCCGAGATCGTCATCGGCATCGACCCGGTGCCGGAGCGGCGGGCCATGGCCCAGCGCCACGGCGTCACGGTCTTCGACCCGGCCGAGGAGGGGGTGCGCGCGGCGGTGCTCGACCTCACGGACGGTCGTGGCCCGGACTCCGTCGTCGACGCCGTCGGCATGGAAGCGCACGGGTCCCCGCTCGCGGAGACCACCCAGAAGCTCGTGGGCCTGCTGCCCGACGTCCTGGCCGCGCCGCTCACCGAGCGCGGCGGCGCGGACCGGCTCGCCGCCCTCCTCGCGGCGGTCGCCCTCGTACGGCGCGGGGGCACCGTGTCCCTCTCGGGCGTCTACGCCGGCGCGAAGGACCCGCTGCCGATGATGCAGCTCTTCGACAAGCAGCTCACCCTGCGCATGGGCCAGGCGAACGTGCGCCGCTGGACCGACGGCCTGCTGCCGCTGGTGCAGGACCCGGCCGACCCGCTCGGTGTGCTCGACCTGCGCACCCACCGGTTGCCCCTGGAGGACGCCCCGGGGGCCTACCGCACGTTCCAGCGCAAGGAGGACGGCTGCGTCAAGGTCGTCCTCGACCCCTGGGCGAACCACGCCTAGGCCGCGCGCCGCGCCAGCCGCATGACGAGGTAGACGCCGAGGCCGACGACGAGGAGTGCGCCCGCCAACGCCCAGTGCTGGGCCTCCTGCTGGGTCAGGAGCAGCAGGCAGGTGGCGATCGCGAGCACCGGCATCACCGTCGGAGACCGGAAGTGGTCGTGCTCGACCTGGTCGCGGCGCAGCACGAGTACCGCGATGTTGGTCGAGAGGAACACGAAGAGCAGCAGCAGGACGACGGTGGAGGCAAGGTCGACCAGCTCACCGGTCGCGGCGAGCACGATCGCGACGGCGGTGGTCACCAGGATGGCCACGCCCGGGGTGCGGCGCCGCGGCAGCACGCGGGCGAGCGGTGCGGGCAGCAGCCCCTGCTTCGCCATGCCGTAGGAGAGCCGGCTCGTCATGATCATGGTCAGCAGCGCCCCGTTCGCGACGGCCACGAGCGCGACGACGGCGAAGAGCTCCGGTGAGACGGCCCCGGCCGCCCGGACGACCTCGAGCAGGGGGCCGGAGGACGCGGCGAGCTCGGACGGGGGCACGACGGCCGGCGCGACGAACCCGAGCAGCACGTACACCGCCCCGGCGGCGGCGAGCGCACCGAACAGGGCCCGTGGGTAGACCCGGGAGACGTCCCGGACCTCCTCGGCGAGGTTCGCCGACGTCTCGAAGCCGACGAACGAGTAGAACGCGACCAGCGCGCTCCCCAGGACGGCGAGCCCCACGGAGGTGTCCTCCGGAGGGGTGAACGCCCCGCTGAGGTCGGCGTCGCCGCGCCCGATCACCCACGCGCCCAGGACGATGACCAGCACCAGGCCGGCGGACTCGATCACGGTCATCACCACGTTGGCGCGCAGCGACTCCCTGATCCCCCACGCGTTGACGAGCGCCACGACCAGCAGGAAGACGATCGCGGCCGGAACCTGGGGGACGTCGAGGAACGCGGTCAGGTACTCCCCGGTGAAAGCCAGCGACAGCCCGGCGGCGCTCACCACCCCGGCGGACAGCATGCAGAACCCGACCAGGAACGCGACCAGAGGACTGCCGAACGCCTTCTCGGCAAAGACCGCCGACCCGCCCGCCCGGGGGTACTTGGTGACGAGCTCGGCGTAGGAAAAGGCCGTCAGCATGGCCATGGCGAGCGCGACCGCGAAGGACAGCCACACCAAGCCCCCCGCGTCCCCGGCCATCTCGCCGATGAGTGCGTACACGCCGGCGCCGAGCACGTCGCCGAGGATGAACAGGAACAGCAGGTGTCCGGTCACGGCGCGGCGCAGGCCGATCGGACCAGTGGTCTCCGTGCTCGTCATCCGGCCGAGTCTGGCGTCCCGACGACGTCCACGCTCGCCGAGCGACCTGGCTCCGGGAGCGCCCAGATGCAAGCACCCGGCTCCGGGGTGACGGTGAGAGCCTTGAACCGGCCGACGAGGAGACGCGACATGTACCTGCACGTGCAGCGATTGATCAACGACATCGAGACCGACGAGCCGGACCCCGCGGCGGCGAACGCACTCCAGGAAGGCCTGGGCGGCCAGTTCGGTGAGATGCGCACGATGATGCAGTACCTCTTCCAGAGCATGAACTTCCGCGGCCCCACGGCGAAGCCCTACCGGGACCTGCTCCAGGGGATCGGCACCGAGGAGATCAGCCACGTCGAGCTGATCGGCACCACCATCGCCCGCCTGCTGGACGGGTCTCCGCGGTACAACGGGAAGAAGACCGACCCGCTGGACACCCCCGGCGCCGGCGGCGACACACCGCTCGGCCTGGCTCTGGGGACCAGCAACATCCACCACTACCTCGTCGCCGCCCAGGGAGCTCTCCCGGTGGACGCCGCCGGCAACCCGTGGAGCGGCAGCTACGTCTACAACTCCGGCAACCTCGTGCTCGACCTGCTCTACAACCTCATGCTCGAGTCGACCGGCCGGCTCCAGAAGTGCCGCATCTACGAGATGACGGACAACAAGGCCGCCCGCTCCACGATCGCGTACCTCATCGTGCGCGACCAGGCCCACGAGAACGCCTACGCCCGGGCCCTTGAGACGCTCGGCGTGAACTGGGCGACCGTGCTGCCCATCCCCAAGACGAACGCCGAGAAGTTCCCCGAGGTCAAGAAGCTCCTCGACCTGGGGCTGCAGTCCAAGCAGTACACCTTCGACCTCGAGGGCGCCTCCGAGGCCGGACGCATCTTCCAGGGCATGTCCCCGTCCAACGACGGCACCTCTCTCGATGCGAGGGAGCAGGCACCCGCCGGAGTCCCCTCCACGATCGCGCGCGAACGCTTCGAGGAGTTCTCCCCGGGCCTCGACCCCGACCTGCTCGCCCTCGTCCAGGCTACGGCGGACCTCGAGATGGCCGCCGCCGCGGACCCGCTCTTCGGGCCCACGACCTGACGCCTGGGCGGGGACGCGGCGGTCAGGTCTGCTCCCGGAACGCGCGCCGGCGCGCGTACTCGTGCAGGCGGTCGAGCGTCGCGAGCTGACGCTGCACGCGCTCGACGAGCTCGCGGAACTGGGCGGGGTCGAGGCCGAGGTCGTCGGCGTGCTCCTCGAGCGTCTGCCAGCCGCCCAGCTTCCCCACCACGGCCGACCGCATGAGCTCCGTCTCCAGCACCACCGACATCGGCGACCGGGTGACCAGCCGCCCGTTGAGCTTGAGGCGGCCGACGCGCTCCGCCACCCCGGCGAGGAGCTGGCGGTGGCGGCGCCGGGGCAGGCCCAGCGCCTGCAGCAGCCGCACGTACAGCTCGCGCTCGCCGCGGATCTGCTCCGCCAGCTCGACCAGCTCCGCGTGCAGCGGTAGGTCCCCGTAGTCCCCGACCATGCGCTCCACCCGGCCGAGGCCCGCCGTCGCGCCCGTCAGGTGGTCGGAGAGGTACAACCCGAGCAGGTCCCGGTCCAGCCCCGGCGGCACGGCGGGGTCCGTCCCCCGCAGCGGGAGGGTCGACGCGCCCGCCGGCCGTGAGGGGTTCGGACGCAGCGGCGCCGAGGCGAGACCACGGCCGTCGGCCATCCCCCGCACGACCTCGTCGAGCGCCTGCGCCGCGGAGTGCCGGGGCTGCCACCCGAGCTCGACGGTCGCCCGGGCGGTGTCCATGACCGGGGCGCCCATCGCCATGTCGACCCAGCCGGGATCGGTGGGCACGACGTGCGTGCGGTAGGCGAGGGAGACGGCGGCCCGCACGGCCGCGACCGGCACCTCGGCCAGGCGGCCGTGGTCGACCAGCCGGGCGACGTCCCGGCCGCGCAGCACGTCGTGCGCCGCGACGTTGAACGCGCCGCCGGCCTGCTGGAGCACCACCCGGCGGTAGGCGTCCGCGGCGTCGTCGGCGTGCACCGCCTGGAACCGCAGCCCCGCGGGCAGCGGCAGCACGGGCGGGCGCCCGTGGCGCAGTAGCCCGACGGGCAGGAGCCGGCCCACGAAGTAGCGCACCACCTCGGCCCCGGCGTCGCCCTGGAACACCAGGGCGGCGCGCAGCCGGGCCACGACGACCTCAGGGTGCTCGCGCTCCAGCTCGTCCAGCACGTCCTCCTGGGCCGCCTTGTCGACGCTGTAGTGCGACGTCAGCACGCCGCCGGTGGGCCAGCCCTCGCGCCGCGGTGAGTCGTCGCCGACCGGCGAGTACGCGCCCACGGAGGACGCGACGACGAGATGCGGGACGCTCGCGCGCGCCACCGCCCACGCCACGCGCCGGGTGCCCTCGACGTTGGTCAGGCGCAGGAGTGCGCGGTCGCGGTGGGGCTGGGTCAGCCAGGCGAGGTGGACGACGGCGTCCGCGCCGCGGAACAGGGTCGTCAGCCGCTCGACCACCTCGTCCGCGGGGTGCGTCAGGTCGAGGGCCGCCCACTCGGCCCGGCGGTAGGGCTCGGCGGTCCGGTCCGGCAGGCGCCGGGCGACGCCCAGGAGCGAGGTGACCTCCTGCTCGCCTCCCAGGGCCCTGAGGACCGCGGTGCCGACGTTCCCGGTCGCTCCGACGACGACGATGCGCATGCCCCACCGTGACACCGGTCCCCGTTGCACGCAGGTGGGCCGCGGTGTCACACCGCGAGCGCCCCCGCGCCGCGCTGCAGGACGAGCACCAGCGCCCCGGCGGCCAGCTCGTCACCGGACCCGGATCCCCGCTCCGCCAGGACCCGTTCGCGGAGGTCGGCCAGCGCCGTGGCGAACCGGTCCGCGGTCTCGGCGCGATCTCCCTCCGTCGCGTCGGCGCGCAAAGCACCGGCGTACGCGAGCAGGGCGGTCCCCGTGGCCGGCCGCAGCCCAGGGCCCAGCACCACGCGGTCGTAGCCCTCGGCGTCCCGCGCGATCAGCAGGCTCGCGGCGTCGTCGACGACCGCGGCGGACGTGCCGAGCTCGTGCGCGCGGTGGCCCTGGGTCTCCGTCCGGTCCCGGTGCCTGCGCACGCGCGGGTTCCCGCGCGTCGCCTCGTGGGTGCTCGCGACCGCCGTCCGCGCCAGCTCGATCACGGGCTGCAGGTCGCGTCGGCGGCGCTCCCACTTGTCGACCGACAGGGCCTCGTCGCCGTCGAGCGCGTCGGCGAGCTCCTCGAGGTGGTCGGCGAGCGCGTCGCGCAGGCGGTCGAGCGCGCGCTCCGACGGCGTCAGGGGCAAGGGCGGCAGGACGAGGTTGACCCCGATGCCGATCACCGCGCCCACCACGACCAGCCCCGAGAAGGCGCCGACGTACTCGGCCGTCTGGACGTCGCCCAGGATGAGCACGAAGAGCGCCGACGTCGCGACCCAGGTGCCCATCTGCCCGAACCACCGCCACCCGGCACAGAGCAGGGCGACCCCCACGACCAGGGCGACGGAGAACGCGCCCGGAGAGAGCACCACGTCCGCCGCCCGGGCGATGAGGATGCCGAGCAGCAGTGCCCCCACCGCCTGCACGGACTCGCGCACCGAGCGCGCCAGCGTGCTCGTGGTCGCGATCACCGCGCCGAGCGGCGCGTAGTACGGGTAGTCGGAGAGCGGCGCAGGCGCAAGCACGCCCACCGTCCAGGCCAGGGCGGCCGCGACGGCGCCCTTCAAGGCAATCGACCAGCGCGGGTGCAGCATCCAGGCGCGGCGTGCGGCGACGAGGAGACGCGGCGCAGTCATCCGAGCTCCCGCGAGAGTTCCGCGTACTCCGGTGACAGCCGGACGCGCTGCTTGCCGCCGACCGCGCTGGGCCGCCTGTGCTCGCTCAGCGGTGCCTCCTGCGGGTCGCGGCCCTCACGGTCCTGCTCCCGTCCCGGCGCGTCGTCCTGCTCGTCGAGCACCTCGAGCGCGAGCCGCACGTCGGTGACGACGCCGAGGGCCGCACCGTCGGGTCCGAGCACCCGCGCGTCGAGAAGGTCGCCAACGTTCATGACTCCGCCTCCGGGTCGTGCCGTCCGCTGGGGATGCGCGCGATCAGCCGCTCGCGCACCCAGTGTTCCACCCAGTCGGCGTCGAGCCGGTCGGAGGGCACTGTGAGCTCGACCGCAGAGCCTCGTGACCAGCACCGAGCCCATGAGGATCCCGGCGACGTGCGCCGCCTGTCCGGGCACTGCCTCCCGGCCGCCCGGGGCCGGCGACCTCGAGGTCGTCGACGATGGTCACCGGATCGCCGTCCACCATCGCGGTCGACGCCGGAGGCGACGGGGCGCTCGACTCCGCCGATGGCACCACGGTCTCGGGCGGCACGGTGCGGCTGTCGGCTGGACTACCTCGCCAGCAGCCGGAACCTCGCGCACTACCGCAGCGTCGTACGCTCGAACGGTGCAACCTGTGCCCCGGCCGCTCGCCCCGACGTACCAGGACCGACGGTGGGAGATCCCGCCGGACGCGGTGGTGCACCACGGCACGGTGGACGACGCGGTGCGCGTGCTGCGCGGGCGGACGATCACCGCGCTGACGGGCGCGGGCATCTCCACCGACTCGGGGATCCCGGACTACCGCAGCCCGGACTCGCCGCCGCGCGCGCCGATGACGTACCAGCAGTTCGTGGCCGACGAGGCGTTCCGCCGCCACTACTGGGCGCGCAACCACGTGGGCTGGCAGGTGGTGCGCCGCACGGAGCCGAACGCGGGGCACCGCGCCCTCGTCGCCCTGGAGGACCGCGGCATCCTGCGCGGCGTCATCACGCAGAACGTGGACCTGCTGCATGAGGACGCGGGGTCGCGGCACGTCATCGACCTGCACGGCCGCTACGACCGGGTGATCTGCCTGCAGTGCGGGCGCGTCATCAGCCGCGCGCACCTGGCGGAACGGCTGGACGCCCTCAACCCCGGGTTCGTCGAGTCGGTGCTCGCCGAGGGCACCACGGTCGCGGACATCGAGACCGCGCCGGACGCGGACGCCGTGATCGAGCAGACCGGCCACTTCGTGCCGGCCGCGTGCGAGTTCTGCGGCGGGGTGCTCAAGCCGGAGATCGTGTACTTCGGCGAGAACGTGCCCCGCGAGCGGGTGGAGCGCGCGTTCGCTCTGGTCGACGACGCCGACGCGCTGCTCGTGGCGGGCACGTCGCTCACGGTGATGAGCGGGCTGCGCTTCGTGCGGTACGCCGCGAAGGCGGAGAAGCCGGTGGTCATCGTCAACCGTGGCGCGACGCGGGCCGACCCGCTCGCGACCGTGAAGGTCGACGCCGGTGTCACGGCCACGCTCACCACCCTGGCCGAGCGGCTCTGAGGGCGGCTACCGGCGCGTGGCCGGCCTCGCGATGGTGTCGGCGGCGCCCCGGGCGACCTCGCCGATCGCCGCGAACCGGTCCTCGGTGAGCCGGCTCCCCGGACCCCAGATGCTCACGACGGCGAGCGGGTGGCCGTTGGAGTCGAGCACCGGCGCGGAGATCCCGAACGCCGATGCCTCGAACTCTCCGCGGCAGACGCCGTAGCCGCGGCGCCGCGTCTCCTCGAGCTCGACGTCGAGGGCTTGCCGGTCGGTGACGGTCGTGTCGGTGTACCGCTTGAGGCGCCCGACGAGCAGCTTGCGGGCCGACTCCGGGGGCAGGGACGCGAGCAGCGCCTTGCCGGTCGACGTCGCGTGGAAGGGGACCACCCGTCCGTGCCAGGTCGCCGCCACGACCGAGGTCGGGGCGACCTCGTCGACGTAGGTCAGCCGGCCGGACCGGAACACGGCGAGCGCAGCCGTCTCTCCGGTCTGCAGGCACAGCTTCTCGAGCACGTGGTGCGCGGAGCGGATCACCGTCTCGACGCTGCCCGCTCCCGCGAGCTCGACGAGACCCACCCCGATCTGCCACTCGCCGGTCCGCCGGTCGCACGCGACCATGCCCTCCGCCTCGAGGGTCGTGAGGATGCGCCACGCGGTGGCGCGGTTGAGCCCGCATCGGACGGCGAGTGCCGCCACCGTGGCGTCCCCGGGAGCACCCGACCTGGCGACCGCACGCAGCAGCGCGACGGCCCGATCCACGGACTGCACCCGCCCGCTCCGACGCGTGCTCTCGACCCCGTTGATGGCCGTTTCATCCACCTGCCGACTCCTTTGCCGCCGCTTTCCTGTCGCCCCAGGCCAGGTTGACTCGACCCACGGGACCCCCTATGTTCGCATCGCTCAACCATGTGCTCGCAATGCGAACAAGGAGAGAACAAATCTACAACGGACTCGGCCCGGGTGGTCGCGGGGTGTCGCGGCGCGACGTACTCCGACTGGCGGCGATCGCGGCAGCAGGAGCCGTCAGCGCGACGGCGCTCGCAGGGTGCGGCACCGTCCCGCAGGCGCCCGGCGCCTCGGCACCGCGGACGCGTGGCGGCATCCTCAGCCACGGCGCCACGGGCGGAGGCCTCAAGGACTCGCTCGACCCGCACTTTCCCGTGACCAACCCCGACATCGCCCGGGTGAACAACCTGTACGAGCCGCTGCTCTTCTGGGACTCGGGCTACCAGCTCGCCCCCGCGCTCGCCACGGCCGTGACCCCGAACCGCGACGCCTCGTCGTGGACGGTGGAGCTGCGCCGCGACGTCCAGTTCCACCACGGCAAGACGATGACCGCCGACGACGTCCTGTTCACGATGGCGCGGATCACCGACCCGGAGACGGGCGCCGCGGGCGCGCTGAGCGAGGTCCTCGACATCAAGAACTCGAGGGCCCTCGACCCGCACACGGTCCGGTTCGCCCTCAAGCAGCCCTACTCGGTGTTCGACCAGCTGATCGCGGAGTACACGGCGGGGATCGTCCCGACGGACTTCGACCCGGCGAACCCCGTCGGCACCGGGGCCTTCCGGGCGGACACCTTCACGCCGGGCCAGCTCAGCCGGTTCCAGCGGTTCGACGACTACTGGGGCGACGCCGCCTGGGTCGACGAGCTGGTCATCTTCGACTTCGCCGACGACGCGGCCAAGGTCAACGCGCTGCTGGCCGGCCAGGTGCAGAGCGTCGACAACCTGCCCAACTACCTCGTCGACGCGGTCGCCGAGCAGGGCGCGTCCGCCCTCGTCTCCGACACCGGCGCGTGGATCCCCTTCACCCTGCGGGTGGACGCCGAACCGTTCTCGGACGTCCGGGTGCGCGAGGCCCTGCGGCTGGTCGTGGACCGCCAGCAGATGATCGACCAGGCGCTCGGCGGCTACGGATTCATCGGCAACGACCTCTACGCGCCCTTCGACCCCGCCTACGCCGACGACCTGCCGCAGCGTCACCAGGACGTCGACAAGGCCAGGTCGCTGCTCAAGCAGGCCGGCCAGGAGAACCTCCAGGTGGAGCTGGTCACCTCGACCGCTGTCGGCGCCGGCGGCGTCGAGGCCGCGAACCTCTTCGTCGACCAGGCCCGCCAGGCCGGCATCGACGTCCGTCTGAACAAGGCGGACCCCAACACCTTCTACGGCGAGCAGTATCTCCAGTGGCCGTTCGCGCAGGACTTCTGGGTCACCCGCAACTACATCCCGCAGGCCGCGACCTGCGCCCTGCCGAGCGCGCCGTACAACGAGACCCACTTCGACGACGCCGAGTTCCAGGGGCTGTTCGCGCAGGCGACCGCCACGGTCGACGAGCAGGAGCGCGGCGAGCTGCTGCACCGCTGCCAGGAGATCGAGCACGAGCGCGGCGGCCTCATCGTCTGGGGCTTCAAGAAGCAGGTCGACGGGTACTCCAACCTCGTCCAGGGATTCGAGCCCGACCGCTACCTGCCGAGCGGTGGATACAAGTTCCACCGCGTGTCCTTCGTCGAGGGAGCCTGACATGACCGCGACCGAGACACCCGCGAGCGCCACCCGGTCCGCCGGTACCCCCGGATCCCCGGGCGGAACCCCCCGGGGCCGCGGCCGACCCGGGTCCCCGGTCACGGCCTGGACGCTCTGGACCGTGCGGCGGGTCGGGCTGGCCGCCCTGACGCTGTGGCTGGTCTCCGCCCTGGTCTTCCTGGCCACGGCCGCCCTGGGCGACCCGGTCAAGGCGATCCTCGGCAAGGAGGCCGCCACCAGCCCCGGCCGCGCCGCCCAGATCCGCGAGCAGCTGCACCTGGACGAGTCGCTGTGGGACCGCTACTGGCACTGGCTCGGCGGCCTCCTCACGGGCGACCCCGGCACGTCGGTCGCGAACGGCCTGCCGGTGAGCGAGCTGATCGGCGACCGCGTCGTGAACAGCGGCATCCTGGTGCTGATCGCCGCGATCGTCATCATCCCGGTCGCCTTCGGCACTGCGCTGCTGAGCGCCCGCCACCGCGGCCGCAGGCTCGACCACGGGATCCAGCTCGTGGTGCTGACCCTCGCCGGGCTGCCGGAGTTCGTGGTCGGCATCGTGCTGGTCGCGGTCTTCTCCACCGTGGTGTTCCACGCCCTGCCGGCGGTCACGATCAGTGCCGGCGGCGAGGCGCCGTGGACCCAGCCGGCGTCGATGGTGCTGCCGGTGGCGACCCTGGTCCTCGTGGTCGCCCCGTATGTCATCCGGATCATGCGCTCGACGCTGCTCGACGTCCTCGACAGCGACTACGTCGAGCTCGCGCGCCTCAAGGGCGTCCCGGAGCGGGTGGTGCTGCGGCGGCACGCGCTGCGCAACGCCGTCGTCCCGGGCATCCAGGTGGTGGCGCTCCAGCTCGCCTGGCTGGCCAGCGGGATCGTGCTCGTGGAGTACCTCTTCTCCTACCCCGGCATGGGCGCCAGCCTCGTCGACAGCGTCCGCAACAGCGACGTCCCGATGGTCCAGGCCCTCGCGATGATCATCGCCGCCGTGTACGTCGTGGTGAACCTGGTCGCCGACGCCCTGTCCATCCTGTGCACGCCCCGCGAGAGAACGGCGATCAGCTCATGAGCAGCATCCAGCTGAGCACCGGCACGACGCCGGATGACACGACGGTGGGTGACACGACGGTGGGTGACACGACGGCGACCGCCGCCCACCGGGCGCGCAGCTCGCGGCTGACGGTCGGCGTCGTGATCACCGCGTTCGTGGTGCTGGTCGCCGTGGCCGGCCCGTGGGTCGCGCCCTTCGGCGAGAACCAGATCACCGGCGACCCGTACAGCGACGCGGGGCTCCTGGGGACCGACTACATCGGCCAGGACGTGCTCTCCCGGCTCCTGTACGGCGGGCGCTCGGTCCTCGTGGTCGCCCTCCTCGCCACCGTCGTCGGCCTCGTGCTGGGCGTGCTGGTCGGGGTGCTCGCGGCGTACGTCGGCGGGTGGTTCGACGAGATCGTGATGCGCCTCAACGACGCCGTGCTCGCCTTCCCCCAGATCCTGCTCACCCTGCTCGTGCTGTCCACCGTCGCGGAGCCGACGGCGTGGATGGTCGTCCTGCTGGTCGGCATCTCGCACGCGCCACGCGTCGCCAGGGTGGCCCGCGGCGTGGCGCTCGGCCTGACCCGCCGCGACTTCGTCACCTCCGCGGAGGCGCTCGGCGAGCGGCGGCTGCGCATCGTGGTGCGCGAGGTGCTGCCCAACATGAGCGGCCCCATGCTGGCCGAGGCCGGCCTCCGACTGACCTACTCGATCGGCATGGTCGCCGGCATCGCGTTCCTGGGCTTCTCCACGAACCCCGGCGCCGCCGACTGGGGACAGATGATCAACGAGAACCGGCTGGCGCTCCTGGTCCAGCCCTGGGGCGTGCTGGCGCCGGTGATCATGATCGGCATCTTCGCGATCGGCACGAACCTGATGGCCGACGGAATCTCCCAGCTCACCTCGAAGGGAGGCGACCGATGACGACGATCACGACAACACCCGGCGACCTCGATGCCCCGTCCGCGATCTGCTCCGTGCGCGGCCTGCGGGTCGCGCTCGCGAGCAGCGGCGTGGACGTCGTCGACGGGATCGACCTGACCCTGCGGCCCGGCGAGGTCGTGGGCCTGGTGGGCGAGTCCGGCTCCGGCAAGACCACCATCGGCACCGCGCTGCTCGGCCACGCCCGCACGGGTGCCGTCCTCGAGGCCGGCACGGTCGTCGTGGACGGTCACGACGTGCTCGGCATGCCCGCGGACGAGGTCCGGATGCTGCGCGGCGAGCACATCGCGTACATGCCGCAGGACCCGGCCTCGGCCCTCAACCCGAGCATCCGCATCGGGCGGCAGATCGTCGAGCTGCTCGAGCTGCGCGGCATCGACACCCGCGCAGGGCGTCTGGAGCGTGCCCGCGCCGGGCTGGCCGAGGTCGGCCTGCCCGACGACGACGCCTTCCTGGCCCGGTACCCGCACCAGCTCTCCGGCGGGCAGGTGCAGCGCGTCGCCCTGGCGATGGCGTTCCTCCCGCGGCCCCAGGTGCTCGTGCTGGACGAGCCGACGACCGGGCTCGACGTCACCACCCAGACCCTGGTGCTCGAGACGATGTCGCGGCTCTGCGAGACGCACGACGTCGCCGCCCTGTACGTCACGCACGACCTGGCCGTGATCGGCAACATCGCCGACCGGGTCGCCGTCGTGTACGCCGGCCAGATCGTGGAGCTCGGGCCACGGGAGCAGGTCTTCGCGCATCCGGCCCACCCGTACACGCGGGCGCTGCTGGACGCGATCCCGCACGTCGGGCAGGCCCGCGCCCTCAGCGGGATCCCAGGCCGTACGCCGCAGCCGGGCCGACGCCCGAGCGGCTGCCGGTTCCACGACCGATGCCGGTTCGCGACGGAAGCCTGTGCGACCACGGTGCCCGTGCCCGTCGACATCGGCGAGGGGCACCGGGCACGGTGCCTGCGCGCCGACGTCCTCGGCGCCTGGGACATCGACCTCGGCCGGGTGCCCGACGCCGTCACGGACGACGCCGCGCGCGACGTCGTGCTGTCCGTGACGGGGCTCGACGTGTCGTACGGACGCACGCAGGTGGTGCACGACGTCTCGTTCGACCTCGCCCGCGGCGAGTGCGTCGCGCTGGTCGGCGAGTCCGGCAGCGGCAAGACGACGATCTCCCGCAGCGTCGGCGGCCTGCACCGCCAGTGGTCCGGCCGGATCGAGCTGGACGGCCACGAGCTGGCCAGGTCCACGCGACGACGCAGCACCGAGGACCGCAAGCGCGTCCAGTACATCTTCCAGAACCCGTACCTGTCGCTGAACCCGCGGCAGACCGTCGGGCAGATCGTCCGGCGGCCGATGGAGCTGTTCGGGCTCGCCCGGGGCAAGCAGGCCACGGACCGCGCGGTCGAGCTGCTCGAGGCCGTCGCGCTCGGCCCGTCGGTGCTCGGTCTGCGCACCGACCGGCTCTCCGGGGGCGAGCGCCAGCGCGTGGCCATCGCCCGCGCCCTGGCTGCTCAGCCCGATGTGCTCGTGTGCGACGAGATCACCTCGGCGCTGGACGTCTCCGTGCAGGGCTCGATCGTCGAGCTGCTGGAACGGCTTCGCACGCAGCGCGGCATCGCCATGCTCTTCGTCACACACAACCTCGCGCTGGTCCGCTCCATCGCCACCCGGGTCGACATCCTCAGCGAGGGCCGGCTCGTGGAGTCGGGGCCCGTCGCCGAGGTCATGGAGCACCCGCAGCAGGACTACACGCGGACCCTGCTGGCCAACACGCCGCGCATCGACTGAGAGGCACGTTCCTTGACGCAGAGCACCAGCACCGACGGCGTCGCGGCGCTGCGGTTCATCGACCCGCACCTGTCCGGCGAAGGCTCCCCCGTGATGCCCCACGTGCGCGTCCCGGCGCCGCGGCCCAGCGCCCTGCCGGAGGCGCACCGCCACCTCGAGGTCGACGTGGCGGGGGCCGGGCACCTCGCCGACCTGGGGCGGTGGCGCGCCGAGACCTACGCGACCAGCCTGCTCGTGCTGGACCGCGGCGAGGTCGTGCACGAGTGGTACGCCGAGGGGCTCGGGCCGCGGACGAAGTTCCTCGGCGCGTCGATGACGAAGTCCCTGCTCGCCACGCTGGTGGGCCGCGCCGTCACCGAGGGAAGCCTGCGCCTCGCCGACCGGGTCACGGGCCACGTGCCCGAGCTCGCCGGGTCCGGCTACGCCGAGTGCACCGTCACCGACGTCATCACCATGACGACCGGGCTCGACTGGGTGGAGGATCACCGCGACCCCGACGGCGCGGCCGCCCGGCTGGTCGGCGCATTCCGCACCGGTGGCAGCACCCGGACCCTGCTCGCCGAGACGCGACCCAAGCACCGGCCGGGCACCCAGTGGGGGTACTGCACAGCGGACTCGCAGGTGCTCGACTGGGTCCGCGAGCGCGCCACCGGCGAGGCCTTCGCCGACGCCGTGGCACGCCTCTGGGCGGACCTCGGGTGCGCCGAGGACGCCGTCGTCGGCATCGACGGCGACGGTGCCGCCATGGCCGGCGGCGGCGTCGCCGCCACCGCGCGCGACTGGGCCCGGGTGGGCCTTCTCGCGCTCGACGGACGGGTGGGCGGCACCCCCGGCGGCACCCGCCTCCTCGCGGAGGACTGGGTCGCCGCCGACGGCGTCCCCCCGTACCCGTTCCTCGCTCCCGGGCGGCTGCCCAGCGCGTACACCACCCACGCGGGCTACTCCTGCCACTGGTGGCCGCTGGACACCGCCGGCCGGGTGCTCGTCGCCGACGGCAGCCACGGCCAGTTCACCCTCGTCGACCGCGACCGCGGCGTCGTCGTGGTCAAGACCTCCCTGTGGCCGTACGCCGACGCCTGGGAGGACCGGCACTACCGCGACCTCAGCTACCTGGGGCTCCAGGCGATCGCCGCCGCGGTGCCCGGCACGCGTCCCTGACCTCCGACCACCCACCACCGTCCGAACACCTCGTCCCCGAGGACCCCCGAGAGGACACCATGAACCGCAACGTCATCATCACCTGCGCGCTCACCGGCGCCGGCGACACCGTCGGCCGCTCCGAGCACGTGCCGGTCACCCCCGAGCAGATCGCCCAGGCGGGCATCGACGCCGCCCGCGCGGGCGCCGCCATCGTGCACATCCACGTGCGCGACCCGCGGACCGGCGCCCCCTCGCGCGAGACCGAGCTCTACCGCGAGGCGGTCGAGCTGATCCGCGCCAGCGACGTCGACGTCGTCATCAACACGACCGCCGGCATGGGCGGCGACCTGTACCTCGACCCCCAGGACCCGACCACCATCCTGCCCGGCACCGACCTGGTGAACGGCGTGGAGCGGCTCAAGCACGTCGAGACGGTGCGGCCGGACATCTGCACGCTCGACTGCGGCAGCCTCAACTTCGGCGACGGCAGCCTGGTCTACATCAGCACGCCCGACATCCTGCGCGACGGCGCCCGCCGCATCCAGGAGCTCGGCACCCGCGTCGAGATGGAGATCTTCGACACCGGCCACCTCGTGTTCGCCAAGAAGCTGGTCGCCGAGGGCCTCATCGACTCCCCCGCGATGTTCCAGCTGTGCATGGACGTCCCCTACGGCGCGCCCGCCGACCCGCGGCTGCTGGCGACGATGGTCGACCAGCTCCCCGAGGGCGCGGTGTGGTCCTCGTTCGCGCTGGGCCGCATGCAGCTGCCCTGGGTGGCGCAGTCGGTGCTGCTGGGCGGCCACGTGCGCGTGGGCCTCGAGGACAACCTGTACCTGAGCAAGGGGGTCAAGGCCACGAACGCGCAGCTCGTCACGCGGGCCCGGACCATCGTCGAGGCGATGGGCGCCGCGGTGGCCACCCCCGACGACGCCCGCGAGATCCTGCAGCTGGAGGGTGCCCGATGACCGCCCGCACCGCACCCCACGACGTCCGCACCGTCACCTGCGTCGGCGCCGGCGTCATCGGCGGCGGCTGGGCCGCCTACTTCCTCGCCCGCGGCTACCACGTCCGCGCCTGGGACCCGGCGCCCGACGCCGGGACCAGGCTGCGCCACCTGGTCGACGCGGCCTGGCCCGCGCTCACCGAGCTCGGCCTCGCGGACGGCGCCGACCGGACGAACCTCACCGTCTGCGCCACGCTGGCCGAGGCCGTCGAGGGCACCGACTTCGTGCAGGAGAGCGCGCCGGAGAACCTCGAGCTCAAGCGGACGCTGCTCGCCGACATCGACGCGGCCACCGCGGACCACGTGGTGATCTCGTCGTCGACGTCCGGCTACCCGATGACGGACATGCAGACGGACTGTGCCACTCCGGGCCGCACCGTCGTCGGGCACCCGTTCAACCCGCCGTACCTCATCCCGCTCGTCGAGGTCGTGGGCGGCGAGCAGACCGACGACGCCGCCGTCGCGTGGGCCTCGGAGTTCCTCACGACCGCCGGCAAGTCGGTGATCACCATGGACCGCGAGGTGCCGGGCTTCATCGCCAACCGCCTGCAGGAGGCACTGTGGCGCGAGGCCCTGCACATGGTGGACGCCGGCGAGGCGACCGTCGAGCAGATCGACCGCTCCATCACGGACGGCCCCGGGCTCCGGTGGCCGTTCCAGGGGCCGATGCTCACCTTCCACCTGGCCGGCGGGCAGGGCGGCATGGCGCACATGCTCGACCACTTCGGGCCGTCGCTGCTCTCGCCGTGGACGCGGCTCGACGCCCCGGAGCTCACGCCCGAGCTGCGGGACGCCGTCGTCGACGGGTGCGAGGACGAGGCCGACGGCCGCACGGTGGACGACCTCATCGCCGAGCGCGACCGCCAGGTCGTCGCCCTGCTGCGCGCCACGGGACGCGCGTGACAACGCCCGCGGTGCTCCCGCCCTGGCGCGAGCCGGTCCGCGACGAGTGGATCGACTACAACGGCCACCTCAGCGAGGCCTACTACGTGCTCGTCCTCGGGCACGCCACCGATGCGCTGATGGACCACGTCGGCCTCGGACCCGACTACCGCGAGCGGCACGACGCGTCGCTCTACACGGTCGAGGCGCACCTGCGGTACCTGGACGAGGTGCCGGCCGGCGCCGACCTCGAGGTGCGGTCGAGCGTTGTCGGCGCCACGGGCAAGGCACTGCACCTCTGGCACGAGCTGTGGACCGGCGGCCGCCTGCGGGCGACCGAGGAGGTGCTCGGGCTGCACGTGGTCGGCGGCCGGTCGGCGCCGTTCCCACCCGAGGTCGTCGAACGGATCGACGCGGCGCGCACGCCACCCGGCCCGGACGTCGGCCGGGCCATCCGGATTGGTCGCTGACCGCCGGGGCCGGGTCACGGGGCCAGGTAGGACACGTCCCCGTTGGACGAGTGGATCGCCACGCTCCGGTCGACGTCGGGGTCGGTGGGCCCCTCGGTGGTCTGCTCCCCGTTCGACGTCTCGATCTGGAGTCGCACGGGTTCGCCGTCTCCGACGACCGTGACGTCGCCGTTGCTGCTCGTGGCGCGCACGTCCCCGCTCACCTCGGCGACGTCGACGCGGCCGGTGCTCGTGTCGGCGTCCACGCTGCCCCCGACGTCCGTGACGTCGATCGACCCGTTCGACGACCGGGCGTCGACGTCGCCGGCGGCCTGGTCGATGACGAGGTCACCGTTGCTGGTGCCGACGTCCAGGGCGCCCCCGATGTCGGTGGCCTCGACGTCGCCGTTGCTGGACCGCAGCTCGACGTCGCCCGCGACCCCGGCGGCCAGCACGTCGCCGTTCGACGTGCGGACCAGCACCGCGGTGTCCGCGGGAAGGGTGACCGCGAGCTCGCCGCTGCACCGGCCGGCGCTCCTCAGCCAGCCCGTGCACTCGTGCGTGAGGACGAGGCGGCCGGTGGACTCGTCGGCGCGGTACGTGGGGCTCGTCAGGCCGCTGTGCGCGATCCGGTCGACCTCGACGTCGCCGCTGCCGTCCGAGGCCCGCACCGTCACGTCGCCGTCGGCGACCAGCTCTACCGTGGCGGGGGCGGCGTAGCTCTCGTGCTTCGCAGCCGTCTCCGCCACCGCGCCGTCCACGAGGAACAACGCGACCCAGAGCCCAGCCAGGGTCGCGACCACGGCGCCGATGACGAGCAGTGCGCGGCCGACAGAGCTGCGGTGCGGCGGGGGCACCGCGGGCGCGGGGTTGGGTGCAGGCGCGGGCGTGGGGTTGGTCGTGGTCGTGGTCATGGTCGTGCTCCGTTCTCGTCGAGCCATCGCAGCACCGCGAGCACGCGGCGGTTGTCGTCGGCGTCGGGCGGAAGTCCCAGCTTGGTGAGGATGTTCGTGACGTGCTTCTCGACGGCGGGCATCCCCACGACGAGGCGTTCCGCGATCGCGGTGTTGGAGCGGCCCTCGGCCATGAGCCCGAGTACCTCGCGCTCGCGCCGGGTCAGGATGTCGAGGCCCGAGCGGCGGCTGCGCGCGATGACCTGCGTGACCACCTCGGGGTCCACGACGGTACCGCCGCCTGCCACCCGGTCGACCGCGTCGAGGAACGTGTCGACGTCGGCGATGTGGTCCTTGAGCACGTACCCTAGCCCGCGAGCGCCGGCGGCGAACAGCTCGGACGCGTACCGCTGCTCCACGTACTGCGAGAGCACGAGGACCGGCAGGTCGGGGTGCAGGCTGCGCAGGTGCAGGGCGGCGCGCAGCCCCTCGTCGGTGTGCGACGGCGGCATGCGCACGTCGGTGACGAGCAGGTCGGGCAGCACGGCCCCGTGGCGCGAGAGGGCCGCGACCAGCTCGTCGGCGGTGCGGTGGCCCGTCACCGTGTGGCCCTCCGCGGCCAGCAGCCGGGACAGCCCGTCCAGGAGGAGCACGGAGTCCTCCGCGATCACGACGCGCACGGCACCTCCACGGTGAGTCGGGTGCCCGCACCGGGCGGGCTGGTGAGCTCGAAGCTGCCGTCGAGCGCGGCGACGCGCCCCCGCAGCCCGGCGAGGCCGCTGCCGAGTGCCGGTTCGGCCCCGCCGCGGCCGTCGTCCTCGACGACCACCCGCAGGCGGGCCCCGTCCTCCGTGACGTCGGCACGCACCCGGGCGGTCCGGGCGTCCGCGTGCTTGGCCGCGTTGGTCAGCGCCTCGGCGACGACGAAGTAGGCCGCGGCCTGCGCGGCCGAACCGGCCCGGGAGAGGTCGGAAGCCGTCTCGACCTGCACCGGGACGGGGCTGCGGGCCGCCAGGGCAGACAGGGCCGCGTCGAGCCCACGGTCGTCGAGGATGGCGGGGTGGATACCGCGCACGAGGTCGCGCAGCTCGGCGAGCGTCGCCTTCACCTCGCCGTGCGCGTACTCGATCGTTGCGGCGGTCGCCTCGGGGTCCTGCCCCGCGAGGCGGCGCGCGACGCCGAGCTCGACACCCAGGGCGACGAGACGTTGCTGGGCGCCGTCGTGCAGGTCGCGCTCGATGCGCCGCCGCTCGTCGGCAGCGGCGGCGACGGCCTGAGAGCGCGTCTCGGTGAGGGCGACGGCGCGCTCGCGCGCGGTCGCGGCGTCCTGCTCGGCGGCCCGGGCCTGCTCCCGGGCCAGGTCGGCCGCCGAGGGGCCGAGGCAGTTCTGCGCCATCCACACCACGAGGGCGGTGCCGGCCTGGGCGACGGCGGACGCGGCCCACAACAGCCCGGCGCCGACGAAGGCCCCGAAGAGCACCGCGAAGGGCCACGGGTTCCCGGTCAGGCCGGACATGTTCCCGACCGCGCCCCGGACCAGGAGCACGACGAGCGCGATCGCCCCCGCGGCCAGGCCGACGGCGGTCACCAGGAAGGCGACGGACACGAGCAGGGCGAGCAGGGCGTACGCCGCTGCGGCCCACGCGCGGTCGTCGCGCAGCGTCCACCGCAGGGCGGCCAAGGACCGAGGGAACGGGGCCGTGGGCGGCGACGGCGCAGGCACGACGACCCCGGTCTGGACGGCGAGGCGTTCGCGCTCGAGGGCGGCGAACCGCCGCGCCAGGGACAGGGTGAGCCCGAGGAGGACGAGGCCCAGCCCCACGGCGGCGACGAGGACCGTCGACACGGTGACCAGCACCCACACCACGACGCCCACGCTCGCCAACCACACCGTCCCGACGGCGAGCTGCGCGACGGCGCGGCCCGTGGCCGGGTCCACGGGCGCCCGCAGCAGGCCCGCTCCGGAGGTCAGGGCCGGTACGAGGCTCATGGTGGGCCCGCGGGCGTCCGTGCTGGTCATGGTGTCGAGACTAGGCTGCGACGTATCGGCCGGACAGTCTGCATCCCCACGTCGTCGCGGTAGGGAATACCCACCGGAGGCGGCCGGCGGTGCCGGCGGAGGGAGGACGACGTGCACGACGCCGTGGTGGTCGGCTCGGGTCCCAACGGCCTGGCGGCCGCCGTGACGCTGGCCCGGGCGGGGCTGTCGGTGACGGTGCTGGAGGCGAACGCGACCGTCGGCGGCGGCGCGCGGACGCTCGCCCCCGGCGACGACGGCGACCTGCTCGCCGGCCTGCCGGGCGCCGTCGTGCACGACCTGTGCTCCGCCGTCCACCCGATGGCCTGGGCATCGCCGTTCTTCCGGGCGTTCGACCTGCGCGCGCACGGCGTCGAGCTGCTCACCCCCGAGGTGTCCTACGCGCAGCCGCTGCCCGGCGGGCGCGCCGCCGTCGCCCACCGCGACCTCGAGCGTACGGCCGAGGGCCTGGGTCCTGACGGCGCCGCGTGGCGCTCGCTGCTCGGCCCGCTGGCGGAGCAGTGGGAGGCCGTCGTCGCCGTCGGGATGGGCGACCACCGCTCCGTGCCGCCGGGGGTGTTCGACGCGGCGGACCCCGTGCGGGCCACCGCGGGCGCCGCCCGGTTCGCGCTCGGCGTGCTCGAGCAGGGCACCCACGCCTGGGGCGGCAGGTTCTCGGGCGACGGCGGGGCGCTGCTCACCGGCGTCGCCGCCCACGCCATCACGGCGCTGCCGTCGCTGTCCGGGGCAGGCACGTCCCTGCTGCTCGGGGCCCTGGCACACGCCGCCCCCGACAGCAGGTCCGCCAGCGGGTTCGACGGCGGGTTCGACGGCGGGTGGCCGGTCCCCTGCGGCGGGTCGGGGGCGATCGTCGCCGCCCTACGGGCGGACCTCGAGGCCCACGGCGGCACGGTCGTCGCGGGACACCGGGTGCGCACTCCCGCGGACCTGCCCGCAGCCCGCGCCGTGCTGTTCGACACGACGCCCCGCACGCTGCTCGACGTCCTCGGGGCGTCGCTGCCGCCGTCCGTGCACCGCCGCCTCTCGCGGTTCCGCTACGGCAACGCGGCCGCAAAGGTCGACTTCGTGCTCTCGGGCCCGGTCCCGTGGAGCGCCCCGGAGGTCGCGCGGGCCGGCACGGTGCACGTGGGCGGCACCCGCGCCGAGATGGCCCGGGCCGAGGGCGAGGTGGCCGCCGGGCGGCACGCCGAGCGCCCCGTGTGCCTGGTCAGCGACCCGACCGTCGTGGACGCGTCGCGCCGCGTCCCCGGCCCGGGCGGACAGGGCGAGCTGCGACCCCTGTGGGCGTACACGCACGTGCCGGCCGGCTCCGACGTCGACGTCACCGAGACCGTGACCGCGCAGATCGAGCGGTTCGCGCCGGGGTTCCGCGACGTCGTCGTCGCGTCGCGCGCCGTCCCCGCCGCCGCGATGGCGGAGCACAACCAGAACTACGTGGGCGGGGACATCTCCGCCGGCGCCGCCACGATGTGGCAGATCCTCGCGCGGCCCACCGCCGCGGCGGACCCGTACCGAGTCGGCGCCGGCGGCGTGTACCTGTGCTCCGCCTCCACCGCGCCCGGCCCGGGCGTGCACGGCATGGGCGGCTGGCACGCCGCCCGTCGCGCGCTGCGCCAGGTCTTCGGGGTCCGGGTGGCGCCGCTGTAGCCGCCCGTGGACGGCCCCGGTCAGACAGGCGCGGTGGCCCAGCGCGTCGTGCGCTCGCGCAGGTCGGTGATCCCGAGGCGGCCCATCGGCGACGCCGTGAGCAGCCGCCCGCGGGGGCCGAGCCCCGCCTCGTACCGGGCGGCGAGGCTCCGCTCCGCGTCCGCGTCACCGGCGTCCGCCGCCACCAGCAGGGCGGCGAGGACGTCCGTCAGCGCGTCCCAGGTCTCCGGGTCGAGCGGCACCAGGGGGACGCTCCCGGGCTGCGCGGAGGCCAGGAGCTCCGGGACCCCGGGAAGGTCGGGGACGGCGCCCCAGACGTCCCACAGCAGCACCTCGTCGCGCATCCGGTGCGCCAGCTCGAGCATGACGTAGCCGCGCACCAAGTCCTTGCCGACCAGGTGCGGCAGGCTCGGGTCGACGCCGTAGGACGCCGGGTCCACGTCGCCGGCCCGGATCGCCCGCCACACCTCGGCGGCCGTGGGGAACGGCGACGCCGGCCCGGTGGGCATGTCGCGCACGTCGAACTCCCACGACCCGTCGGGGGTCAGCTCCGGGTCCCAGCGCACCCACCGGCCGTCGCCGTCGTCCTCCCCTTCGGACCAGTGCTCGACCACGACGTGGTCGCCGAAGAACGGCGGCCCGAAGTACCCGGCGAACCCGATCCGCGACCGTGCCGGGACGCCGTGCTCGCGCAGCACCCCGAGGGCGAACAGGGTGTGGTCGCGGCAGCAGCCGGCGACCTGCCGGGGCAGCTCCCGCGGTGCGTCGAGCGGCCCGGGCTGCCGGGCGGCGGCGGCATCCAGCACCGAGGACAGCCAGCGGCGGTCGACGTCCGCGGACTGCTCGTCGGTGAGCGGGTTGCCCGACCGGTAGTGCACGATCGTGGCGCACGCCGCGGCGCCGGCGCTCGCGGCGTCCGGGGCGACGGCCCTCAGCAGGTCGGCGTGCGCCCCGGGGTCGGAGTAGGCGCTGTGCCGGGCGTAGTCGGCGAGCGTCGGCACCGTCGGGCCCCGTCCGGTGATCGGTGACTCCGTCGTGGTGGGCGTGTCCATCCCTGTCAGACCTCCATCGGCGTTCCGCGTCATCACCCTCAGCGGCGAGACTCGAAGAAGTCTCGCAGGATTTCGCCGCATTCGTCCTCGCGCACACCCCCGACCACCTCGACAGCGTGGTTCGCCCGCTGGTCGCGCACGAGGTCCCAGACCGAGCCGGTCGCTCCCGCCTTAGGGTCCCAGGCGCCGAGGACGAGCCGCCGTACCCGCGCCGCGACGAGCGCCCCCGCGCACATCGCGCACGGCTCCAGCGTGACGACGAGCGTGCAGCCCTCGAGCCGCCACTCGCCGCGGGTCAGCGCGGCCTGCCGTAGCGCGAGGATCTCGGCGTGCGCCGTCGGGTCGCCGGTCTCCTCGCGGCGGTTGCGACCCGTCCCGACGAGCCGGCCGTCGGCGTCGACGACGAGCGCCCCGACGGGCACGTCGTCGCTGGCCAGCGCGTGCGACGCCTCGTGCAGCGCCATCCCCATCAACGCGTCCCACACCTGCCGCCGCCCGCTGACCGTGGCCGGCGGAAACTCGCCGTCGGCCCAGGGCAGCGCGAGGCCGGACCGAACAGGCTCAGGCGCTCCGCCGTCCGACGTCATCCCGCCAGGCTAGCCGCCAACCCCACCCGAGTTGTCAGGTCGACGTGCACGTTTCCCTGCTCCTGGCCCTGACAACTCCCGGGCTCGCCGAGCTGTCAGGGCCAGGACCATGTATTCGTCGCCGTCGCCCTGACAACTCCCGGGTACGGTGTGCCCATGCGCCTGCACGTCGCCGACCACCCGCTGGTGGACCACAAGCTCACCGTCCTCCGCGACGAGAAGACCCCGTCGGCGACGTTCCGCCTCCTCGTCGACGAGCTCGTCACCCTGCTCGCCTACGAGGCGACGCGGCACGTGCGGACCGAGCCCAAGGAGATCCGCACCCCGGTCACCACGACCACGGGGGTGCGCCTGAGCGATCCCAGCCCCATCGTCATCCCCATCCTGCGCGCCGGGCTGGGGATGCTCGAGGGCATGACGCGCATGATCCCGACGGCGGAGGTCGGCTTCCTCGGCCTGCAGCGCGACGAGACCACCTACGAGGCCGTCACCTACGCCAACCGGCTGCCCGACGACCTCACCGACCGGCAGGTGTTCCTGCTCGACCCGATGCTCGCCACGGGCGGCACGCTGGTCGCGGCCATCGACTACGTGCTCGAGCGCGGCGCGCGCGACGTCACCGCCGTCTGCCTGCTGGCCACCCCGGAGGGGCTGAAGGTGCTCGAGAACGCGATCGGCTCGCGCGTGGACGTGCAGATCGTCGTGGCCGCGGTCGACGAGCGCCTCGACGACCAGAAGTACATCGTCCCGGGCCTCGGCGACGCCGGCGACCGGCTGTACGGCATCGTCTGACCTGCACGGCTGCCGGACCCGCGGCGGCCGGGCACCTGCCGGTTGACCGCTACTCGCAGGCGCCGATCCGCTCCCAGCCCCGGTGCCGACCGTCGTGACCGAACCAGCGCCCGTGGCCCTGGGCCGTCGCCACACCCTGCCCCTGGGCGACGCCGTGCCCGTTGCCGCCGGAGCCGCCGCCCCGCCCCTGTGCGCCGACGTACCGGTAGTTCGACCCCCGCCACGACCCGACCTCTCCCGCCTCGTGGTCGTCCCACCAGCGCAGGGGTGAGGCGCACCAGCCCGTGGTCCCGGTGAAGGGTTCGACGGAGAGCGCGGTGGACCAGTCGCCCGCGCTCACGGTGAAGGTCGCGCCGGAGCGCCCGGCCACGGTGCCGCCGTCCACGCTCGCGGTCTGCCGCGCCCCGACGGTCGTCTCCTGCGTGACGCCGTTCGTGCCCGTCACCCGGAAGTCGACGGGGACGGACGACCCGCTGTTGTCCAGCGTCACCATCGCGGTGCGCATCGACGTGGACCGCCACCGATGCTTGTCGACCTGTACGTCGCCCAGGTCCAGGCGGGCCTGCGGGGCGACAGCCACGCAGGACACGGCGTCGTAGGTGACCGTGTGCTCGACGGCGGGCCGGCGGTCCTCGATCGTCCGCGCGAGCCGCACCGTCACGGAACCGCCGTCGGTCTCGAGCCCGCCCTTCCGGGCCACGAGCGTGGTGCTCGAGCCGGGCTGGACGACGGACCCGTCGCCGCCCGCGAGCCCCGCCTCCCACGCCACGTTCCCGCGGTTGCGCACCTCCACGTCCACCTGGGCGCGGTCGTCGACGCACCGGGCCGCGGTGGTCACGTCGACGGTCGCGTCGGGCCAGGAGACGGTGGCGCAGCCGTCGAACGCCGGCACGTCGACGATGGCGAGCTCGCGGCCGTCCGCGGTCAGCGTGACGCCGCGCGTGCCCCATGCGACGGGCACCTCGAGCGTCCCGGACTTCCCGGCCTCGACCGTGGCCGCGCGCCCGCCGCCGACCCCGCCGGCGACGGCGAACCGTACTGCGTGCGTCGAGGCGGTGTTGTCGAGGGGGATCGTGACCGTGCGCCGCGACGTCTCCGTGTCGGCGTCGTACGCGCACTCGCCCGCCGAGAGCTGCGCCGGCCCGCCCACGGCCGGGGCGAGGACGGCGGACGCGTACCGGGCGGTGGGCGCCACCGCGGGCACCACGCCCTGCTGGGGCTGGTCACCGTCCGCATCCGCCACCCACCGGTACAGCTCGAACTCCGCGGCGGCGGCGCCCAGCGTCGTCCGGTCGGTCGGGACGACGAAGGTCGCGGACTCGCCCGGGGCCACCCGCTTCTGGTCGGCACTGCCGCCGGCGGCGGTCATACCCACCCGCATCGCCTCGTCGCTGGTGTTGGTGAGGGTGCCCCGCACCTGCAGGCGGCCGTCCGCGTTCACGGTCTCGGCCCCGGTGCTCGTGTCCCACCGCGGGTCGTAGCACTCGGCCGACGAGTGCGGGCCGGCGGCGACGGAGGTGCGGTAGGTCTCGCCGCCGAGCGTCGTGGACAGCGTCCAGCTGGCGCCGCCCGCCGGCACGCGGAGCCCGTCCGGCACCCGCACGGTGACCGACTCCCCCGGCGCCACCTGCCGCCCGGCCGTGCCGGAGCTGCCCGCGGCGTCCAGCCGCACCCCGAGGCTCTGGTCGGTCTGGTTGACGTACGTGGCGTCCACGACGGCGGACGCCGTGGTCACCCCGCCGACCGCGGCGCAGCGCGCCTGGACCGACCGGACGCCCCCGGTGGCTCCCGCCCACGGCTGCGCCACGTCGACGGCGGTGCGGCCGGGCAGCGCGTGCGAGGAGCCGGGCAGCTGCGGCGCGGCGGTGACGGTCGTGGTTCCCGGCGCGAAGGTGCCGTCGGCGACGACGCGCACCCGGACCGAGCGCTGCTCGCCCGGGCCGAGCGGTGCGGCATCCGCGCCCGAGGCGCACGACCAGGAGGTGCCGTGCGCCGCACCGGCCGCGGACGTGCTGCCCGTGGTGGTCAGGACGGCGTCCGTGGCCGTGGTCGCCTCCCCGGTGGAGGACGTCCCGCCGTGGGAGGTGGTGGTGCCGCCGGTCGCCGGCGAGCACGTCAGGTCGCCGTCGGAAGTGACCGGCCGCAGCCCGTCCGGGACAGTCACGAGCACCGACCAGCCGGCAGACGCGGGCTGGTCGCCGGTGTTGCGGACCGCCAGCGGCACCCACGCGGCGCCCGGGTTGGAGAGCACGACGGCGTCCCCGGTGGACGCGGTGAGCTCGGCGCCGTACGGCAGGACGGTCGTGGGCGGCAGGTCGACGGTCTCCGCCGCCAGGTTGTCGGCCCACACGGACGCGCCGATCGGGTAGCTGCCACCCGACCCGGCCCGCACGGGGACCGACCCGGTGCGCGACGCCCCCGGCTCGATCGTGCCGAGCGCGCACCGTGCCAGCCGCCCGTCGCCGTCGGCGGGGGTACAGGCGAGCGCGTCCGCGGCGAAGGCGGTTCCCGCGGCCGCGCCGAGGGGGGCGTCGGGGAGCGCGAGATCGACCCCGTCGGGCATGGCGACCTCGACCACGGCCCCGTCGGCCGTCGCGCCCCCGGTGTTGGTCACCGTCAGCACGAGGGACTGCACGATGCGCGGCTCGAGCGGCCCCGTCGCGGAGGCGACGGTGAGGTCGGCGAGCGGCGGGAACGGGCTGACGGCCAGCAGGTTGGCCGGGCTCGAGGGGTCGGCGGTCGGGGTGTCCACGGCGTCCTCGCCGGGCTCGACCTCCGCCTCGACGGGCGGCTCCCACGGCGCCGCCCACGGCTGGCCCGGGATGGTGACGGCTGCCGGCGGTGCGGCCGCTGGGTCCTGCGCCGTGCTGAGCGCGTTGAGCACGGTGACCACACCGACGGTCGCGACGGCGACCGCACCCGCCGCCGCGGCCACTCCGGCGGTCGTCCCCATGAACGCCCCGGCCCCGGCCGCGGCCGCGGTGCCGGCGGTGGCCGCCGACCCGGTCGCCACGCCCGCCGTTGCCGTGCCTGCCAGCGACGCCGCGCCGGTCGCCGTGGTCGTCCCTGCCGAGGCCGCGGTGGTCGTGGTCGTGGTTGCCGTCGTGCAGATCGAGGCCGTGGCACCGCCCGTCGCACTGCCGGCCGAGCCGCCCGTCACCGTGCCGACGGTCACGGCGCTCCCGGTGGCGACGCCGCTGCCGCCGAGGGCCCCGACGATCGAGCCGCCGATCGGCAGGGCACCCACCACGGCCATGCCCGCGAGCCCGACGATCAGCGGCGCCACCACGGCGCGCATCCCGTGCGCGATGTCGCCGAGCTCGAGCACCAGGGACCGGCACTCGCCGCAGTCGCCGAGGTGCGCGTCGACCTTCGTGACCTCGCGCCGGGCGAGGCCGCCCCGCACGTACCCGCCGAGCAGGGGGTTGACCGCGCGGCAGCCGTCGGTCGGCGCGTACGTCAGGTGCTCCTGGAGGTACCCGACCCGCAGGCCCTCCCGGGCGCGGTACGCGAGGGCAGACACGCCGTTGGGCGTGAGCCCGAGGATCGGCGCGACCTCCGCCGGGGCCCGGCCCTCGATCTCCGTGTACCAGAGCACGGCCTGCCACCGCTCCGGGAGCCCCTCGTAGGCGTTCTTCACCACGGAGTGCTCGAAGCCCTCGAAGGTGGCGACGTCGGTGGAGTCCACAAGACCGAGCGCGGCCTCGAACGTGCCGTCGTCGTCGGTGGGGCGCGTGCGGCGCACCCCGCGGGCGAGGTCGGCGGCCAGGTGCCGGACGACGGTCAGCAGGTATGCCCGGAACGTTGCGTCGGGCCCGCCGCCGTGCTGCAGCACGTCCAGCACGCGGTGGAACGCCTCGGACACGACGTCGTCGGCGTCGGCCGACGAGCGCACGTACTGCCGGGCCACCGCGCGGGCTGCCGGGACGTGCCGCACGTAGAGCGCGCCGTACGCCTCGAGGTCTCCGCCGCGCACGTCGAGGATCAGCTCGGCATCGCTCCGCGCCGAGTCGTCAGACCCTACGTAGACGTCCGTCATGGCCGTTCCTCGCTCCGAGAACCCTGCGCGACCCGCGCCACGCAGACCTCCGTACTTTACGCGCCCGGAGCATCCTCCGGGAGGGTGAAGTTCAGGCCAGAAGCCGCGGGATTCCGTGCCTCGAGCACCATATGAAAATGGGCGGGGGAAGTTCCTTGAGAAAGTGCCCCACAACTGCGTCATGATGAGCCGCTATGGAAGTCCCTACATCATGAACCGGTCAGCGAGCGGGCCCACGGACGCGCCGGAGCAAAGCTCCGACGTCCGCGACCGTTGGCGTGCGACGAGCCTGGCCGAGGTGTGGCTGCGCCCGAACGACTGGTACCACCCGGCGGTCGACGCCCTCGCCGAGACGTTCGACGACGGCACGTCGCCGCACGCCGCCGCCCACCGGCTCGGAGCCGCCCGCGGGGGCGCGGGCGTGGGCTTGGGCGAGACCCTGGACGACGTCGAGTGCCTGTACCGCTCGGTGCGTCGCGAGCCCGACCCGGAGGCGGTCCGCGCGGTGGCAGTGGGCTGGGTGCGCGGCCGGGACGCCGAGCCGGCGCTGGGCGGGGTGCGCGACCCCGCCACCGGGCTGCCGACGCGCGACTACCTGGGTGAGCGGCTGCGGGAGACGTACGGGGCGCCGGGCACGGACGACGTCCTGAGCATGTTCGGCCTCGTGGTCGTCGACGTGGCCGTCGACGGGCTCGCCCCCTGGGATCGCGCGGCCCGGTCGGCGACGGTGGGCCGCGCCCTGGAGCAGGTGTTCGGGGACGGGCACCCGATGGCGGCGCTGACCGACGGCGTCTTCGCCGTGCTGGTACGCCGCGACTCCGGGGTCCCCGACCTGGCGAAGGCCGTCCAGAGCGTCGTGGAGCGCAACGCCATGCTGATGGGACTCGGGGACACGCTGCGACGCCCCACCCGGGTGTGGATGGAGTCCCTGCCGACGTCGCACGCCGCCGCGGTCGAGCTGCTCGCACAGCTGGCACGCTGATCGCTGGTTGAGCCTGTCGATCGCTGGTTGAGCCTGCAGATCGCTGGTTGAGCCTGTCGAAACCTAGACGATCAGCCGACGACCGTCAGTGCTGGGCGTAGGTGAGGCAGTCGGCGTGGCTCTCGTCGTCGGGCCCGGCGCCGACGCGGATCGCCCCCGCCCCGCACTCGAGCTCCTGGTTGTGGACGCAGTCCCCACGCTGGCACGCACCCACGTGGGCGATGACCTTCTCGAGGCCGCCCTTGGTGCTGAGCGGGATGAACGTGGCGCACGACGCGTCGCCGTGGTGCCCGGCGATGGTCACCGCCCCGGCGTGACAGCCGTGCTCGTGGTTGTATCCGCAGCGCTCGACGGTGCACTCGGTCACCTCGGGCATCTCCATCAGCGTGCTCATCGCATGCTCCTCGCCGCTCGACACCGGCTCTCGCCGCCTTCGGCCAGGGTATGACTCGTGCGCGGAATTGCACAGCGAATGCGATATCGAATTTACTGAGGAGAGCCTTACCGAACGCAATTCCAATTAACGAAGAATGGCGTTGCGAAAATACTCTCAGCCGCGACGGGGCCCCGGGCGCCACAGCACCATCGCGCCGTCGGCCGCCTCGAGCTCCGACCGCTCGGCCCGGCGAACGCGCTGGCCACGGCGCACGACGACGACGTCGCCGCCCGTGGACCCGGCGGCGAAGACCCTGCCGCCCGGATGCGTCGCGAGCGCCGCGAGGCGCCTCTCGAGCTGCGTCACGTGCTCCTGGAGGTCGAGGATGCGCCGGATACCGGCGAGGTTGATGCCCTCCACCTGGGCGAGCCGTTGGATCTCCAGCAGGCGCGTCACGTCGCGCTGGGAGTAGCGCCGACCGCGGCCCGTGGCGCGCCGGGGCGTTACCAGGCCGAGGCGGTCGTACTGCCGCAGGGTCTGCGGATGCATCCCCGCGAGCCCGGCCGCCTGCGACACGGTCAGCACCGGGGCGTCGACGTCCACGATGATCTCCTCCCTCGACCAGTGCTATTGCGCGGCGCGCTGCGCCAGGCCCGCCCGCACGTCCTCGTGGTCGCTCTCGGCGGCGAACGCCTCGAGCGCCTCCTTCGCCTTCTTGCCGAGCTTCTGCGGCACGGTGACCTGCACGGTCACCAGCAGGTCGCCCTGGGTCTTCGGCGTCGGGACGCCACGACCCTTGACGCGCAGCACTCGGCCCGACGGCGTGCCCGCAGGCACCTTGAGCCGCACGGTCTGCCCGTCGAGCGTGGGCACCTCGATCGTGGTTCCGAGCGCCGCCTCGGCGAACGTGACCGGCACGGTCATGCGTAGGTTGGACCCGTCCAGCGTGAACACGGGGTGCGGGGACACGTGCACCGTGACCACGAGGTCTCCGGGGTCGCCGCCTCCCGGGCCCGGGCGCCCCTTGCCGCGGATGCGGAGCTTGCGCCCGTCGTTGACGCCGGCCGGGATCTTGGTCTTGACCTTGCGGCCGTCCACCGTGAACTCCACCGTGGCGCCCTGCACAGCCGTGCGGAACGGCAGCGTGGTCTCCGCTGCGACGTCCGCGCCCTTCTGCGGCGTGGTGAAGCCGGCGCGCCGGCTGGTGCGGAACCCGCCGCCGCCCTGGCCGCCGAGCATCGAGCTCAGGATGTCCTCGAACCCGCTGTCGGCGCCGCCCTGGGGGTACTGCGAGTACCGGACGTTCGGGCCGCCGGCGCCGGCGCCGCCGCCGCCGAACATGTTGCCGAAGACGTCCTCGAACCCGTTGCCGCCGCCACCGCCGGGGCTTGCCGCGAACCGCGCGCCGCCGCCGGCCATCGCCCGTACGGCGTCGTACTGCTGGCGCTGCTCGGTGTCGGAGAGTACCGCGTACGCCTCGCCGATCTCCTTGAACTTGGTCTCGGCCGCGTCGTCCCCCGGGTTCTGGTCCGGGTGGTACTTGCGGGCCAGCTTGCGGTACGCCTTCTTGATCGCCGCGTCGTCCGCGTCCTTGGGGACGCCGAGGGCGGAGTAGAAGTCCTTCTCGATCCAGTCCTGACCTGTCACGACGCCTCCTTCCGGGTCATGCTCGTGATCTCATCATCCTCGTCGTGCGAGTGCTGGTTGAGCCGGAGCCCCGCTGGTTGAGCCTGTCGAACCCGGGTTTCGACAAGCTCAACCAGCCGGTTTCGACAAGCTCAACCAGCGGGTTTCGACAGGCTCAACCGGCGACGGGTGTGCTACTCCGGCCCGACGACGCCGACGCGGGCGGCGCGGACCACCTTGTCGCCGATGCGGTAGCCGGGCTCGACCACCAGGCTGACCGTGGCGGTCGTCGCCTCCGCGTCGACGTTGTGCATGAGCGCCTCGTGCACGGTGGGGTCGAACTCCTCCCCGACCGTGCCGAACCGTTCGACTCCGAACTTCGCCAGCGACGCGTCCAGCTTCTCCGCGATGGCCGCCATGGGCCCGCTCAGCTCGGCGTGCTGCCTGGCGCGCTCGATGTCGTCCAGCACGGGCAGCAGCGCAGCGAGCACGTCCTGCGTGCCCTGCGTGCGTGCCGCTTCCTGGTCGCGCAGCGAGCGGTTGCGGTAGTTCGTGAACGACGCCCGCTCGCGCTGCAGCGCGTCCAGGCGCTCGGCCGCCTGGGCCTTGGCCGCCAGGACCGCGGCACTCTCGGCCCCGTCGCCCGCGGGCTCGAAGTCGAGCGTGGCGAGCGGGTCGTCGCCCTCGGAGGGCTGGGCGGGGCCGGCCCGGCCGGCAGCGCGGGCGTCGCCCGACTGCGGGTCGACCTTGCGCTTGTCGGTGAACTGGAATGGGGTCTCCCCCGAGCCCTCGGAGTTCTCCGGGGGCTCGGGGACCGACCGCTGGCTCTCGTCCGTCACTTGCGCTCGTCCTCGTCGTCCACGATCTCGGCGTCGACGACGTCCTCGTCCGGCGCGGAGGTCGCGCCGGCCGCGGAGGCGGCGTCGTCGGCAGCGGCCCCGGTGTTACCCGCGGCCTGCTCCTGCTCCGCCGTGGCGTAGAGCGCCTGGCCGATCTTCTGCGACGACACGCCGAGCTTCTCGTACGCGGCCTTCACGGCGCCGGCGTCCTCACCCTCGAGCGCGGACTTCACCTCGGCGACGTCGGCCTCGACCTCGGACACGACCTCGGCGGGGAGCTTGTCGCGGTTGTCCGCGATCTGCTTCTCCATCGAGTACGCGAACGACTCCGCCTGGTTGCGGGTCTCCGCCTCCTCGCGACGCTGCTTGTCCTCGGCCGCGTGCTCCTCGGCGTCCTTCACCATGCGGTCGATGTCCTCCTTGGGGAGGGCCGACCCGCCGGTGATCTTCATCGACTGCTCGGTGCCCGTGCCGCGGTCCTTGGCGGACACGTGCACGATGCCGTTCGCGTCGATGTCGAAGGTGACCTCGATCTGCGGCACGCCGCGCGGCGCCGGGGCGATGCCCGTGAGCTCGAACGTGCCCAGCGGCTTGTTGTCGCGGGTGAACTCGCGCTCGCCCTGGAAGACCTGGATCGCCACGGACGGCTGGTTGTCCTCCGCCGTGGAGAAGATCTCGCTGCGCTTGGTCGGGATGGCCGTGTTGCGCTCGATGAGCTTGGTCATCACGCCACCCTTGGTCTCGATGCCGAGGGACAGCGGGGTGACGTCGATGAGCAGGATGTCCTTGCGCTCACCGCCGATGACGCCGGCCTGCAGGGCGGCGCCGACGGCGACGACCTCGTCCGGGTTGACGCCCTTGTTGGGCTCCTTGCCCCCGGTGAGCTCCTTGACGACCTCGGACACGGCGGGCATGCGGGTGGAACCACCCACGAGCACGATGTGGTCGATGTCGGAGACAGAGATGCCGGCGTCGCGGATGACGGCGTGGAACGGCGCCTTCGTGCGGTCGATGAGGTCCTGCGTCATCTGCTGGAACTGGGCCCGCGTGAGCTTCTCGTCCAGGTGGATGGGGCCGTTCTCGCTCATCGAGAGGTACTGCATCGAGATGGTGGTGCTCGTCGCGGACGAGAGCTCCTTCTTGGCCTGCTCGGCCGCCTCGCGCAGGCGCTGCAGGGCGATCTTGTCCTTGGACAGGTCGACGCCCGAGCTGTTCTTCACCTGCTTGATGAGGTGCTCCACGATGCGCTGGTCCCAGTCGTCGCCGCCGAGGCGGTTGTCGCCGGAGGTTGCGCGGACCTGGATGGTGGAGAAGTCGTCCTCGTCCTTGCCGACCTCGAGGAGCGAGACGTCGAACGTGCCGCCGCCCAGGTCGAAGACCAGGATGAGCTCGTCCTCCTTGCCCCTCTCCAGGCCGTACGCCAGCGCGGCCGCGGTGGGCTCGTTGACGATGCGGGTGACGTTGAGGCCGGCGATCTGCCCGGCGTCCTTGGTGGCCTGGCGCTCGGCGTCGTTGAAGTACGCCGGGACGGTGATGACCGCGTCGGTGACGGGCTCGCCCAGGTACTCCTCGGCATCCCGCTTCAGCTTGCCGAGCACGCGCGCGGAGATCTCCTGCGCGGTGTACTTCTTGTCGTCGATCTCCACCGACCAGTCGGTGCCCATGTGGCGCTTGACCGAGCTGATCGTGCGGTCGACGTTGGTGACCGCCTGGCGCTTGGCCACCTCACCGACGAGAACCTCGCCGGTCTTGGAGAACGCGACGACGGACGGCGTCGTGCGCGACCCCTCTGCGTTCGCGATGACGGTGGGCTCTCCGCCCTCCAGGACGGCGACCACCGAGTTGGTGGTGCCGAGGTCGATACCGACTGCTCGAGCCATGTGCTGCCTCCATGCGTGAGTCCGGGTGCCAGGTGAGCGCCCGAGGTTGAGTCGTCTGCACTCAACGTAAATCGCGGCGCCGCGGCTCGCAAACCACGGGGGCGAAAGTTGAGTCTGCATGGCTCAACCTTGGCGGTGGCACCGATATTCCTCCTGGGCAGGCGGACTGTTCGCCCTGAGCGAACTGCAGGTTCCACCTCAGAGGTCGCTCTAAGAGGTCGCGAGTTTCCATCACGCCGTCGTGGTCACCGCGAGAACCTCCACGAACGCTGCGTCGCCCTTGGCCGGGTCACCCGACGGAGGCGAACGCCTCGAGCTCGCGCACGAAGGATCGTGGCCGTGTCATGGGCAAGTAGTGGCCGCCGCGGGGGGTGACGACACGGCTTCCGCGTGACGCAGGGCGGCGATGGCGTCAGGGATCAGCAAGCGTGACAGCGCCCCGGAGCGCAGTCGGAGGCGAACTGCTCACCGAGCTAGCTCACACCAGTTCAACGCTGTCTGCCTGCGGTCCCCGGTCGCTCTGACGCACCTTGAAGCGGACCCGGTCGCCCTCCTCCAGGACCTCGGTGCCCCGCACGACCGACACGTGCACGAACAGGTCCACGCCCCCGGCATCGGGCGTGATGAAGCCGAAACCGCGCTCCGCGTCGTAGCGCGCGACGGAGCCCTCACCTCCGCGCACAGGCCCGCCGGACGCCGCGGGGCGGCTCGACCGACCATGGTCCCGGTCACGCCCCGTGGCCGCGCGCGCACTCCCGGAGCCGCGTACGAGCTGCACGTTGCGGGCATTCGGCCCCTTGTCGCCGTCGACGACGCCATACGTCACGCGCGCACCCTCGGAGAGCTCGGTCAACCCCGAGCCGAGCGCACTGACGTGGACGAAGACGTCGTCGCCACCGGAGTCTGGAGCGACGAACCCGAAGCCCTTGGTGTCGTCGTACCAGGACACCGTGCCGTCCGCGCCGTCGGCTGCCGGTGGTGCAGCCTCCGCCCCCAGCGGTAGCAGGTGGTCCGCCTGCGGCCCCTTCTCCCCGTCGACGACGAGGAACGCCGCCCGCTGCCCCTCCGAGATCACGCCGGCCCCGACGATGGCCGAGCTGTGCACGAAGACTTCGCCGCGCCCGTCGTCGGGCGTGACGAAGCCGTATCCCTTGGCCGGCTCGTACCAGGCGACGGTGCCGAGCACGCCCACGGGCGCGTCGGCGGCCCGGTCGCCCGTGACCCGGACGCGGCGCGCCTGCGGGCCACGGTCACCCTCGCCCACCTCGAACTCGACGACCTGCCCCTCGCGGAGCAGCCTCGGTCCGTCGTCGCCGACGATCTCGGACGCATGCACGAACAGGTCCTCGGCCTCGTTCCCGAGGTCGATGAAGCCGAACCCTCGGTCGGCGTCGAACCATCGGACAGTTCCCTGAGGCACCTGGTACTCCTAGTCTTGGCAAACATTGCTGTCATCCAGTGTCCCCGACAGAACAGCAGACGGAGGTCCAGCCGCTTCCGGCGTAGCCCGTGCACGCCCTGCCGCCATCGCACGTCAGAAAGGTGGCGGCCCGGGCTCGGGCGCCGATGGCGCGGGGCGGGGTCGCGGCGCCACCTCGGGACCTCCCGGGTCGGGCGGTCCGCTCTCCGGGGGTCTGCGACGGGTGCGTCCTGTGGGCGAGGTCCAGGTCAGGACGCCGTCGGCGGCACGGGCGACGCGCCAGCCCGTCTGATGTTTCAGCACGTGATGGTGGCGGCACAGGTGGGAGAGGTTGTCCGCGACGGTGGCCCCGCCGTCGGCCCAGGCCAGCAGGTGATCGATGTCGCAACCGGACGCGGCGCGGGTGCAGCCCGGGAACGTGCACGTGACGTCGCGGGGCTGCAGCAGGGCCCGCAACGCGGCGGGCACGGCGTACGTGCCGGGGTCGGCGGTCAGGACCGTCCCGTCTGCCGGGTCGACCAGGAACCGTCGTAGTGACGGCGCGTTCGCCGTCAGGTGGGCCGCGGTCTCCGCGTCGACCGGGACCTGTCCGTCGAGCTCTGCGACGTCGGTGCCACGCAGCAGCGTCAGCACCGGCACCGTGATCCGCACCGTCGGGGAGATCCGGCTCGTCAGGCCGGCCAGGTCCGGCACGGCGTCAGGGCCACCAGCGCCGTCACCAGCGCCGTCACCCCCGGCCCCGGCACGCGCCTCGCCGAACCGACCGCCGTCGGCGCCGGGACCCGCCAGCAGGAGGCCTGCCAGCGCGTCCGCGCGCAGCTGCCCGACCCCGCGGGGATCACCGCCGTCACGGGCGGTCCGCGCAGCGCGGGTGAGCCGGTCGTGGATCGCGTGTGCTTGGACGGCGGGCAGCTGTGCGGTCAGCCAGGCCATGCCGTCGGCGCCCGGGTCGACATAGACCGCCCGCTTCTCGAGCGCAGCGCGGTGCCGCACCGTCAGCGGCACCGGGTGCACCCGATCCCGCGCACGACGCAGGTGGCGGCGGAACTGCGGCACAGTGAGCTGCCCGGCGGCGGGGAGCACAGTGCCCTCGACCTGGCGCCGGGCCACGGCGTCCGGCAAGTCTGCGAGCGTGTCGGCGAGGGCGCGCGCGTGCGCCGCGGAGATCCGCCCCCGGCACAGCTGCAGCAGCGCAGACCCGGTGCCGACGTCGCCCACACCGCTCGTGCCGTCGGCATCCATGCCGCCGGCATCCAGGGCCGCGCTTGTCAGTGTGCGGGCCGTGTCGACCAGGTGCGACGTCTGCTGCTCGGGCCACCGCAGAGCCACCGCGAGGTCCGCCACGAACGCCCGCGCCGCGAGCTCGTGCCGCCGCACCGCTGACGCCCGGCGCAGCTCCGGGTCGTTCTCGTCGAGCAGGGCGCGCTCGCACCCGACGGCAGCCCTGCGCGCCCGCTCGACCGCGAGCAGCTTGGCGCCCTCCAGCGCGTCGATCCGCGCCTGGATCGTCACGGCCTCGTCGATCGCCGCCGAGATGTCGTGCACTGACGGTCGCGGCCCCGGGTTCACCCGGCGCAGCACGTCTACCGCACCCGCGACGTCGGCCGGCGCGTCCACGCCCGAGCGAGCCGGGGCGACGACCGAGCCGCGCGACCACATCTTCGGGGCACCGTCACCCCCGCTCGCATGTTCGAACATACGTTCGATCCTATCGGTCGCCGCACCTCGGCCACAAGGCCTCACAGGGCCTGTGGACGACCGCCTCGACCTCTCGCCGGCAGTCCTCCCGCGCGGCGGTCAGGCTTGGTCGACGTCCTCGTCGAGCTCGTCGGCGTCGTGCCGGAGGTCCACCCGGTCGACGCCCTGCACCTCGACGAGCTGCGGGATGAGGTCGCGCACCGGAGGCCGTCCGTGGAACCGGATGTCCATGACGACGAACGGCTTCCCGCCGGTGGCGACCCGTCGGCTGCTCTCGATCGAGCTCGTGAACCCGGAGGCGGAGGCAACGGCAAGGACGTCGCGGAGCACGCCGGCGCCGTCGGCATAGGTGATCCGCAGCATGCGCTTGCGGTCCGGGTCGGGGAGCCTACGGACCAGCGGGGCGACGACGAACAGAGTGGTGAGGTGGAGCGCGGTGAGCGCGACCGCCAGCGAGAGCATCCCGGCGCCGCAGGCCATGCCCACCGCCGCGGCGACCCAGATCGTGGCCGCGGTGGTGAGCCCTCGGACGAAGCTGCGCCCCTTGAAGATCACGCCCGCCCCCAGGAAGCCGATCCCGGAGACGATCTGGGCGGCGATGCGCGAGGGATCGAGGTTGACGTCGCTGCCGAGCACGGCGGAGAAGCCGTAGGCGGAGACCAGGGTGAAGGCGCAGGACCCGAGCCCGACCAGCACGTGGGTCCGGTACCCGGCGGCCTTCTGGCGGAGCTGACGCTCGACCCCGATGAGGGAGCACAGCACGAAGGTCGTCAGGAGCAGCTCGGCCTCGACCAGGCTGGTGCCGGTGACGATCCCGACGAACGGTTCCATGCGCGATCACCTCCGTCGGCTGCGGTCCTCCGCGACCCTACCCTTCCCCCTCCGCTCGAATGCGAGCTCGGCGCGCTCATCCGAGCACCCCCGCCCGGACCCGAGATACCCGGCACTACCTTGGCGGCTTCCGACACAGCAGTCGGGCGCCCGAAAGCAACGAGGCACCCGAGAAGGGATGGCGAGCGATGGCGAGCGTGGCCGAAGTGGACGTCGGCGTGCGGGGGACCCGCCGCCCGGTACGCGGGCACTCACTCCTCCATCGGCGCCGACAGCGCAGGGGGGCCGCGCTCTTCGCCCTGTTCGCCTTCCCCAACCTGGCCCTGATCGCGGTCTTCGCCTACTGGCCGGTGCTGGAGAACCTCTACCTCAGCCTCACCAACTGGGACTTCATCTCTCCCGAGCCGATCTTCGTCGGGCTCAGCAACTACACCCAGCTGTTCACGTCGCCCATGTTCCTCGACGTCATGGTGACCACGGTGACGTGGGTCGTCGTGGTCGTGGGCGTCAGCCTCGTCCTCGGGATCGCGCTCGCCTCGCTGTTCTCGATGAAGCTGCCCGGGACGGGCATCGTCACCGGGATCGTCTTCACCCCGCACGTCATCGCCGGGGCGGCGATCGGCGCCGTGTGGCTGTTCATCTTCGACCCGAACTACGGCCTCGCCCGCACCCTGTTCGACGCCGTGGGTCTGACCTCGCCGGGCTGGACCACGGACGCGAACTGGGCCCTGCCCGCCCTGATCATCGTCTCGATCTGGAAGGGGGTCGGCTTCGTGTCGATCGTCTATCTGGCCGGGATGCAGGGGTTGCCCTCGGAGGTGCTCGAGGCCGCACGCCTGGACGGCGCGACCCGCTGGCAGCTCTTCACCCGGGTCGTGCTGCCGCTGCTGTCGCCGACGACCTTCTTCCTGGTGATCACGCAGACGATCGCCGCGTTCCAGGCCTTCGACATCATCGCCATCATGACCGGCGGCGGCCCGGCCTCCGCCACCACGACGCTGAGCTGGTTCATCTACGAACAGGCCTTCCAGCGCTCCAACGTGGGCTACTCCGCCGCCTCGGGAACCGTGATGTTCGTGATCCTCATGGTCATCACCATGCTGCAGTTCCGGTACGTCGAGAGGAAGGTGCACTACTGATGTCCGCCACGACCACGCGGCCGGCCGCCTCTCGCGACGAGGGCACCGCGCGGACCCGCACCGCACGGCAGCAGCCGACGACGGGGGCCCGGCGCCTCGGGAAGCTCCGCCACCGCTGGTGGGGGATCCTCCTGCTCGTGGCCGCCGCCCTGGTGTTCGTCGTGCCGCTCTACATCCTCGTGACGACGGCGTTCAAGACGAACTCCGACATCTATTCCTGGCCCCCCAAGGTCCTGCCCACCGACCTCACGTGGGACAACGTCAGCACCGCCTGGCAGCTCGCGCCGTTCGGCACCTTCATCAAGAACTCGGTGATCGTCACGGTCGTCGGGGCGGCCCTCAAGGTCGTGCTCGCCGTCTTCACGGCCTACGCCTTCGCCTTCCTGCCGTTCCCCGGCAAGAACGTCCTGTTCCTCCTGATGCTCGGCGCCCTCATGGTCCCCGGGCACGTCACCCTCCTGGTCAACTACATCACCGTCGGCAACATGGGCCTGATCAACACCTACGCCGGCATCATCCTGCCCGGCGTCGGATCGGCGTTCGGCACCTTCCTGCTGAGGCAGCACTTCATGTCGCTGCCCAAGGAGGTGTTCGAGGCCGCCGAGGTCGACGGGGCCGGGCACCTCCGCAAGCTCGGCTCGATGGTGCTGCCGATGTCGGTGCCCGCCGTCGCGACGGTGGCCCTGGTCGCGGTGATCGACGAGTGGAACAGCTTCGTGTGGCCGTTGATCATCACCAACTCCGTCAACATGCGCACGCTGCCCATCGGCCTCATGTACCTCAAGGCCAACGACGGGATGGTCTCGTGGGGCGTGCTCATGTCCGGAACGCTCTTCGTGGTGCTGCCGATGCTGCTCGTCTTCCTCTTCGCCCAGCGGTACATCGTCTCCGGGCTCACCGGCGCCGCCGCGGGCAGCGGCCGCTGAGCCCCGACGTGCTCCCACCCGTCCCCCGACGATCGAAGGAGATCATGCACGCCCAGAGACGCCCCCACGCAGGAGGGCACGGAAGCAGGCTTCGCGGACTCACCCGCCGGCAGGTGCTCGCCGCGGGCATGATGGCCGCCGCGGCGCCCGTCCTGACCGGCTGCTTCGGCGCCGGCCGGGGCCCCGGCGCCATCATGGAACAGCCCGGCGGAGACGTGCCGGCGGAGTTCGCGGACCGTCTGCGCGTGGTGCTGTGGAGCAACTGGACGTCCCACAACGCCGAGGTGCTGCAGCGGAACGTCGACGCCTTCCACGCGGCGCAGAGCGACATCTTCTGCGAGATCCAGATCTTCGAGGGCTACGACAACGTCGAGTCGAAGCTCGCCGCGAGCCTGCAGGCCAGGCAGGTGCCGGACATCTCGGTGATGAGCGACGTCGTCTGGAACCGCTTCTACCTCGCCGACGCCCTCGAGCCGCTCACCGGATACTTCGACGGCGGCTTCGGCACCGACGCCTTCGACGAGCGGTTCCTCGCCGAGGGGACCGTCAAGGACGACGTCTGGTGGCTGCCGTTCGGGCGTTCGACGCCGCTCTTCTACTACAACCGCGACCTCTTCGCCGCCGTCGGCCTGCCCGATCGCGCGCCGGAGACCTACGACGAGTACCGGGACTGGGGCAAGGAGCTGGCCGGCTACTCGGCCGACGGCCAGTCCGTGTCGATGCGCGCCTACACCGGCGCCGACGACTGGTACTTCCAGGGGTCGACCTGGGCGTTCGGGGGCGGCTACTCGGACGGTCTGGACATGCGGCTCACCTCCGACGCCACGATGGCGGCGCTCGAGTTCGATCGCGCCGTCATCCACGACGACGGCGCCGGGTATCTCTCGAACGACCCGTCCGGAGACTTCGTCGCGGGGACGGCGGCGACGATCCTGGAGTCCACCGGGGCCCTCACCAGCATCATCGAGTCCGCGGAGTTCGAGGTCGGGTGCGGCTTCCTGCCCGAGCAGGCGACGACCGGCGTGCCGACCGGCGGCGGCGGGCTGGCCGTGCTCCGCTACGCCTCCCAGGAGCGCAAGCAGGCGGCCTGGGAGGTCATCAAGTTCCTCAGCTCCGGGCAGGCCTCCGTCGACTGGACGGTCGGCACCGGCTACATGCCGACCACCAAGGCAGCGAAGGAGTCCGACGAGATCCGTCGGCGCGCCGCGGAGAACCGGAACTACCAGGTCGCGATCGACCAGCTCGCGGCCGCCAAGGCGCCCGACATCGTCCGCCGCTACGTGCCGGAGTGCCTGCCCGAGGCGAAGAACACCATCCAGGCCGTGTACTCCGGCGGTGCCGACCCGGAATCCACCCTCTCGACGATGGCGACCAACCTGGAGCTGTCGATCGATCGGATCCGCCCCCAATATGAGGAACGAGTGAACTGAGATGCCACTGTCGATCGTCGGTCATCGCGGCGCGATGACCCACAAGCCCGAGAACAGCCTCGAGTCGTACGCCCTCGCCGAGCGGGTCGGGGTCGACGAGATCGAGCTCGACGTGCGGCTGAGCAAGGACGACGAGCTCTTCCTGCTGCACGACGCCACCCTCGACCGCACCGCGGGCGACGACGCCGCCCGCGGGCTCGGCCCGGCGGCGGAGCTGACCCTCGCCCAGCTGCAGGCGGCGCGGCTCGACTCCGGCCGGGGCGTCGTCACGCTGGCCGAGATGTACGACGCGACGCGCACCTTCATCCAGCTGGAGATCAAGGATCCCGCGACGGTGCCCTACCTCGCCGAGTACTTCGCGGCGCACCCCGACGAGGCCGAGCGCACGATCCTGACCGGCTTCGACCCCGACGCCCTCCGACACGCCGCGGAGCTGATGCCGACGATCGGCCGGTGCATCATCGTGAAGACGATCGCCGTCGCCGACGAGTTCGAGGGCGGCTGGCGGGGATTGCTGGACCACACCCGCTCCACGCGCTTCGCCTGCGGCCTCGAGGGCCTCACCCCCGAGGTCGTCGACGCCGTGCACGAGCTGGGCCTCGAGCTGCACGTCTGGCCGCTGCGCACGGTCGACGACATGCGCCGGGCCGTCGAGCTGGGCGCGGACGGCACGACCTCCGACGACCCCGGGCTCGCGCGCACCTGGTACGACCAGGTGCGCACCGAGCAGACGGCGCGGGCCTGAACCGACCCGTTCGCGCGGGCGTGACCGCTGCGGCCGTCGGGCCGCGGCGGTCACGCCGCGAGCGCCGCCTGCGCGCAGCCCACGTCCGTGATGAGGACGTGGCAGATCCCGGATCGCAGGGTGGCGGTGACCGCCTGCTCCTTGCCCGCGCCCCCGCCGATGCCGACGCGGGTGGGCACCCGGCGCAGGCTCTCCTCGGAGATCCCGACCAGCCGCTCCTCCAGGCCCGACACCGAGTTGCCGTCGCGGTCGAGCAGGGCCGTCCCGATCTCCGCGACGACACCCTTCTTCTCGAAGGCCGCACGCTCGCCGAGATCGGTCAGCTGTTGCGCCAGCAGCGACGCCCCGGGCCAGCCGCCGATCGTCAGGAAGGCCTTCCCGAGGTGGTCCATCCGGCGCAGCGTGCGCTGGATGGACGGGTGCTGGAGGAGCATCCGCGCCTTCGGGTCCTTCATGAGCAGCACCGGGGAGTACAGGGGGTAGGTGGCGCCGCCGCTCGCCCGGCCAAGGTTCGAGATGACCTCGACGCCGTCCTCCAGCCGCGGTGCGCCCACGCCGGTGAGCTGGACGATGTCGGCGGAGGGCAGGTTCGCGACCAGCCGCGACGCGAGCACGAGGGTCCGCCCCGGGGCGATCCCGATCACGTCGTCCTCCTCGAGGTCGTCGGCGATGTAGCGCGCGGTGATCCGGGCGATCGCCTCCCGCGCCTCGGACATGCTCGTCGAGGGCGCCGCCACGACGAGTGCCGAACGAAGCCCGTACCGCTGCACCAGCCGCGCGGAGAGGTCGACGTCGACCGGGTCGGGAACCTTCGCCCTCACCTCGATCAGGTCCAGCTCCCGCGCGCGCTTCACCATGCGGGCCGTGGCGAACCGGGACCTGCCGATCTCCTCGGCGATGTCGTTGATGGCACGGCCGTGAGCGAGGTTCTGCATCGCGACGTACGTGTGGAGGACCTGCTGATCGATGGGAAGCGGTCTGCTCATCCGAGCATGGTAGGTCAACGTAAGAGCATTCCGTTCTACGTTGCTCGGACACCGCAACGGACACGAGGGAGCGGCCCCGGCACTCGGGCGTCGAGAACTCGCGGAATGGAGTACGACCTCATGCAGAGCACGACGGGCACGCGGGAGGCCCTCGCCGCCGACCTGGTCGCGGACCTCGCCGCCGGGCGGCCGATCGAGATCGGGGGCGTGCTGTCCGACATGGACGGCACCCTGGTGGACTCGGTGCCGGCGGTCGAGGAGGCCTGGCGGATCCTGGCTTCCGAGTACGACGTGCCGATGCTGCTCGCGGGGTCGCACGGCCTCACCGTGCAGGCGGTCGTCGCGGCCTTCGGGATCCCCGCCGACGACCGCCGACGGGCGGAGGACCGGCTCACCGAGATCGAGTCGCGCGACGGGCAGCTGCTGGACCCGCTGCCGGGGGTGCGCGAGCTCGTCGCGTCGCTGCCCGCGCCGCGGTGGGGCATCGTCACCTCGGCCGCGCGGCCGGTAGCCCGCGCGCGGTACGGCGCCACCGGCCTGCCCTTCCCGACCTTCCTGGTGACGGGCGACGACGTGGCCTCGGGGAAGCCCGCGCCCGAGCCGTTCGCGAAGGGGCTGCACGAGCTGCGCGGGCGCGGCTGCGACGGCCCGGTGATCGCGCTGGAGGACACCATCGCCGGGCTGCGGTCCGCTCGGGCCGCCGGCTGCCTGGCCATCGGCGTCGTGGGCACGTTCGACCGGGACGAGCTCGCCCCGCACGCGCACCTCGTCGTCCCCTCCCTCGAGGTGCTGCGAGTGCGCGAGGACGGCGACCGGCTCACGGCGACGGCGACGCCGGCATGACCGCGCCCACGACTTCTCCCATCCTGTCGAAAGGGAAGACCATGATCGGCTGTCACGCCTCCGTCTGGACCGGCACGTTCGACGACGAGGGCCTGAGGACGGCGTTCCGCGGCACCGCGGAGGCCGGCTTCGACCTCATCGAGCTGCCGATGTTCGACCCCCGCGGGTGGAACGTCGAGCTCACCAAGTCGCTGGCGGCGGAGTACGACCTCGCGGTGACCGCCTCGCTCGGGCTCACCGACGAGGTGAACATCAGCTCCGAGGACGCCGAGGTCGTGAGCCGCGGCGAGGCGCACCTGACGGCGGTCCTCGAGATCCTGCACGAGCTCGGCTCCTCGCACCTGTGCGGCGTCGTCTACGGCCCGATGCGCAAGCACATGCGCCCGGCCACCGCGGCGGAGATCGTCAACGGGCAGGACGCCCTGCGTCGGCTCGCCCGCCGGGCGGACGGCCTCGGTGTCCGGCTCGGCCTGGAGATCGTCAACCGGTACGAGACGAACATCCTCAACACCGCCGCACAAGGAGTCGCGTACGTCGACGAGATCGGGATGGACAACCTGGGCGTCCACCTGGACACGTACCACATGAACATCGAGGAGTCGGGCCTGTTCGCACCGGTCGTGGACTCGGCCCGGCGCCTCGAGTACGTGCACATCGGGGAGAGCCACCGCGGCTACCTCGGCACCGGCACCGTCGACTTCCCGTCGTTCTTCCGCGCCCTGCGCCACGTGGACTACGACGGCCCGATCGTCTTCGAGTCGTTCTCCTCGGCCGTCGTGGACCCGCAGCTCACCGCGACCCTCGGCATCTGGCGGAACCTGTGGCGCGACGGCGCGGACCTCGGCCGCCACGCCAACGACTACATCCGCAACGTCATCCGGGCCGTCGAGACGATCGACCTGCACTGAGCCACGCGCACACCCCGCACCCACGAATGGAGACGAACGACATGAACGTTGCTGCCGTGATGACCGAGATCGGTCGCATCGAGCTGCAGGAGCGGCCGATGCCCCAGGCCACGCCCGGGACGGCCGTGGTCAAGGTGCACGCGGTCGGGGTGTGCGGCTCCGACACCACGTACTACCGCCACGGGCGCATCGGCGACTGGGTGGTCGACGGGGACATCGTCCTCGGCCACGAGGCGGCCGGTGAGGTCGTCCAGGTCGGCGAGGGTGTCACCGGCCTCACCGTCGGCGACCGCGTCGCGATCGAGCCCGGCACCCCGTGCCGCGACTGCGCGCAGTGCATGGCCGGCCGCTACCACCTGTGCCCGGACCTCGCGTTCCTGGCCACGCCCCCGTTCGACGGCGCGCTGATGCAGTACGTCGCGCTCGACGCCCGCACTCTCTTCCCGATCCCCGCGGGGATGACCTACGAGCAGGCCGCGATGGTCGAGCCGCTCTCTGTCGGCCTGTGGGCCTGCCAGCGTGCCGGGCTCCGGCCCGGCGACGACGTCCTGGTGACCGGAGCGGGGCCCGTGGGCGTGCTTGCCGCGCAGTCCGCACGAGCTCTCGGCGCGGGCTCGGTCACGGTCACCGACGTGTCCGCCTTCCGCCTGGACCTCGCCCGCACGCTGGGCTTCTCCGTGGAGACGAGCGACGAGCCCGGCGCGGGCACCTTCGACGTGCTGCTGGAGTGCTCGGGGGCGCCCGGGGTCCTCGCCGCCGGGATGGACCGGCTGCGCGAAGCGGGCCGGGCGGCCATGATCGGCCTGCCCAAGCAGCCCGTCGAGCTCCCCGTCTCCTTCCTCAACAAGAAGGAGGTCAGCCTCGCGCTCGTGAACCGCTACCAGAACACCTGGTCGCTGGGGATCTCCCTGGTCGCCTCGGGCCGCGTGGTCCTCGACGACCTCCAGACCCATTCCTTCGCACTGGCGGACACCGCGACCGCGCTGGACATCGCGTCGACTGACCCCCGCTCGATGAAGGCGATCGTCTACCCGCAGCAGGCCTGAGCCCGGCTCAGCTCAGTTCAGCTCAGCTCCCTGAGCGACGCCGTCCTGTCGCCACCCACGTCGCCGGTGTTCTCCGTCCCCCGAGGTTCGAAGAGGATGGCGTGCACCTCGGCGTCGGCCTTGGGGCAGTGCTCGACGCCCTTCGGGACCACGAAGACGTCGCTCGGGCCGAGCACGACGTCGCGGTCGCGGAGCTGAATGGTCAGGACGCCGCTGACGACCATGAACATCTCGTCCGTGTCGGGATGGGTGTGCCAGACGAACTCGCCCTCGAGCTTCACGACCTTGACGTCGTAGTCGTTGACGCTGGTCAGCCGGTGCGGCTGCCACTGCGTGTCGATCGAGTCGAGAGCGTCCTGCACGTTGCGCACGTCGTCGGCCATGATCGGAGGCTAGCGACAGAGCGGCAGGTCATGGCAAGGGCCTGTCCAGCGATCGGATGCCTGGTCGTCGGTCGTCGGTCGTCCGTCAGTCGTCGACGGGTTCGCCCGTGGGGTCGTTCGCGACGACGGGCTCGAGGTGCGCGCCGCCGACGGGGTCGCGCTGCCAGTCGACCAGGCGCCACCCGGAGACGGGGTCGCCCTCGACCTCGATGAGGCCGGTGTTGGCCAGCGGCGTGTGCTCGACCTCGTCGACCTCGAGGCCCTGCACGCGCGAGCTCGCCCACGTGCGGATCGCCGCGCCGTGGGACACGGCCACGACGACGTCCTCGCCGAGGTCGGCCAGGCGCGCCACGGACGTGTCGAAGCGGGTCAGGAAGTCGTGCCCGTCCGGGCCGCCGGGCATGCGGCGCGCGTGGTCCCCGCGCGCCCAGGCGAACACCGTCTCGAGGTAGGTGTGGTGGTCGGCGAGGTCGGCGGACATCTCCAGGTCCCCGGCCTCGACCTCGCGCAGCCCGTCGAGCACGAGCGGCTCCAGCGCGCGGTCCTGGGCCAGCGGCCCGGCGGTGAGGGACGTCCGGACGAGCGAGGAGACCGCCAGCGCGCCGACCGCCCGGTCCCGGAGCGCGAACGGCACCGCGGCGGCCTGGCGTTCGCCCAGCGGGGTGAGTCGCGGCCCGGGGGCGCCGGTGTCGAGCAGGCCCGCCACGTTGGCGGGGGTCTGTCCATGTCGGAGGAGGAGGAGACGCATGCCCCCAGCCTCGCAGAGGCCGTGGCGCGTCCCGAGGGTGTGCGGCGGCGCTCCCACGACCGACCGGAGCTCGCCCAGGGGTCGCCGGGCACGCGCACCGGGCTTCGATAGGGTCCACACATGTCCCACGACGACCTTCCGCTCGCCGGCCGTACCGCGCTCGTCACGGGCGTCTCACGACGCCGGGGCATCGGCCACGCCGTGGCGTGCGACCTCGCGTCCCGCGGCGCGAGCGTCTTCACCCACCACTACGCCGCCCACGACGTCGACCGGCCGTGGGGAGCGGACGACCTCGACGCCGTGCGCTCCGGGATCCGGGGGGCGCTGCTCCCCGGCGCCGTCGCCGGGGACGCGAGCGCGGACCTGCGGGACCCGGCGCAGGTCGACACCCTGTTCGACGCCGCCCGAGCGCTGACCGGGACGGTGGACATCCTGGTGTGCAACCACGCCAGGAGCGGCGGCGACGGGTCGATCCTCGACATGTCCCCCGCCGCGCTGGACGCGTTCTGGGAGACGAACACGCGGTCCACGCTGCTACTCACGCGGCGGTTCGCCGAGCAGTTCCGGCAGGCGCCCGCGACGTCCGCCCGGCCCGGCGACCGGCTGCAGCGCACCGCCCCGCACGACGCCGCCACGGCTCCCAAGGTCGTGTGGATGACGTCCGGCCAGGAGGGCGGGGCCATGCGCGGCGAGGTCGCCTACGCCACCTCGAAGGCCGCGCTGGCGGGAGTCACGGCGACCGTCGCCGCCGAGCTCCTCGAGCTCGGCATCGTCCTCAACACGATCAACCCCGGACCGGTCAACACCGGGTACCTCGACCCGGAAACCACCGACCGCTCCCTCGCCGAGCTCGACGAGATCCGCGACGCCCTGCCGTTCGGGCGCTGGGGCGAGCCGGCCGACCCCGCGCGGCTCATCGGCTGGCTCGTCGGGCCCGAGGGCTCCTGGATGGTCGGGCGCGTGCTCACGACCGACGGCGGTTTCACCCTGCAGTGACGTCGCCCACGGCACTACCGTCGCGCGGGTGAGGCTCGACGAGCTGGCCGCGCGGACCACGGCGGCCTAGCTCCTGGAGTCGGACAGGGGCCGGCTCGACGGCCGTCGACCAGGCCGTCGGCCGGGTCGTCGGGGGTCCGACCGTGCTGCTGCGAGCGCGCCGCTGGTCGGCGACCTGGTACCCCGACGGCGGAGAGATGTCGGCGGACGGCGCCGCCGACCCCGACTTCAACTCGGTCATGCGCCTGTGCCGGCGGCTCTCCGCGGCGAGCAGGTCCGGCTCCCCCGCGGCTGCGAGGCGCTCGTCGGCAGCCCGGGTCCTCTGACCCGCACGGCGACGTCAGATCGCCTTGCGCATCTGCTGCGCATGCGCGGCGTGTCCAGCCCCTGGGGCATTGCCCTCTGGCACGAGGTCGCGTCCCGCCGTAGCAGCCGCGAGACGACGGGTCGCACAGGGCTGCCGACGCCGTAAGTTCCGTGGCCTGCCGGACACTACGTGGTGTGAGCACTTCCGACGACGACGTGGACCCGCATGCACGGCTGGCCGCGCTGTGGGATGACCACGCCGTCCGTGTCCAGGCCTACGCGCTGCGCCACACCGACCCGGACACCGCGCAGGAGGTGCTGTCCGAGACGTTCTTCGTCGCGTGGCGCCGCATCGGCGACGTGCCGGACCCGGCGCTGCCGTGGTTGCTGGTCGTCGCGCGCAACCACGTACGGAACGCGCACCGGTCGGACCGCCGCCGCCGCTCGCTCGTCGACGCCCTCACCAACCTCGAGGCCTCGGCGCCGCTGCCCGATGCCGCACCCGAGTCACTGGCCGCCGACGTCGCGTCCTGCTCGACGGCGGCCTTCCACGTGCGGCTGCACCGGGCCCGACGGCGGCTCACGGCCGGAGAAGACGGCCTCATCGGCACCGACGCCAGGGGCACCGCGCGCCCGACGGGCCCTACCCCGACCCCGAGGAGGTCGGCATGAGCACCGACGACCGCACCGACGGCATCGACCGTCGTCTGACCCACCTTGCGCCGGCGACCTCGCCCGACCCCGACCGGCTCGATGCGGCGCGGGCCGCGCTGGAGGCGTCGATCGAGCACGAGGGCGGTACAGGCAGCGACGGCGGCCGCTCGGCCGGCACCGGCGCCCACCTCCTCGAACTCGTGGACGACCGCGTGCGCGTCGACGTGGCACCTCCGGTGCACGGACCGGACCGACGTCGTTCCCCGCACCGCCGCAGGAACGCCCTGGTCGCCGCGGCCACCGGGCTCGTCGTCCTGGGCGCCGCCGCGCTCCTGGTCGCGCCCGGGGGCCTCCGCGTCGGGCCGGCGTCGCAGGTCGAGGGGTGCCAGGAGCACCTGACCGCCTCGGCCGTTCCCGACGGGTTCGAGGCCGACCTGTCCTGGCGCACCATCGCGCGAGGGTCGCGCGGCGACGCAGACCTGACGCTGCTCGCCACGGACTCCGGGCTCGCGGGGTTCTGCGCCGTCGGCGCCGGGACGACGAGCAGCAGGCTCTGGACCCATGTCCGCGACGCGGCACCCGAGCCGGGCGCGGTCCTGCCGGTCGGCACCCAGCTCGGGGGGTGGTCCGCGCTGTGGGGCACCGTGGGCGAGGGCGTCGTGTCGGTGGACGTCCACGCCGAGTGGAGCGTCGCGGACACCGACGGCTCCGACCGGGAGGACTCCGGCCTCGTCGTGGAGGCCGACCTGACCGACGACGGCTACTGGTCCGCGTTCCTCGCGCCCGGCGACGTCCCGAAGGACGCGGAGGTCACGCTCACGTGGCGCCTCGTGGACGGGACCACGCGGTCCGTGCCCCTCGACGCCGCCTGGCACGACGTCGACGCGGGCTCCCCCACGTTCGCCGACGAGCGCCGTCGGGCCTGCAGCCCCGGCTGGGGCGGCGCGGCCGCCGGCCCGGTCCTCGAGGGCCGACGCGACGACCACGGCGTCACGGTGCTCGTGAACGAGGCCGCCCACCGGCTCACCGCGTGCGTGCAGGAGGCCGACGCGCCGTATGCGCCGCTGTTCACCGCCGACGGTGCGCTGCCTCAGCAGGATCCGGCGCCGGGCGACGCGGACGCGGTCGGCGGCGGCGCGTCCGGCCCGGGCGGTGCCCTGGTCGGGATCGCGGGGGCGGACGTCGCCCGGGTGGAGGTCACCACCGCCGCAGGAGTCCGGCTCGACGCCACGGTCGACGCCGGCTACTGGGTGGCGTGGAGCGCCGACCTCGACGATGGCGCTGAAGGCCAGGGCGCGGGCCCGAGCGGCGACGGCCCCTGGGATGGCGCGACGCTCACCTGGTACGACGCGAACGGCTCGGAGCTCGGGAGCGGCCCCGCCTTCCCGTGACCATCAGCGCAGGCGGTAGCGGCGCTCGGGCCGCCCGGCCGTGGCGTAGTTGAGGCGCACCGCGGCGCGGCCCGACGTCGCGAAGTGCTCCAGGTAGCGGCGGGCGCTGACGCGGCTGACGCCGACGGCGTCGGCGCACTCGGCGGCGCTGAGCTCCGCGCCGCCGGCGAGAGCGCCGAGCACGGCGTCCGCCGTCTCCTGGCTCAGCCCCTTGGGCAGCGGCGCGCGCGGGGAGACGCGCGCGGGCTGCGGGGCGAAGGCGGCGTCGATGTCGGCCTGGACGGCGGCCTGGTCGGCGGTGTCCTCGGCGCCGGCCAGGCCCTGGAGGGCCTCGTGCGAGCGGCGGAACGCCTCGAGCCGGGCCACGAGGTCCTCGGAGGCGAACGGCTTGACCAGGTAGTGCGCCGCCCCGCCCGCCGCGGCCGCGCGCACGGTGTCGGCCTCGCGGGCTGCGGTGATCACGACCACGCCCAGGTCGTGCCCCGCGGCCCGCAGCCGGCGCAGCACCTCGATGCCGCCGACGTCGGGCAGGTGCACGTCGAGGAGCACGAGGTCGGGGCGGAGCCGCTCGACGGCCGCGAGCGCGTCGGCGCCGGTGTGCGCCTCGCCGACGACGCGGAAGCCGGGCACCCGCTCCACGAACCGGCGGTGGATGGAGGCGACCAGGAAGTCGTCGTCCACCACGAGCACGTCCAGGCTCATGCCGGTCGCACCCCCTCGTCGGTCGTCCGGTCGGTCGGCTGCCGGCTTGCGGCCTGCGGCAGCCGCGCGGTGAACACGGCGCCGCCCGCGCCGTCGTCGACGGCGCCGCCATTGTGCACCGTCACGCCGCCGCCGCGGCGCTGGGCGAGCACGTGCACCAGCGCGAGGCCGACGCCGCGCCCCACCTCGCCGTGCGGCTTGGTGCTCCACCCGCGCCGGAAGATCGTGTCCGCCTGCTCGGGCGGCACGCCGGGCCCGCTGTCGGAGACCTCCACCACGACGCTCCGCTCCGGGCCGGACACCGCCAGGCGGACGCGCACCCGCGCGGGCCGGACGACGCCCTGCGGGTCGGGGCCGGCGGCCCAGGCCGCGGCGTCCACGGCGTTGTCCACGAGGTTGCCGAGCACGGTGCCGACGTCGGCCGACAGGTCAGGGTCCAGCCGCGGCAGCGAGCTCTCCGGGTCGACGACGAGCTCGACGTGCCGCTCGTCCGCGAGGCTCGCCTTCGCGATGAGCAGGGCGGCCACCGCCGGGTCGGCCACGCGCGCGGTCACGACGTCGCTGAGGTCCGCGCGGCGGCGGGTGAGGCGCTCGACGAAGCGGCCCACCTCCTCGTACTCGCCCAGCTCGAGCAGCCCGGAGACGGTGTGCAGCTGGTTGCTGAACTCGTGGGTCTGGGCGCGCAGGGTCTCCGTGACGCTCTCGCGGGCGTGCAGCTCGCTCTGCAGCGCCAGCAGCTCGGTGCGGTCGCGCAGCGTGGTGACGGTGCCCGCCGGGCGGCCGTCGTGCAGCACGCGGCGGCGGTTGAGCACCAGCACGATGTCGCCGGAGACGAGCACCGCGTCGTGCACCTCGTCGATGCCGCGCAGCAGGTCGCGGACGGCGGGCTCGAGGTCGAGGTCGTCGAGCGGCCGGCCCGCGGGATCGTCCGTCCCGGCGAGGCCGAGCAGCTCGCGGGCGCTGTCGCTCATGAGGCTCACCCGGCCGTCGTCGCCCACCACGACGACGCCCTCGCGGATCGAGCGCAGCACGCCCTCGCGGTGGTCCGCGAGCGCCGCGATCTGCGCCGGCTCCAGCCCGCGCGTGCGGCGCTTGACCAGCCGGGCGAGCAGCCACGACCCGGCCGCGGCGACCCCGAGGCCGAGGACCAGCACGACGAGCACGTCGGCGCCCGCCCGCGACAGGCGCTCCCCGAGCGGCGGATACGGCTCGGACAGGACGACGACGGCCACCGGCTCGGGCGCGGCGGCGTCCGGCACGGCCTGACCCGCCCCGTACACGGGCACCCACGCGGCGATGGACCGCCCGGCCACGTCGTCGACGTCGCCGCTGCCCGCGCGAGTCGTCGGGCGCGCGCCGAGGCCGAGCCGCTCCCCCACGCGCGTCGGGTCGGTCGCGACCAGCACGCGGCCGTCGAGGTCCGTGAGGTAGGCGTTGGTGGCGTCGACGAAGTCGGCGCGGGTCTGCAGGTAGAAGCCGAGGGAGGGGCGGTCGGGCACGTCGGCGGCCAGGGACTGCTGCACGGCGGGGATGCCGGCGAGCGCCTCCGCCGCCAGCTCGAGCCGGTCGGCGCGGTCGTCGCGGAACTCGGCGTCGGCCTGACCGAGGAACACGGTCACGGCGGCCGCGACGACGACGAGCAGCACGCCGAGCTGCAGCACCAGCACCTGCCCGCCGAGCGTGAGGCGACGCGTGCGACGACCCGTGGGACGAGGCGCGCCATGACGCGTAGGACGAGCCTGCGACCGCAAGTTCCACAACCTCCTTTGGTTGCCCAATGATGACGCGCGCCGTCCCACCTGTGACGATCGCTCCCGGGGCACAGCCGCCCCGCAGCACCGACCAGTCTGGAGGCACCCCGATGTCGTCGACGACATCCGGCCCCTGGCGCTACGCCCACACAGCCCGCACAGCCCTTGCCGCCACGCTCGCCGCGGCGCTCGTCGTCGTCACCGCCGCGTGCGGCGTCACGCGCGGCGACGACTCCGCGGACATCGACATGTGGATCCCCAACAGCCCCGGCGGCGGCTACGACCAGACCGGCCGCGCGGCCGTCGGCGTGCTGGACCGGGACGACATCACCGGCGGCGACATCCAGGTGACCAACATCCTGGGCGCGGGCGGCTCGGTCGCGATGTCGCGGCTCATGGGCGAGGCGGGCAACGAGCGGCTGATGATGACGCTCGGGCTCGGCGTCGTCGGGTCCACCTACTCGTTCGGCGTGGACGCCCGCCCGCACGACGCGACCCCGCTCGCCCAGCTCATCGAGGAGCAGGAGGGCGTGCTGGTCCCGGCCGACTCGCCGTTCCGCACCATCGACGACCTGGTCGCGGCCTGGCAGGACGACGCCGGCTCGGTGGTGGTAGGCGGCGGCTCTTCGCCCGGCGGCCCCGACCACCTGTTCCCGATGCAGCTCGCGAAGACCACCGGCGTCGACCCCAAGGGCGTGCGCTACGTGTCGTACGACGGCGGCGGCCCGCTGACCAGCGCGCTGCTGGGGCACAAGATCCAGGTCGGGTTCTCCGGCCTGGCCGAGTTCGAGGGGCAGATCTCCGCGGGCGAGCTGCGCGTGCTCGCCGTCTCCGGCGACGAACGGATCCGGGGCGGCGTGCTCGCCGACGTCCCGACGCTCACCGAGAGCGGCATCGACCTCGTCTTCACCAACTGGCGTGGCATCATCGCCCCGCCCGGGATCAGCGACGAACGCCGCGACGAGCTCATCGACCAGCTCTCCCGCATGCACGACTCGCCCGAGTGGCAGCAGGCCCTCGCCGACAACGGCTGGACCGACGCCTTCGTCACCGGCGACGACTTCGAGCAGTTCCTGCGCGACCAGGACGAGCGGGTCTCGACCACCCTGAAGGAGCTGAACCTGCTGTGAGCACCGAGGTGGACTCGCCCGCCGCGGGGGCCGCGGACCCCGGGCCCGCGACCCCGCGCGTCGACCGCGCCCAGTACGGGCTCGCCGCCGTGCTGCTCGTCGTCGGCGCCTACACCGTCTACGACGCCACGACGCTCGAGGTGGGCTTCGCCGATCCCGTGGGCCCGCGCGTCTTCCCGCTGCTCATCGGCGCCGGGCTGGTCATGACGAGCGTGCTGCTGGTCGTCGCGACGGCGCGTGGCTCGCGCCCCGAGCCGGAGGCCGGCGAGGACGTGGACGTCACGACGTCCGCCGACTGGAGCACCGTGCTCAAGCTCGTGGCGGTGATCCTGCTGACGATCGCCACGGTGACGTGGCTCGGGTGGGCGCTCGCGGGCGCCATCCTCTTCGCCGGGGCAGCGTGGGCGCTGGGCAGCCGCACGCTGATCCGCGACGTCCTCGTGGGCCTCGTGCTCGCGGTGGCGAGCTGGTACGGCTTCGTCGTCGGGCTGGGCATCCCGCTCGCCCCCGGCGTCCTCGACGGAATCCTGTGAGGCGGTGACCTGATGGAGAATCTCGGACTGCTGTGGGACGGCTTCGGCGCCGCCCTCACCCCCATGAACCTGGCCTACGCCGCGATCGGCGTGCTGCTCGGCACCTTCGTCGGCGTGCTGCCCGGCATCGGGCCGGCGATGGCGATCGCGCTGCTGCTGCCCGTCACCTTCGGCCTCGAGCCCACGCAGGCGTTCATCATGTTCGCCGGCCTGTACTACGGCGGCATGTACGGCGGGTCGACGACGTCGATCCTGCTCAACACGCCCGGCGAGTCGGCGTCGGTGATGACGGCGCTGGAGGGCAACCTCATGGCCCGGGCCGGGCGGGGCGCGCAGGCGCTCGCGACCGCGGCCATCGGGTCGTTCGTCGCCGGCACCATCGGCACGCTGCTGGTCGCGATGTTCGCGCCGGCGCTGGCGAACGTCGCGGTGGAGATCGGCGCGCCGTCCTACTTCGCGCTCATGGTGCTGGCGCTCGTCATGACGGCGACGGTGCTCGGGGCGAGCCCCCTGCGCGGCCTGCTGTCCCTGTTCGTCGGGCTGACCATCGGGATCGTGGGGCTCGACCTCAACACCGGGCAGCCGCGCCTGACGTTCGGGGTCACGCAGCTCGTGGACCGGCTCGACATCGTCGTGGTGGCGGTGGGCATCTTCGCCCTCGGCGAGGCGCTGTGGGTCGCTGCCCACCTGCGTCGGAAGCCGGCGCGCGTGGTCCCGGTGGGCCAGCCGTGGCTGGGCCGCCAGGACTGGCGCCGCTCCTGGAAGCCGTGGCTGCGTGGCACCGCGTTCGGCTTCCCGTTCGGCGCGCTGCCGGCCGGCGGCGCGGAGCTGCCGACCTTCCTGTCCTATGTCACGGAGCGCAAGCTGGCCGCGCGCAAGCGGTCTGGCGAGCGTCCCGGCAAGGACGAGTTCGGCAAGGGCGCCATCGAGGGCGTCGCCGGCCCGGAGGCGGCGAACAACGCGTCTGCCGCGGGCATGCTGGTGCCGATGCTCGCGCTGGGCCTGCCCGTGACGGCGACGGCGTCGGTGATGCTGTCGGCGCTGCAGGGCTATGGCATCCAGCCCGGCCCGCAGCTCATGACCGAGCACGCGGACATGGTGTGGACGCTGCTGGCCAGCCTGCTGATCGGCAACCTGCTGCTGCTGGTGCTCAACCTGCCGCTGGCGCCGTTGTGGGCCCGGCTGCTGCGGATCCCGCGGCCGCAGCTGTACGCGGGCATCCTGTTCTTCGCCTGCCTCGGCGCCTACGCCACCAACCTCGACCCGTTCGACATCGGCCTGCTGCTGGTCTTCGGCCTGCTCGGGCTGGCGATGCGGCGCTTCGGGCTGCCGGTGCTGCCGCTCATCCTCGGCGTCATCCTGGGCCCGCTCATGGAGACCAAGCTGCGCGAGGCGCTCACCATCTCCGGCGGCGACCCCGCCATCCTGTGGAGCGAGCCGCTCGCCATCGCGATCTACGCGGTGCTGCTCCTGGTGCTCGCGGGCCGGCCGTTGCTGTCGCGGTGGCGGACGCGGACGGAGTCGCGGATCGTCGCGGAGGCGGACGGGGCTGACGGGGCCGACGAGGCGGAGACGGTGACGGAAGGGAACGCGCGATGAACGAGCAGGAGCAGCCCTCGGCCGACGGCTGGGTGGTGGTGGCGTGGACGCCCGACGAGTACGGCGACGCCGCCCTGGAGCACGCGGTCGCGTGGGCGCACGAGGGCGGCCGCGGCGTCGCGGTGGTCAACGGCACCCGCGGCGACGCCCTCGTGGACGAGCGGTATGCCACCGGCGACCGCCTCGCCGCGCTGGCGGAGCGGCTGCGCGGCACCGGGCTTCCGCACGTGGTGCGGCAGGAGATGGGGCGCGACGTCGCGGAGCAGGTGCTCGACGTCGCGGCGGAGCTCGACGCCCGCCTCGTCGTGGTGGGCCTGCGGCACCGCAGCCCCGTGGGGAAGCTGCTCATGGGCTCCGTGGCGCAGCGGATCCTGCTCACCGCCGCGTGCCCGGTGCTGGCGGTCAAGCCCTCCGCCGGTTGAGCCTGTCGAAACCCGCTGGTTGAACCTGTCGAAACCTGGTTTCGACAGGCTCAACCAGCGGTACGTCGGCAGGCTCAGCCGGCGCTGCGCGCGGCGTACTCCGCGTCGGTGACGTGCTCGAGCCACGTGGTGGTGGCGGCGGGGTCATCGGCGCCCTCGAGCATCGCCAGGTGCTCCATGAAGGCGTCGGGCGTGGCGCCGTGCCAGTGCTCCTCCCCCGGCGGGCAGTAGACGGTCTCGCCGGGACCCGCCTCGATGACGCTCCCGTCGCGGCTCCCGAACAGCGCGACGCCCGACGTCACGTGCAGCGTCTGGCCCCGGGCGTGCGAGTGCCACGCGGTGCGGGCGCCGGGCGCGAACCGCACCAGCGCGACCGTCATGCGCTGGTCACTGTCCTGCGGCGAGGCGATCGGGTCGAGCCACACGTCGCCGGCGAACATCTCCGGCGGGTTCTTGGTGGTCGCGGGCCTGGCGAGCTTCTTCTGCATCAGTCGGAGACTCCTTCTCGGGTGGCGGCGTTCTCGGCCGGCGCCGTGAGCGTCGTGGCGGCCCACGACCCGAGCACCTTCAGCCCGTCGTCGGACGGCGACCCGGGCTGGGCGGTGTACACGTTCATCTGGAGCCCGGGATCTGCGGGCAGCACCAGCGCCTCGTAGTCGAGCTCGAGCGCACCGACCGCGGAGTGGTCGAAGACCTTGGTGCCGGTGCGGTGGAGGCGCACGTCGTGCGAGGCCCACAGCCGGCGGAAGTCCTCGCTGCGGGTGGACAGCTCGCCCACCAGGGCGGTGAGTGAACCGGCGGGTGCGCGAACCTCATGGGCCGGGCCCTCTACGCGCCGCTGTACGACTCCCCGGAGCGCCCCGCGAACAAGCCCGTCAACACGGCACGGTTCCAGTTCCTCGACCCGGACGGGCCAGGAACTCTCGCGTCTCGGCTTCAGGTCCATGTCACCGACGGTACGTCCGGCCGCCGCGGCACGGCAGGTACTGGCGTTACCCGGGACGGCCGGTGACGACCACCCGGGCGAGGACTGCTCGGGACGGTCACCCGGCCGGAAACCCGCCCTCGAAACCGGGGACCTCCACCGACTCGTCCGCGTACGGGGCCACCAGCAGGGAGGCCGTCGCCCAGCCCTGAGCGAGCAGGCCGGCGTCGGACTCCGGCTCGGAGGACCGCTCCGTGCCCTCGTACCGCACCACGAGAACGGTGTCGTCGTCGGCCTGCGCCGCCCGCGCGCGCGCCGCCCCGAACGTGGCGAGCGGCGCCTGCCGGAGCCCGCGCAGCTCGTGGGCCGGCACGTCCGGCACGTTGAGGTTGAGGGTCCGGCGGCTGCGCGGGGTGCTGAGCACCCAGTCGAGCACGTGGGCGACCACCCGCTCTGCCGTGTCCCAGTGCCGCGGCTGCTCGGCGTCGAGCGAGACCGCGAGCGACCGCATGCCGAGCGACGTCGCGGACAGGGCCGCGCCCACGGTGCCCGAGTGCAGGACGGCGTTGCCGATGTTGGGCCCGCGGTTGACCCCGGAGAGCACGACGTCGGGGACGGGGCCGAAGGCGCCGTACGCGGCGACGAACGTGATGAGCGCGGGGTCGGCCGCCACGGCCAGGGACGTCACCCCGTCGGGCACGCCGGGTGCCCGGTGCGGCTCGACGACGAGCCGACCGTCCTGCTTGGCTCCATGCAGGGCCGCCGAGGCACCGGAGGACTCCTCCCGCGGGGCGGCGACCAGCACCTCGAGCCCCCGCTCGACGGCGCACCGGGCGAGAACCCCGAGGCCCGGGGAGTCGATCCCGTCGTCGTTCGTCACCAGCGCCAGCATCGCCTGCTCCCGTCTGCCGATCCGTCGGTCGTTCCGGCCCGCCCGCGCCCCGCGAGGACCGGCTCCTCAGTCCATGGGCTCGACCGTCACCCTCGCGGCGAAGCTCTCGATCTCGTCGCGCCGGCCGGAGCCCAGGCCGTGCCGCGCCACGTTGAGCGCGCCGGCCGCGGCACCGAGCCGTACGGCGTCGGCGACCGGCAGCCCGCGCGCGACCCCCACCGCGATGCCGGCCGTCATCGAGTCGCCGGCGCCGCGGTGGTCGACGGTCGACACCGACGGAGTCGTGATCGTCGACGTGCCCTCGCCCGTCACGACGAGCGCCGGCTCGTGCGCCCGGGAGACGACCAGGGCACCCAGCCCTTCGTCGATCCACCCCTCGGCGGCGCGGCGCAGCGCCGGCACCGAGTCGTCGGCGGCGAGGTCGGAGTCGACCATCTCCTCGTGGCTCATCTTGAGCACCGCGATCGCTTCCCTGCCCACGGCGCTGGCGAGCTCGCCGTTCAGGTCCGCCACGACCGGAGTCCCGGACGCGGCGACGTCCCGGGCAAGGCGGGCGAGGTAGTCCGGCGGCAGCCCGATGTCGTGCTGTATGCCCGTCAGCACGCAGACGTCGGCCTCGAGGGCGGCGACGAGGGCCGTGCCGTAGAGGTCGTCGAGCGCGTGCCGGTCGAGCCGCATCGACGGCATCGTGACGAGCTCGGGGTCCCCTCCCTTCCGCCGGTCGCGCAGCAGGGTCCCGCCTCCGCCCTGCACGGTGGCCCGCAGCTCGAGGCCCCGGCTGCGAGCGAGGTGGGCGGTGATCTCCCCCGTCTCGCCGCCGAACGGTCCGCAGACGACGACGTCCGCCCCGAGGGAACGTGCCATCGTGGCGACCCAGAGGCCCTGGCCGCCCGGATGCACGTGGATCTCCGGCGCGTCCCGGACGCGGTCGGTCTCGATCTCGATCGTGAGCAGCGGCTCGGGGGCCACGACACAGACGGTGGGGGCGCCTTCGGATGCCATGCCTCGGACCCTAAGCAGAATCCGGGGTGTCCGCCGGGTCGGCGGCCCGGACGGTGATCGGGGTGCCGACGAGCGGGGTACCAGCAGCACCTCCCGAGTCCGCCGGACCGTGCCTAGCGTGGGGGCATGACGAACTCCGTTCCCACCCTCACCCTGAACAACGGCGTCGAGATGCCCGCCCTCGGGTACGGCGTCTTCCAGACCCCGCCGGACGAGACGGTCGCCGCGGTGGAGGCCGCGCTCGCCACCGGCTACCGGCACATCGACACCGCCGCCGCCTATGGCAACGAGCGCGAGGTCGGCGAGGCCATCCGCCGCTCCGGCGTCGACCGCTCCGACGTCTTCCTCGAGACCAAGATCTGGATCAGCGACTACGGCTACGACGCGACGCTGCACGCGTTCGACAAGAGCGCCCGCAAGCTCGGCGTCGAGACGATCGACCTGCTGATCCTGCACCAGGCCCTGCCCAGCCGCTTCGACCTCACGACCGGGGCCTACCAGGCCCTGGAGAAGCTGCTCGCCGACGGCAAGGTCCGCGCGATCGGCGTCAGCAACTTCATGCCCGAGCACCTGGACCGGCTCCTCGCCGCGACGACCGTCGTGCCAGCCGTCAACCAGGTCGAGATGCACCCCTACTTCCGCCAGCCCGACGTGCTGGCCGCGGACGCCGCCCACAGCATCCTCACGCAGGCCTGGTCGCCCATCGGCGGCATCACGTTCTACCGCGACGGCAAGCACACCAGCACCCTGCAGGACCCCACGATCCTGCGCATCGGCCAGGCGCACGGCAAGACCGCCGCGCAGGTGATGCTGCGCTGGCACCTGCAGCAGGGTCGCTCCGCGATCCCCAAGTCCGTCACCCCGAGCCGCATCGCCGAGAACTTCGACGTGCTCGACTTCGAGCTCACCACCGACGAGCTCGCCGCGATCGACGCCCTCGACACCGGCGTGCGCGGCGGCCCCGAGCCCGACGCCATCACGCTCGAGACCTTCGGCCGCGACATCCCCGAGGCATGAGTCGGAGCGCAGCACAGGGTGGGGGCCGAGCAACGAGGCACCCGCACGACGCGGAGCGCAGACACATGCCGACCACAGAATCGGAGGCCTGAGCCATGCAGTACCGCCCGCTCGGACGCACCGGCGTCCAGGTCAGCCCGCTCACGCTCGGCGCCATGATGTTCGGCCCCTGGGGCAACGACGATCGCAAGGACGCGACCCGGATCATCCACCGCGCCCTCGACGCCGGGATCAACGTGGTCGACACCGCCGACGTGTACTCCGCCGGCGTCTCCGAGGAGATCGTCGGCGAGGCGATCTCCGGGCGCCGCGACGACGTGTTCCTCGCCACCAAGTTCTTCATGCCGATGGACGACGACCCGAACCACCGCGGCGGCTCCCGCCGGTGGATCGTCCGCGAGGTCGAGAGCTCGCTGCGCCGGCTGAACACCGACCACATCGACCTCTACCAGGTGCACCGGCCGTCGCCGGACACCGACGTCACCGAGACGCTCGGCGCGCTGACCGACCTCGTGCGGCAGGGCAAGATCCGCTACCTCGGCTCGTCGTCGTACTCCGGGTCTCAGATCGTCGAGGCGCAGTGGGCCTCCCGGGAGCGAAACCTCGAGCGGTTCGTCACCGAGCAGCCGCCGTACTCGATCCTCGTGCGCGGCATCGAGGAGGACGTGCTGCCCGCCGTGCGGCGGCACGGCATGGGCACCCTCACGTACAGCCCGCTGAGCGGCGGCTGGCTCTCCGGCCGGTGGCGCAAGGGCGCCGCGTCGGCCCCGACGTCGAGCGCGCGGCCCGGTGCCCGCTTCGACATGAGCAGCCCCGCCAACCAGCGCAAGCTCGACGTCGTCGAGGAGCTCGCCCTGCTCGCCGAGGAAGCGGGCATGCCGCTCCTCGAGCTGGCGATCGCGTTCGTCATCAACCACCCCGGCGTCACCTCGGCGATCGTCGGGCCGCGCACGATGGAGCAGCTCGAGTCGTACCTGCCCGCCACGGGACTCACGCTCACCGCCGACGTCCTCGACCGGATCGACGAGCTCGTCGCTCCGGGGGTCACCGTCAACCCCGACGACAACAGCTACGGCGCCCACGAGCTCACACCCGGCGAGCGGCGCCACTGAACAGCCGCGAGGCCCTCAAGGGGCTGGTGCGGCTCGCCGCGCTGTCGCGACGGGCGGCCGCCGAATGTTCCGGGAGTCGCTCGGCGCCGCCCTCGACGCCATGTACGCGAACGCCCCGGCGGACGAGCAGCACGTGCAGCACTACCTGTCTGCGCACTGCTTCGGCGACCACTACACGCGCGACGGGATCGACGTGCCCACGCGCGAGCTGATCGCCCTCGCGCTGCTCGTCGCGCTCGGCGGCGCCGACCCGGCAGGTGGCCGGGCACGTGCGCGCGAACGTGCGGGTGGGCAACGAACGCGGGACGCTGGTCGCGGTGCTCACGCACCTCCTGCCCGACGTCGGGTACCCCCGCACGCTCAACGGGCTGCGGGCCCTCGACGATGTCGTCCCCCCGCACAGCACTGACCTGTCGGACCTGTTTTGACCTGGGAGGAACCATGACCGGCTGGAACCCTGCCGACCTCGCCGCGATCGAGGGTGACGGAGAGCTGCGCGTCGCGGCGCACCGGCCCGACGGCACGCTCCGCACCCCGCGGACCGTCTGGCACGTCGTCGTCGACGACGACCTGTTCATCCGCTCCGTCCGCGGGGAGGAGGGCTCCTGGTACCGCGGCGTCCGGCGCACGGGCACCGGAACCATCGACGCCGGCGGCATCCACGCCGAGGTGACGTTCACCCGCGACGACGCCCACGACAAGGCGGTCGACCAGGCGTACCACGTCAAGTACGGCGACGGCTCGGCCGTGCGCTCGATCACCAGCCCCGACGCGACGGCGACCACCCTGCGCGTCGACCCGGCCTGAGCCGCCGGTCCCCTACGATCGGCGGGTTCCCGACCTCCTCGAGTCCCTGACGCCCCCCGGCACGAGCGTGCCCGTCAGCGCGGGGGCACGGAGAGGTGCTCCCCCCATGGCAGCAGGGTCACCGGGTGCGGCGGGTGGTCCGAGGCGCGCAGCGTGAGGTCGACGACAGCCGCGCGCACGCGCGACCACTCCTTCTCGTCGTCCGACGAGGCGATCTCGAGGATCCCCTGGAGCACCGGCACCGCGTGCGCGACGTCGACCCGGTGGCCCCCGTCGCGGGCGGCAGCGCGCACCACCTGGGCCGCGAGCGCCTCCCCCCGCGATCCCGCCACGAGCCGGGCGGAGCTCGCCAGCCGCAGCGGCACGGGCGACGTCCGCAGCGACCAGCTCGTCCCGGCCTCGTTGTGGACGGCGATCGTCGTCGGGCCGCGCAGCAGTGACACGACGGTCACCGCGAGGCCCACCAGCACCACCGACCCCGCGACGACGCACGCCCAGCCGCCGGCGGCGACGTCGTCCCCCGGCCTCGTGAGCAGCAGGACTCCGGCGCCCACGACCCATACCGTCAGGCAGCCGCACGCCACGAGGGCGAACAGCAGGCCGCCCGGGCTGTCCCCGGGCCGTCGAGTCCCCATACCCTCCCCATTGCCGGCAACCCCGCGATCGCTACCCGGGATCGAGAACTCGTTGTCGTCGGGGTCCGTCGTCGCAGCGTCCCGGCGCTCAGCCCGTCCAGGTCCGGAGGGCGTCGACCAGGAGCTCCTTCTCGGCCGCCTGCACGCGCGCCCGCAGCGCGGGCACGTCGTCGTCCGGGAGCACGGGGACCTCGACCTGCGCGACGACGGGTCCCTCGTCGTAGCCGGCCGTGACCAGGTGCACCGTGGCGCCGGACGTCGGGCGACCGGCGGCGAGCACGGCCGCGTGCACCCGGTCGCCGAACATGCCGGCGCCGCCGAACTCCGGCAGGAGCGCCCGGGTGGGTGCAGGCGCGATGCTCACGACGCGAGCATCGCAGCACCCGGCCAGCACAGCGGCGCCGCACTAGGATCGACGCCGTGACGCACGACCCGAGCCGGCGGTGACCGGACGCCGCGGACGGCTCCGCTCGCTGGCCCAGCCGTGGGTCCTCGCCGCCGTCGTGCTCGTCCTCCTGCCGGCGACCGGCGCACTGCCCGCCGACGACGCCGCCGCGCTCGCCACCCTCACCGGCCCGGTCCTCGCGTTCGTCGTCGTGCTCATCGTGATCGCGGAGCTCTGCGCCGGGGCCGGGCTGTTCGACGCGGTCGCCGACGGCGCCGCGCGCCTCGCCGGGGGCCGCCCCGCGGTGCTGTGGCTGCTGGTCGTGGCCGCCGCCGCGGCCTGCACGATCGTGCTCTCCCTGGACACGACGGCCGTCCTGCTCACGCCCGCCGTCGTGGCGGTCGCCCGGCGCGCCGGCCGCGACCCGCTCCCCCTCGCGCTCACCGTGCTGGCACTGGCCAACACGGCGTCGCTGCTGCTGCCGGTCTCCAACCTCACCAACCTCATGGCGGCCCGGTCCTTCGACGCCGGGTACGTGGGCGTGATGGTGTGGCCGGCCGTCGCGGTGCTCGTCGTGGCGATGGCCGCCCTCGCCGTCCTGCACGCCCCCGCGCTGCGCGGCCGCTACGCCGTCCCGGAGCGGACGGCGCCGCGCGACCCGGTGCTGCTGCGCGTGGCCGCCGCGGTGGTGGTCCTCATGGGCGTCGCGTTCGCGGCCGAGCTGCCCGTGCTGCCGACGGCGCTGGTCGCCGCAGCCGCGCTCGGCGGCGCGACGGCCTGGCGGCGCGTCCCGCTCGTGGTCCCGGCGCGCGCGATGGTGCCGTGGCGCACGGTCGTCGTCACGGCCGGCCTGTTCGTCGCGGTCGGCACCTGGCACGCGCACGGCCTCACCGATCTGCTCTCCCACCTCGTGGGCGACGGCCGCGACGCGGCGAGCCTCGCCCAGGTCGCGGCGGTCGGGGCCACGGCGGCGAACGGGGTAAACAACCTCCCCGCCTATCTGGCGCTCGCCCCCACCGTCACCGGCGACGACGCCCGGCTCGCGGCGCTGCTCATCGGCGTGAACGCGGGTCCGCTGGTGACGCCGTGGGCCTCGCTCGCCACGCTGCTCTGGCTGCAGCAGTACCGCCGGCACGTCTGGACGTCGCCGTCCGGGCTGGTGCGGCGAGTGGTGCTGCAGGGCGCGGTCATGGCCCCGCTGGCCGTCGGTGCCGGCGTCGTAGCCCTCGCGCTCGGGGGCTGACGCGTGGTCAGGACGTGGCCCAGACCCCCAGCTCGTTGCCGCTCGGGTCGAGGAAGTGGAAGCGCCGGCCGCCGGGGAACTCGTACGGGCCGTCGACCACCCGGCCGCCGGCGCCGGTGACGCCGGCGAGCGTCGCGTCGAGGTCGTCGGAGAACAGCAGCACGAACGGGCCGCCCCGGCTGATGTCGGCGGCCTCGGCGAGGCGCAGCCCGCCCGCCTCGGCGGGCGCCTGCTCCGCGGCCGTGCGGATGCCCGCGTACTGAGGGCCGTACGGGACGAACTCCCAGCCGAACACTGAGCCGTAGAACTCCTGGGCCGCTGCGAGGTCGGTCACCGGCAGCTCGAGGTAGTCGATGGTGTGGTGGACGCCGTGCGTGTGTTCGCTCATCGGCCCAGCGTGCCGCGGGCCTCCGACAGCACGGCCGGGCGACAGCGCGGCCGGGCGGGAGGACGGCGGCCGGTAGAGTCGCGTGATGCTCAGGAACCTGCGGAGGGCCCTCGCCCGCGTCTACTGGCGGGTCAGCCGCTGGACCCTCCGCAGCGAGCCCGTGCCGGCGCAGGCCGGCGTGCTGCTGGGGGCGCCGCACACGTCCAACTGGGACTTCGCGCTCATGCTGGCCATCGCGTGGCGGCTCGGGCTGAACGTGCGCTGGCTCGGCAAGCACACGCTGTTCGCCGGCTGGCGGGGGCCGCTGATGCGCCGGCTCGGCGGCATCCCGGTGGACCGTCGCGACCCCAGCAGCGTGGTCGAGGACGTGCTCTCCCGGGTCCGGGCCGGCGAGGTCTTCCACCTGGTAGTCACGCCGGAGGGCACCCGTTCGGGCGACGGGTGGAAGTCCGGCTTCTACCGCATCGCCCGAGCCGCCGACCTGCCCGTCACCCTGGGGTACGTGGACCGCACCACCATGACGACGGGCCTCGGCCCGACCCTCCGCCTCACCGGCGACGTACGCGCCGACATGGACGTCATCCGCGCGTTCTACGCCGACAAGGCGGGCCTGCGCCCCGGCCTGCGCACCGAGCCGCGGCTCAAGGACGAGGACCGGCCGGCCTGACCGGCACACCGCCGGCGGCACGGGCGACCCGGCGTCAGCCGCGCGCCGCGTGGTCGAACGCCCCGGCCGCCAGGTCGTCGAGCAGACGGCGTGCACCACGGACCCGCGGGCGCCTTCGCCAGCGCGAGCGCCACGGCCCGCGTGGCGTCGCCGATGTGCACGGCCGGCCGCCGGGACGACCCGTCCACCACGTACCCGGAGACGCCGCGCTCGCGCGCTGCGCTGCGCGGGCAGATCGCACCGTCCGACTCCGGGCCCTCCCCGGACTAGGCTCGCGCCCGTGCCCCCCACCGACACGCTGCGCACGACGCTGCCCGACGACGTGAACCTGCGGCTGCTGGACCACGACGACGGCCCCGCGCTGGCGGCGGCGTACACGCGCAACCGCGACCACCTCGAACCGTGGGAGCCGGCCCGTCCGGCGTCGTTCTACGACGCCGAGTACCACGCCCAGCGCATCCCGGTGGAGCTGCTGGCGCACGGTTCCGGACGGTCGACTCCCCTCGTGCTGGAGCGCGACGGCGAGATCGTCGGCCGCGTGAACCTCAGCGACATCGTGCTCGGCGCGTTCCACAGCGCCCACCTGGGCTACTGGGTCGACGCGCGGCTGGGCGGGCGCGGCATCATGACCGCGGCCGTGGAGGCCGCGTGCGCCTATGCCCGCGACGACCTCGGGCTGCACCGCGTCCAGGCCGCGACCCTGTTGCACAACGAGGCGTCACAGCGAGTGCTCGCCCGCACCGGGTTCGACCGGATCGGCACCGCGCCGCGCTACCTCAACATCGCCGGACGCTGGCAGGACCACGCGCTCTTCCAGCGCATCCTGCACGACTGACCCCTCGGCGGGGACGTCCGCCCGCTCCTCCGCCGCCCGCCGCCGACGCCGTCGGTGCACCACGCCCGCGGCGATCCCGCCGGCGCCGCCGAGCACCAGCAGCACGATCCCCGCGCCGACCCACGGCGCCGCCCCCGCGCGGCTTGCCGCGGCGTCCGCCTCCTCGGCGGCCGTGTCCAGGTCGCCGGCCGCCAGCTCGTCCTGCGCGCGGTCGGCGGCCTGGTCGGCTCGGAGGACGAGGCTGCCCAGCTCCGACACCGGGTCGCGGTCGGCCGCGGCGGCGCGCGCAGCCCGGCCGACGTCGGTCGTGACCTCTGCGGCTCGGGGCAGCAGCGTCGCGAGGGCCGCGTAGTCCTCCTCCGCGTCGGCCCCCTCGTACGCCGCACGCACCGCGGCCGGCACGGGGACGCCTGCGGCGTCGGCGGCCTCCTGGGCGGCGGCTGCCTCGGCCGGGACGCCGTCGAGCGCGGAGAGCACGCGGGCGGCGTCCTCGAACTCCCAGTCGGTCATCGCGGCACGCAGCCCGAGCGGCGACGACCATTCCCCGTCGGCCTCGTCCGTCTCCGCGTAGGCGGCACGCGCCGGCGCCCGGTCCGCGAGCGCCTCCTGGTCAGCGGTCTCCCCTGAGCCTGTCGAAGGGTCGAGCACCCACGTACGCAGCACCTTCGGCGCCCCGGACACCTGCCCGCGCGTCTCGACGAGGTCGAGGAAGCGGCGCCAGTCGGTGCGCCCGTGGTTCTCCTCGGTCGAGCCCGGCCGCTCGTAGGCGCTCTCGCCCGCCTGCGCCGCCGAGACGACCGCGGTGAACGCGTCGTCCTCGAGCGGGCCGAGCAGCTTCTGCACCGTCGTGTACGAGGCGGCGTACCCGTAGTTCTCGACGTCCTCGTCCAGCTCGCCGATGTTGCCCTCCCAGTCCGACAGTGGCACGGCCTCGTCCGCGTGCCGGTCGGGCGTCTTCCACGGGTCGCTGGTGCCGCCCGTGCGCGCGACCACCCGGTGGGCGACCACCTCGGTGAGCCCCTCGGACAGCCACCGCTCGCGCAGCCGGTCCGGATTCAGCCAGGCGTGGCCGAGCTCGTGGTACAGCGTGACCTCGTCGAGGTCCTCCGGGATGACGATCTCGTCCTTGCCCGGGTCGAACCAGGCATAGCCGAGCACCTTCGGCGAGACGTCCTCGCGGATCGTCTCGAGGCCGCCCGGCCACGGCCGCCCGACGAGCTCCTCGAGCACCGGCAGCCCCTTCTCCAGCCGCTTGCCGACGAAGCCGGTCCACTTCTCGTCGCCCGGGAAGCTCTGCAGCGTGAGCGAGGTGTCCCCGACCTCGACCTTCCGCTCGTCGGACTTCTTCGGGTCGCGGGCCGAGACCACGGCCCAGATGCCGTCCTGGTCGGTGTTCTCCGTGGCCGTGTAGGTGACGGTCTTGCCCGTGCGCTTCTCGGTGAAGACGTCGGACGTGGCGTCGAACGTCATCGAGGCGGGCAGCACCACCTCGACCCGGGTGCGCCCGGCGTCGCCCACGCTGGAGGCGGCGAAGGTCGCGAACCCGTCCCCCACCCGCGTGTAGTCCTTCGACCGGACGGGCTCGCCCGGGATGACGAAGCTCCATTCGACGGAGCGGGAGCTGCCGTAACGCAGCGGCGCGAAGGTGGCCGTCGCATACCGGGTGCTCGGGTCCTCCGTCTTCTCCAGCCGCACCGGCAGCGACGCACCGCCGCTGACGGCGCGCAGGTCCTCGGCGCCCGCAGGGACCGGGATCGTGTAGCTCGTGAAGTAGTAGTACGTGTTTCCCTGGTCCGGCGTGACGTTGCGGATGGTGGTGGTCACCGTCGCTTCGACCTCGGAGTCCTTGGCCCGGAGCACGTAGCGGCTGTCCGACTCCTCCGTGAGCCCCTCGTCCGCGACGGCGGCCGGGCCGGCGAGCGCGAGCGCGCCGACGAGGCCGGCGCCGAGGCCCAGGAGCACGCGTCGACGCCGGAGCGTCTGTCGGCGGGTACGCGGCCGTCGGGCCGGGCATGCGTGGGGGGTGGCCACAAGCGTCATCGCGTCCTGTCGCTGGCGGGCTCCGGGAGCTGCCGCCCGGTGCCGAGATGGAGGAACCGACGTGATCGGTCGCCGCATCCTGCCGCGCGGCGCGTGGGCACCGCAAGGCGCGACCCGTACATCACCCGCCGGTCGCGCCCGGCGAGCCCGTCGACGCTGGTGAGATGGACGTTCCGAGTGCGCGAGCCCCCGGCGTGCGGTAGACCGGTGCAGGTCGGGCCACGGAGGGGGACGCCATGAGCGCTGACGAGAGCACGCACCGGAGCACGGGCGCGGGCGTCGACCCCGACGTGGACGCCGGGTCGCTGACGATCGCGCTCCTGACCGCCTGTTCCGAGCCCGACCTCGGCATCCGGTCTCGCGTCGTCCAGGAGCTGCTCGACGAGGCGAGCCACGACGCGCACCTCGCCCGCGAGGTCCTCACCACGATGCTGACGGCCTCGGTGATGTCGCTGCGCGCCTACACCGACGCCACCCAGCGCGACCCGCAGGACGTGTTGCGCACGCTCGGAGTGAGCTGGTCGCAGCGCTCCCTCCACGCCTGACACGCGAGAAAGTCAGGCGTCGAGGACCTCGATGCGCGCGACGCTCGGCTCGCGCTCGGTCTGCAGGCGCGCGGCCACGTCCTCGGCCCCGCGCAGTGCGCGCAGCACGTTGCCGCTGGCGAGGCCGGCCAGGTCGTCGTCCGACCAGCCGCGGTCCGCGAGCGCCGCGAAGAGGTTCGGGTAGCCGGAGACGTCGCGCAGCTCGTCCGCGAAGCCGCTGGCGCCGTCGTAGTCGCCGCCGAGCCCGACGTGCCGGACCCCCGCGACCTCGCGCACGTGCTCGACGTGTGCGACGACGTCGTCGAGCGTGGTGGGCGGCTTGGGGTGGCTCTTCTCCCACTCGTCGGCGAACGCGGCGAACTCGGCGTAGTCGTTGGGCGCGATCCCGGCCGCCTTCGCGGCCTCCCCCGCCGCGGCGCGCCACTCCCCGATCGCGGGCGTGACGAAGCTCGGCACGAACGTCACCATGCAGACGCCGCCGTTGTCGGCGAGGCGGGCGAGGACGTCGTCGGGCACGTTGCGCGGCACGTCGCAGACGGCGCGGGCCGAGCTGTGCGAGAAGATCACGGGCGCCTCGGAGACGTCGAGCGCGGCACGCATCGTGCCCGCCGAGACGTGCGACAGGTCGACGAGCATGCCGAGGCGGTTCATCTCGCGCACCACCTCGCGCCCGAAGGCGGACAGGCCGCCGTGCGGGGCGGGGGTGTCCGTGGCCGACTCGGCCCAGGGGTTGTTGTGGTTGTGGGTGAGCGTCATGTACCGCACGCCCACCTCGTACAGCATCCGCAGCGCGCCCATCGACGAGTCGATCGACTGCCCGCCCTCGGCGCCCATGAGCGACGCGATCCTGCCCTCGGCCCAGGCGGCCACCACGTCGTCCGCGCCCAGCGCGAGGCGGAAGTGCTCGGGCCAGCGGGCCACCATGCGGCGCACGGCGTCCACCTGCTCGAGCGTCGCGGTGACCGCGGCGCTGTCCGGCAAGTTGGACGGCACGTAGACCGACCAGAACTGGGCGCCCACTCCCCCGGCGCGCAGGCGCGGCACGTCCGTCTGGGTGGCGCGACGCGCGCCCCATCGCCCCGTACCGCGACCCTCGGTGCCGGCGGCGACGTCGAGCCGCGACCAGTCGTACGCGACCTGGGCGCGCGCCTCCCACGGTAGGTCGTTGTGCCCGTCCCAGACGGGGTGGTCACGCAGGAGGGCGGCGATGCGGTCGGTCGTCATCCCGCGACCCTATCGGCGCACTTCGCCGGTCGAGCTTGTCGAAACCCCGGTCTCGACAAGCTCGACCGGCGGGGAGACACGCTCGACCGACGGGGATCAGTCGCGGCGGGCGCCGCGCAGCCGGTCGATCTCGCGCCGCTCACGCTTGGTGGGGCGGCCGGCGCCGCGGTCGCGGATGCCGACGGCGGCCCGCTCCGTGCGGGTGGGCACCGGCGGGCTCTCGTCGCGATACGCCTTGACCGCCAGCGGCGCGCCCACGCGCTTGGGCAGCAGCTCGACGACGACGACGTTGCGGTCGCGCAGCGGGTCACGCCAGGTGATGCGGTCGCCCACCTTCACCGGCGTCGACGCCTTGGCCACGACGTCGTTCACCCGCACCCGACCGGCCCGGAGCAGCGCAGCCGATGACGACCGGCTCTTGAAGAGCCGCACCGCCCACAGCCACACGTCCGCTCGCACGTCGTCAGCCTCTCACGAGGGCGAGCGGCTCAGGCCGCGAGCGCCGGGTAGTCCGTGTAGCCGCGCGCGTCGTCCCCGGAGAAGGTGGTGCGGTCCGGCGCGTTGAAGGGCCAGCCGACGAGGCAGGTCCGGGTTGGCGAGGAACAGCGCGCCGAACGCGTCCGCGGTGCAGTCGCCCGTCAGATGCTCGGCAGGCTCACGACGGTAGGGAGCGCCCTGTCCCGGCGGGTGGCGGGTCGCCGCGGTTGCTAGCGTCTGCCCCATGGCTGAACCCAGGGCTGACGTGCGCGTCGAGGAAGATCTGCTCGGACCGAAGGAGGTCCCGGCGCTGGCGTACTACGGGATCCACACGGTCCGGGCGATCGAGAACTTCCCCATCTCGGGGACCACCATCAACGACGTGCCGGAGATGATCCGCGGCATGGTCATGGTGAAGAAGGCCGCCGCCCTGGCGAACCGCGAGCTGCGGGCGGTGCAGCGCGACATCGCGGACGCCATCGTGGGCGCCTGCGACGAGATCCTCGTCAAGGGCCGGTGCCTCGACCAGTTCCCGATCGACGTGTTCCAGGGCGGTGCCGGCACCAGCGTCAACATGAACACCAACGAGGTGGTCGCCAACCTCGCGCTGGAGCTCGCGGGCTTCCCCCGGGGCCGCTACGACGTCATCAACCCGAACGACCACGTCAACAAGTCGCAGTCCACCAACGACGCCTACCCCACCGGCTTCCGGCTCGCCGTGCACGCCCTGGTCAGCTCGCTGACCATCGCGGTCCGACGGCTCTCCCGGGCGTTCGACGAGAAGGCCTCGGAGTTCGCGGACGTCGTCAAGATGGGCCGCACGCAGCTCCAGGACGCCGTGCCGATGAGCCTCGGACAGGAGTTCGCGGGCTTCTCCGTGAACGTCGCCGAGGAGGTCAAGCGCCTCAGCGTCGCCGCCGACCTGCTCCTGGAGGTCAACCTCGGCGCCACCGCCATCGGCACCGGCCTCAACACGCCGCCCGGCTACCCCAAGGTCGCGGCCCGGCGCCTCGCCGAGGTGAGCGGGCTGGCCACGGTGCCCGCGGAGAACCTCGTCGAGGCCACCTACGACAACGGCGCCTACCTCGCCGTGCACTCGGCCGTGAAGCGCCTCGCCGCCAAGCTGTCCAAGATCTGCAACGACCTGCGCCTGCTGTCCTCCGGACCGCGCGCGGGGCTCAACGAGATCAACCTGCCCGAGCTGCAGGCGGGGTCGTCGATCATGCCCGCCAAGGTGAACCCGGTGATCCCCGAGGTGGTCAACCAGGTCTGCTTCAAGGTGATGGGCAACGACGTGACCATCACCCACGCGGCGGAGGCGGGCCAGCTCCAGCTCAACGTCATGGAGCCGGTGCTCGCGGAGTCGATGTTCGAGTCGATCCGGCTGCTCACCAACGCGTGCAACGCGCTGCGCACCAAGTGCGTCGTCGGGATCACCGCGAACCCGGAGGTCACGCGCGCCCACGTGCTCGGCTCGATCGGCATCGTCGCCTACCTCAACGAGGTGATCGGCCACCACCACGGCGACAAGGTGGGCAAGGAGGCCGCGGTCACCGGCCGGTCCGTGCGGGACGTCGTCGTAGCGCGCGGCCTGCTCAGCGCCGAGGAGGTGGACGCCATCCTCACCACGGAGAACTTCCTGCACCCGCGCTATACCGGCCGGTTCTACCCGCCCGACGAGCGTGGCATCCCGCCGGTCGACGAGGAGGGCGGGTCGTCCCACGTCGTGGAGTCGGACAACGCCGGCGGGGCGCCGTCCGACCCCGACCCTGACCACGAATCGGCGCACGAGTCTGAGCCGGGTGGGGCTGCCTAGCTGTACTGACCCGGGACCGTGGCCACCGAGCGCCCGTCCGGCGGCGCACGTCGAACAGCTCCGACATGAACCCGGACCGGGCCACCAGCATCGCGTCGTAGCAGATCGTGAAGATGAGCATCAGAGCGACCCAGGTCGGGAGGTAGCCGCCGACGTTCGGCCCGATGCTGGGCGAGCATCGCGGGGTCACACGTCGTCGGCGGTCGACGGGCACCTGATCCAGAGCGGCTTCGGATCAGGCTCGACGACGACCCATCAGCAGGAGGGTGAGGAACAGCATCACCGAGCCCGCCCCTCAGCTCGTCGTGCGTCAGTCGGCCGCGCCCAGAAGAGGCTGAGCCGCGCGCGGCGGTTCTGTTCACGACGCGGGCGTGCGCTCCAGCAGGAACAGCCGCACCACCCGGCCGGAGTCCCGCTCGTAGGCGCGGTAGCCCGGCCACTGCGCCTCGATGCGCGCCCACGCGGCGTCCCGCTCGGCGTCGTCCTCGATGGGTGTGGCCCGCACGTCGAACCGCCGGCCGCGGATGCTGACGGCCGCGTCCGGGTGCGCGAGCAGGTTGTACGTCCAGGCCGGGTGCCGGCCCTGCGCGAAGGCCGTGCCCGCCACGACCAGCCGCCCCGCGCCGACGGGCGTGTACATCAGGTACGTGTCGCGCGGCTCCCCCGACCGTGCGCCCGTCGTGTGCAGTACCAGCGACGGCACCAGCACCGCACTGAGCTGGAACCGGCCGCGCGTGAGCCACGCCAGCGCGCGCTCGACGGGTGGCAGCACGACCGGCCCTGCCGCCCGGAACGCGCGCGTGCGCGTCAGCGGTGCGACGGCGGACCGGACGACGTGCAGCAGGGTGGCCATGCCCCCATCCTGACCGGGGCACGGCCACCCTGCTCGCGACTCGCTCTCCGACCCAGCCCTCCGATCTCGCTATCCGAGGGTGGACGTCACGACCCGAGGGCGGACGTCACGACCCGCGGGTCGGCGGCCGTCACCTCGTAGGTGTCGCCCGAGACGACGAGCGTCGCGCGCGGCGTCGCGGTGCCCGGCACGTCGCGCTTCTCGGACCGGCGCGCGCTGGTGATCGCGCCCCCCGTGGCGTGCTGCACGTCCTCGGCCTCGACGTCGGGCGTGGCGGCGGCGTGCGACCCGACCCACACCTCGACCTCGCCCGGCTCGACGACGCGCACCAGGCGTCGGTCGGAGAACGCGAGCCGCGTGGTCGGCACCGCGAAGGTCACGACGACCGACTCCCCCGGCTCCAGCGACACCCGGCGGTAGGCGAGCAGCTGCGCGACGGGGCGGGTGACGGAGCCGAGCACGTCCCGGCCGTAGAGCTGCACGACGTCCGCGCCGGCGACCGTGCCGGTGTTGGTCACCCGGACGGCGGCGGCGAACGTGCCGCCGGCCGAGACCTCGGCCTCGACCCCCAGGTCGGTGTAGGCGAACGACGTGTACGACAGGCCGAAGCCGAACGGCCGCAGCGGCGTCGAGTCGGTGGAGGTCACGTCGGAGGGCCCGCCCAGCACGGGGTGCAGGTACGAGTACGGCTGCGCCCCCGCCGACCGCGGCAGCGAGACGGGCAGCCGCCCGGACGGGTTCACCGCGCCGGCGACGGCCCGGGCCACCGCCGTGCCGCCCTCCTCGCCCGGGAAGAACGCCTGCAGCACGGCCCCGGGCCGACGGTCGCCGTCCAGCGCCCAGTCGATCGCGTAGGGGCGCCCGCTGAGCACCACCATCACGACCGGCGTCCCGGTGGCCAGCACGGCCTCGACCAGCCCGCGCTGCACGCCGGGCAGCTCGAGGGACTCCGCGTCGTTGCCCTCGCCCACGGTGCCGCGGCCGAACAGCCCGGCGTGGTCGCCCACCACGACGACCGCCACGTCGGCGGACCCGGCGGCCGCGACGGCCTCGGCGAAGCCGGACGTGTCCTCGCCCTCGACGTCGCAGCCGGCGGCGTGCACCAGCTCCGGCTGCGGCAGGCCCGCGGTGCGGAACGCGCCGCCGAGCGCCTCGAACACCGTGGGGATCTCGAAGCCCTTGGGCACCTCGGGGTGGTGCGCCAGCACGTGGTTGGCGAACGAGTAGCAACCCATCAGCGCGTCGCTGCGGTGCGCGTTCGGCCCGACGACGGCGACGCGCGACGGCGCGGCGCTCCACCCGGACAGGGGCAGCAGGTCGTCGTTGGTCAGCAGCACTACCGACTCCTCCGCGAGGCGGCGCGCGACGTCGCGGTGCGCGGGCGAGTCGAGGTCGACCTGCGCCGGCGGCTCGCCGGCGAAGGCGTCGTCGTCGAGCAGCCCGAGCTCCTCCTTCTGGGCGAGAGCGCGCAGCACTGCGCGGTCCACGTAGCGTTCGTCCACCCGGCCCTCGCGGACAAGGGCCGCCAGCGGCTCGAGGTACGCGTCGCCGGACGGCAGCTCGATGTCGAGCCCCGCCTGGAGGGCCTGGGCGGCGGCCTCGCCGCGGTCGGCGGCGACCCGGTGCATCACCTCGAGGAACGCCACGCCGAAGTAGTCCGCCACGACGGTGCCGTCGAAGCCCCACCGCTCCCGCAGGATCCCGGTGAGGTACTCGGCGCTGGCGTGCATCGGTACGCCGTCGACGTCCACGTACGACGCCATGATCGACCGCACGCCGCCGTCCAGCACGGCCATCTCGAACGGCGGCACGAAGACGTCGGCCATCTCGCGCGGGCCGGCCGAGACCGGGGCGTGGTTGCGCCCGGCGCGCGAGGCCGAGTAGCCGGCGAAGTGCTTGAGCGTCGCGTGCACGCCGGCGCCCTGCAGCCCCCGCACGTACGCGGTGCCGACCGTGCCGACGAGGTACGGGTCCTCGCCGATGCACTCGTCCACGCGCCCCCAGCGCGGGTCGCGTACGACGTCGAGCACCGGGGCGAGGCCCTGGTGGATGCCGAGCTCGCGCATCGAGTCGCCGATGACGCGGCCCATCTCCGCCACGAGCTCCGGGTCGAACGTCGCCCCCCACGCCAGCGGCGTCGGGAAGGTCGCGGCCTTCCAGGCGGAGAGCCCGGTGAGGCACTCCTCGTGCACGAGGGCGGGGATCCCGAGCCGCGTCTCACGACGCAGCCGCTGCTGCTCCGCCCACAGCCACGCCGCCCGCTCGGCCGGGTCCACCGGCCGCGTGCCGTACACCCGGGTGTAGTGGCCGATGCCGTGCCGCGTGACCTCCTCGAGCCGACCGCCGTCGCCGACCCCCATCTCGCCCTGCATGGGCGCGACGACGTCGCCGCCCTTGTCGAGCCAGTAGCCGGCCAGCTGCGCGAGCTTCTCGTCGAGGGTCATCCGGGCGTGCAGCGCGCGGACGCGCTCGGACACCACGGGCAGCTTCGGCAGCTCCGGCGCCGTGGGGACAGGGTGGGTCACGTGCTCTCCTTGGGTCATCCCTTCACGGCTCCCTGCAGGCCGTTCACGATGCGCTTCTGCATCGCGAGGAAGAACACCAGCGCAGGGATCATCGCCAGCGTCGTGAAGGCGAACACGCCCGCGGTGTCCGCCGAGTGCTCCGAGGAGAAGTCGGCGACGCCGAGGGGCAGCGTCCGCATGTCGCCCTGCAGCAGCAGCAGCGGCAGGAGGTAGGCGTTCCAGGAGCCGACGAACGCGAGCACGCCCACGGTCACCATCCCCGGCCCGGACAGCGGCAGCAGGATCCGCCAGAAGAACCCGATCCGGCTGGCGCCGTCGAGCTGCGCCGCCTCCTCGAGCTCGGCGGGCAGCGCCTTGAGGAAGGGCCGCAGGATCACCACCGTCATCGGCAGCGCGAACGCCGCCTGCGGCAGGGCCACACCCCACCAGGTGTTCCCCATCTGGTAGTTCTGCGTGATCAGGATGAACAGCGGGATGATCGCCACGGTGGCGGGGAACAGCAGCCCGATGACGAACACCATGAACAGCGCCTCGCGCCCCTTGAAGCGGTACCGCGCGAGGGGGTAGGCGGCCATGATGCCGAAGACGACGACCACGGCCGTGGTGAGCACCGCGATGATCGTGGAGTTGAGGAAGTAGCCCCAGAACGGCGAGCCCGGGGACAGCACGCCCACGTAGTTGGACAGCACCCACGGGCTCGGCAGCCCGGCCGGGTCCTCGGCGAGCTGCGCGTTGGTGCGGAACCCGCCGAGCACGCCGTACAGCACCGGCCCGAGGGTCACGGCGACCACCACGAGGGAGATCGCGTACACGAGCGCCTTGCGTCCCCGCCGGTTGAGCCTGTCGAAACCCGCGTCTCGTCGGGCTCGACCAGCGGTCGTGGCCGGGGACGTCGTGACGGCGCTCATCGGTCGTCCTCCTGAGTGTCGTGGCGCAGCACGACGCGCTGGTAGACCAGCGCGAGCACCAGCGCGATGACGAACAGCACCACCGACGCGGCGCCGGCGATGCCGAAGTTCTGCCGCTTGGTGCCCTCGTTGACCAGGAACGTGGCCATGGTGGTGGTGGCGTTGGCGGGGCCGCCGCCGGTGAGGATCCACACCATGTCGAAGAGCTGCAGCGAGCCGATCATCGACAGGAAGCCCCAGGTGCGCATGGTCGGCCCCAGCAGCGGGATCGTGATCCGGCGCTGCACCTGCCACCAGGTCGCGCCGTCGAGCTGAGCGGCCTCGTAGAGCTCCCCGGGTACGCCCTGCAGGCCCGCGAGGAACAGGATCACGGCCAGCCCGAGGTACTTCCAGGTCAGCACCACGAGCACGGTCCACAGGGCGTACTCGGGGGTGCCGAGGAAGCCCTGCTCCGGCCCGTGCAGGCCGACGGCGGCGAGCATCGAGTCGATCACGCCGTACTGCGGCTGCAGCAGCTGGAACCACACGACGCCCGCGATGACCTCGGCCAGCACGTACGGCACGAAGATGATGGTGCGCAGCAGCCCCTGGCCCCACATCTTGCGGTTGAGCAGCAGCGCGATCGCCAGGCCGAGCGGCAGCTGCAGCAGGATCGAGCCGACCACGATGATGAGGTTGTGCACGACGGCGTCCGTGAAGACCTCGCTGGTCAGCACGGAGACGTAGTTCCGCAGGCCGACGAAGTCGACCATCGGGCCGAAGCCCTTCCACTTGTACAGCGACATCTGCACGGCGGTGGCGATGGGGACCACGATGAACGCGACCAGCAGGGCGAGAGCAGGTGTCACGAAGAAGGCGATCTCCGCCCGCTTGCGCCACGCCCCTGCCTGGCCGCGACGCTCCGGACGGCGGTCCGCCGACCGTGCCTGGGCACGGCCGGCGGACCGGACCGCGGTCTCCGTCATCGGTCGGTCACTGGTCCGCTTCCGCGGCGGACTGCACCGCGTCGACCACGTCCTGCGGCGTCGCCTTGCCGGCGAACTGCAGCGCGATCGCGTCGTTCATCGCGCCACCCACGGAGGTCCCGAGCAGCGTGTCGAGGTAGAGCTGGATCTCCGGCGCGGAGTCCCGCACCCTGAGCAGCTCGGCCAGCGCGGCGTCGGAGACGGACGCGGACGCCGTCGGGTTGGTCGGCAGGCCCATGTCCAGCTCGGCGAAGCCCTGCTGCACGTCGTCGCTCAGCAGGTACTGCGCGAACTCGACCGCTACGTCGGGCGAGTCGTTCGACACCGCCCACGCGTCGCCGCCGCCCATCTGGGCGAACTCGGTGCCCTGCTGGCCGGGGATCGACGGGTACGGGAACCAGCCCGTGTCGTCGCCCAGGCCCGTGCCGTCCTCGGTGAGGCCCTGCATGACGCCGGGCTCCCAGTGGCCGGCGAGCTCCATCGCGACCTTGCCGCTGGCGAGCAGGCCGGACGCCGACGTCGGGCCCGTCTGCGACGCGGTGGTGAGGAAGCCCTTGTTGAAGGGCTCGGTGGCGAGCAGCTCGTCGAGCGTCTCGCCCGCCTTGACGAAGCACGGGTCGGAGTAGTCCACGTCCGCGATGGCGGAGTCGAGCGTGTCCGCGGAGCACTGCCGGATCACGTTGTAGTACCAGTAGTGCGCGGCGGGCCACTTGTCGCCGGCGCCCACGGAGACCGGCGTGATGTCGGCCGCCTCGAGCTTGTCGAAGGTGTCGTACAGGTCGGCCATCGTGGTGGGGGTCTGCGTGATCCCCGCCTTCTCGAAGAGCGACTTGTTGTACCAGAAGCCGACGACGCCGATCGAGAAGGGCAGCGCGTACGAGGCGCCGTCCACCTGGAACCCGGGCATGTACGGCTCGAGGGTGCCGATCGTGTCCGCGGCGGGCTCCGAGATGTCCTTGAGCAGCCCGGCCTCCACGTGGTCGGCGAGCTCGCCGCCGCCCCGCTCCATGAACACGTCGGGCGAGTCGCCGGCCTGGAAGGCGGCGTCGAGCTTGGTGAGCATGTCCTCGTGCTGCATGGCGCTGACCTCGACGGTCACGCCCTCGTGCGCCGCCTCGAAGTCTGCGGCGACCTTGTCGTAGTACTCCTTGCCGTCGCCGGTGTTGGAGTTGTGCCACCAGGTGATGGTGCCGCCGTCGGCGCTGGCGGTGTCGTCGTCGCTCTGGTTGCCCGTGCCTTGGCCGGCGCAGGCTGCGCCCAGGAGCGCCACGGTGGTCCCGATCGCGACCGCGGTGGCGCCGCGCATGATCCTCGTCCTCGTCATCATCGATCCCTTGTCTTCGTCGACGGGCACGGCAGCGACGCTGCCGCGAGGTGGGTGAGTGCCTGAGCACGAGACTGGCAGGCCGGGCGGCGCTTCGTCAATCGTTGTCGATAACGATTTCGACATCTCACCTGCCCGGGCTCGACGACGGGGACGCGGCGGGGTGACCGGCGCGGGCATGCCGCATACTGTCGACTCGTGAGCACCGCCGCCGACCCGCCCGCCGCGGGCGCCCCCACCCCCGTCGTCGGGCGCGTGACCATCTCCGACGTGGCACGCGTCGCCGGCGTCTCCGTGGCCACCGTGTCCAAGGTCGTGAACAGCCGGTACGGCGTCTCCCCGAGCACGTCGAAGCACGTGCTCGCCGTGGTGGAGGAGCTCGGGTACGAGTCGTCGCTCGTGGCCCGCAGCCTGCGCCGCACCAGCACCAACGTCATCGGGGTGCTCGTCGCCGAGTTCGAGCCGTACTCCACGGAGCTGCTCAAGGGCATCTCGGCGGCGGTCGACGGCACCGGGTACGAGCTGCTCGCCTACGCCGGGCGCACCGACGGCGGCGCGCAGACCGGGTGGGAGCGGCGATCGCTCTCCCGGCTCGCCGGCACGCTCGTCGACGCGGCGATCGTCGTGACGCCCACGATGGTGATGTCCGCCGACTCGCCGGTCCCCGTCGTCGCCGTCGACCCGCACACCGGCCCCGAGGGCACCCCCACCGTCGACTCCGACAACACCACGGGCGCCCGCGAGGCCGTGGAGCACCTCATCGACCTCGGGCACCGGCGTATCGCCCACCTCGGCGGGCGCGCCGACCTCGAGTCCGCGCGCCTGCGCGAGCTGGGCTACCGCCAGGCGCTCGCCGGCGCGGGGATCCCCGTCGACCCGCTGCTGATCAAGGTCGGCGGCTACCGGCCCGACCTCGCGGACGCCCCGGTGCGCTCCCTGCTCGACCCGACCCGTTCCGACCGGCCCACCGCGGTCTTCGCCGCCAACGACCTGTCCGCCATCCACGTCCTCGAGGTGGCGCAGGAGCTCGGGCTGCGGGTGCCCGAGGACCTCTCCGTGGTCGGCTTCGACAACATCCCCGAGTCGTGGAGCAGCACTCCCCCGCTGACCACCGTCGCGCAGCCCATGCACCGCATGGGCGCCGAGGCCCTGCGGATGGTGCTCGACCTCCTCGACGGCACCGCCCGCGAGCGCCACCTCCGGCTCCCGACGTCGCTCGTCGTCCGCGCCTCGACCGCACCCCCGCCGAAGTAGTCCCGAATCCCGCGAGGTAGTTCGGATCTCCGCGAGGTAGTTCGGATCTCCGCGAGGTAGTCCGAGCCTCGGCGAGGTAGTTCAGTCGACGACGAAGGTTGCGGCGTCCTGGAACATCACCGGCGGCGCGTCGACGCCGCAGAACCCGAGGTAGCTGCCGGCGAAGTCGCCGTCCGGATGCTCGGGGTCGACGGCGATCGCTCCGTTCGAGTCCGCCACCGTGCCTGTGGCGGTGAAGCGGTCTCCGCCCCGGCCGCCGGCCTGGAGCGACGCCCCGCCGGGGAGCGTGATCGTGGAACTCCTGCTCGAGTCACCGGACGCGACAGCCTCCGTGCCGTCCGGCCAGAAGACCACGTGCTCGACGCCGTCGATCTCCACGACGTGGCAGCCGTTGGCGAGCGTTCGCAGCTCACCGAAGAGCAGCGCGGGCTCGTCACGGAAATACGGTCGTAGCTCGGTTCGTCGAGGGCCTGGACCTGGGGCGTGTCGAACCCCACAGCCTGGTCGTCGAGGGCGTCGTCGTCGGCCAGCTCGCAGCCGACGAGCAGCACCAACGACGCCAGGGCCACGCCGCCCGGCCACCCGCCACGGGTCCACATGCCGGGAGCGTAGGCCTGCGAGTCAGCGCTGGCGACCGTGCCTGCGCTCGGGCTCCCGGGGGGCGCGGCGCGCGAGGTACCGGCTGCGCAGCCGCACCAGGACGAACCACAGCACCAGCAGCCCGATGACCACGAGCACGCCGTTGGAGATGATGCCGCTCCACTGCTCCAGCACGGGCTCGATGGCGGGGCCGAACGCGTAGCCGAGGCCCACCCAGATGCCGTTCCACACCCCGGACCCGATGGCGGTGTAGAGGGTGAACGACCAGAACGGCATGCGCTCGATGCCCGCGGGGATGGAGATGAAGCTGCGCACCAGCGGCACGCAGCGGCCGAGCAGCACGGCGACGCGGCCCCACTTCGCGAAGAAGGCCTCCGCCTTGTCGAAGTCCGAGCCGTCCATGAGCGGGATCGCGTCGACGATCGCGCGCGTGCGGTCCCGGCCGAGCAGCAGGCCGAGGAGCCACCAGATCCACGCCCCGACGACGGCGCCGACGGTGGCCGCGAGGATCGCGAGCCAGGCGTTCATGTGCCCGGCGTACGCGAGGAAGCCCGCACCGGGCAGCACGGCCTCCGACGGGATCGGCGGAACGAACGTCTCGATGAGCACGGCCGCGCCCACGCCGACCTCGCCGAGCGTGACCATCAGGCCGAGCACCCAGCCGATGAAGCCGTCGTACCCCTGGGTCGGGTCGGTGGTCGCCGCGGCCACGGCGCTCACGACGCCGTTCACAGGGCGGTCCCGGCGTCGAGCGCGGCACGGGTCGCGGCGACCACGTCGGGGTCGGTGACGTCGTACCCGCCGGTGCCGCCGCCCCCCGGGCCGCCGTCGGCGACCACGGTGCGTCGTGCGGAGAGGTGGACGGCGTCGACGCCGGCCGCGACGAGGGCGGGCACGTCCTGCACCCGCACGCCGCCGCCGGCCATGATCTCGACGCCGAGCGACCGGCCGCGCTCCGCGAGCGCGGCGAGGACGTCCAGTGCCTCCCACGCCCGGGGCGCGCCGCCGGAGGTGAGCACGCGCCGCACACCGGCGGCTGCCAGGGTCTCCAGCACCTCGACGGGGCGGCTCACCTGGTCGATGGCCCGGTGGAAGGTCACGTCCGCACCGCCGGCCGCGACGACGAGCGCCGCGAGGGTCGACGCGTCGACGTCGCCGGCCTCGGTCAGCGCGCCGACCACGACGCCCGTCGCGCCGGCGTCCAGCACGGCACGGACGTCGCGCACCTGCACGTCCACCTCGTCGGGCGTGCAGACGAACCCACCGGCGCGGGGGCGCACGAGGACGTGCACGCCGACGCCCGTGCCCCGCAACGCGTCCGCCACGGCGGCGACCATGCCCGTCGACGGCGTGAGCCCGCCCGTGCCCGCGAGGGCCGCGCACAGCTCGAGGCGGTCGGCGCCGCCCTCCGCGGCGACGCGCGCACCGGCGACGTCCTGCACGGCGATCTCGAGGGCGACGGCCCGGTGAGCAGGGCTGACGGGCTCGGGGACGGGTTCCGTCGAGGGGGCGGCAGTCACGGCGGCGAGTCTACGGGGGCACGCGTGTGCGCGATCGGTGCAGCCTGTGACGGCGCGGTGGTGACCACTCGGTGGTAACTACTCGGTGGTGACTACTCGGTGGTGGCGGCGTCGGGGCTCGGCGGGCGTCGGTGGCAGGATCTCCGGGTGCCCTCCTACCGCGTGAGCCTCGCCATCGGTCTGCTCCAGCCGGGCGTCGGCCCGGCCGATGTGCTGCCCGCGGCCGCCGACGCGGCCCGTGCGCTCGCCACCGTCGAGGCGTACGACGTCGGCGTGGTGCGCGGACGCGCACGCATCACGGTGCGCTTCACCGCGGACGACGACGACGTCGCGCACCAGGTCGCCGACGCCGTCCAGGACGGGGTCGACCCGCTGGCGGACACGTTCGGGGGCACCCTCACCCGGCGCTGGGGCAACCGCTGGCAGCCTGCCTGACCGCCCCCTTCCCTGCCGAACAGGCGGTTGACACCGTAATCCGCCGCTCGTGGCCCCGATAACGGTGTCAACCGCCTGTTCGGCCGTCCTCTCGAACCAGCGTGGCCGGGTCCCGAGGAGGTCAGTACCGTGGGGCCCATGACCTCCTCCCCCGTCGATCCCACCACCACGGCCTCCTGGGGCGACCTGTACGGCCACTACCAGGAGTTCCGGGGCGACCTGCGCGGGTGGTTCGCTGCCGACCCGGAGCGCGCCGAGCGGATGACCCACGTCGCCGGCGACCTGCACGTGGACCTCTCGAAGAACCTCGCGACCGACGAGACGCTGGACCTGCTGGTCCGCCTCGCGCACGAGGTGCGCCTGCCCGAGCGCATCGAGGCGATGTTCACCGGCGACCACATCAACGTCACCGAGGACCGCGCCGTGCTGCACACGGCCCTGCGCCGGCCGCCCGGCACGCAGCCGCCGCTGGTCGTGGACGGGCAGGACGTCGACGCCGACGTCCAGGGGGAGCTCGACAAGGTCGCCGCCTTCGCCGACGAGGTCCGCTCGGGCGCGTGGACGGGCGTCACCGGCAAGCCCGTGCGCACGGTGGTGAACATCGGCATCGGCGGCTCCGACCTCGGGCCGGTCATGGTCTACGAGGCGCTGAAGCCCTACGGCCGCGCGGACCTCGAGGTGCGCTTCGTCTCCAACATCGACCCCACCGACATCGCGCAGAAGACGGCGGACCTCGACCCCGAGACCACCCTCTTCATCGTGGCGTCCAAGACGTTCGGCACGCTCGAGACCCTCACCAACGCCCGGCTCGCGCGGGCCTGGCTCTGGGAGCGCCTCATCGACGCGGGGGCGATCGAGGACGACACCGACGCGAAGCAGGCCGCCGTGCGCGCACACTTCGTCGCCGTCTCGACGGCCCTCGACAAGGTCGCCGACTTCGGCATCGACCCCACCAACGCCTTCGGGTTCTGGGACTGGGTGGGTGGCCGCTACTCCGTGGACTCCGCGATCGGGACGTCGCTGGCGATCGCCTTCGGCCCCGACGTCTTCCGCGAGCTGCTGGCCGGGTTCCGCGCCGTCGACGAGCACTTCCGCACCACCCCGCTCGAGCGCAACGTGCCCGCCCTCATGGGCCTGCTCAACGTCTGGTACGTCAACTTCCTCGGCGCCCACACGCACGCCGTGCTGCCGTACGCCCAGCAGCTGCACCGCTTCCCCGCCTACCTGCAGCAGCTCACGATGGAGTCGAACGGCAAGTCGGTGCGCTGGGACGGCTCGCCCGTGACCACACAGACGGGCGAGGTCTTCTGGGGCGAGCCCGGCACCAACGGCCAGCACGCGTTCTACCAGCTCATCCACCAGGGCACGCGGCTCATCCCGGCCGACTTCATCGCCGTCGCGAACCCCGCCTACCCGCTCGCCGACGCCGAGGGCGACGGCAAGGCCGTGTCCCCGGGCGCCGACGTGCACGAGCTGTTCCTGGCGAACTTCTTCGCCCAGACCAAGGCGCTGGCCTTCGGCAAGACGGCGGACGAGGTGCGCGCCGAGGGCACGCCCGAGGAGATCGTCCCGGCGCGCACCTTCCCCGGGAACCGGCCCACGACGTCGATCATCGCGCCCGCGCTCACGCCGTCCGTCCTGGGCCAGCTCGTCGCGCTCTACGAGCACATCACGTTCGTCCAGGGCGTGGTCTGGGGCATCGACAGCTTCGACCAGTGGGGGGTGGAGCTCGGCAAGAAGCTCGCCCTCGAGGTCGCGCCCGCCGTTGCCGGCGACGACGCCGCCCTGGCCGCCCAGGACCAGTCCACCGCCGCGCTCATCCGGTACTACCGCGACCACCGCGCCTGATCCTTACCGTCGGTCGAGCCTGTCGAGACCCGGGTTTCGACAAGCTCAACCAGCGCTGGGCACCTGGCCCTTGACGTCGTCGTACTCGGCCTGGTTGGGCAGCTCGCCCGGCGCGTAGATCAGCCGCACGACGCCGGTCGGGAACGCCTCCGAGGCGAGCAGGGTCAGCGGGTAGATCGGCTCGCCCTCGTCGAAGAGCCGCTCGCCGTGCCGGGCCGCGACGGGGTGCACCAGCAGGCGCAGCTCGTCGAGGAGGCCGGCCGCGAGGAGCTGGCGGACGATCGACAGCGAGCCGGGGACCAGGATCTTCTCCACGCCGGGCTCCGCCTTCAGCGCCTCGACGGCGGCCACGAGGTCGCCGTCGAGGCGCTCGACCCCGCGCCAGCCGAGGTCGTGGTCCTGGCGGGTCGCGACGACCTTGCGCATGTCGCCGAGGCGCTTGGCGAACGCCGCGTCCTCCTCGCCGGCCAGCTCCCGCTCCGGCCAGGCGCCGGCGAAGCTGTCGTAGGTGACGCGCCCGATCAGGAGGAGGTCGGTGTCGCGGTAGTCGTCGTCGACGGCGCCCGACATGTGGTCGTCGAAGTACGGGAAGTGCCAGGCGGGGTCGATCTCGGCCACGCCGTCGAGCGAGATGAACAGGGTGGAGACGACCGAGGCCATGAGAGGTCCTTCCGGTAGGGGGTCCTAGGATCGGTGGCCATGGCAGCCCTCGACCCGAAGGCCATCCTCGCCGGGCGGCCGCCCGGTCGCCCGCCGGTGGGCGCCCTCGTCACCATCGCCGTGTCGTCGCTGTGCCTCATCGCCGCGCTCGTCATGACCGCGGCGGAGGGACCGACGTTCGTCGAGGGCCTGCTGCTCGCCCTGCTGCCGCTGCCCCTGCTGCTCGCCGGCGTGCTCTCCCTGGACCGGCTCGAGCCCGAGCCCCCCGACGCGCTGGTCCTGGCCTTCCTCTGGGGCGCCGGCGTGTCCGTGCTGGTGGCGATGGCCATCAACACCGCGGGGCTCACGATGCTGTGGACGCCGCTGCTCGGCCAGGAGGAGGGGTTCGTCGCGACGGCGGTGCTCACCGCACCCGTCGTCGAGGAGACGCTCAAGGCCCTCGTCCTCGTGGGGATGCTCTGGTTCCGCCGGCACGAGCTCAACGGGCCGACCGACGGCATCATCTACGGCTCGATGGTGGGCCTCGGCTTCGCGACGGTGGAGAACATCCACTACTACACGGTCGCCGGCCCGGAGGGGCTGGCGCTGACGTTCGTGGCCCGCGGCCTCGCGTCGCCGCTGGTGCACCCGTTGTGCACCTCGCTCACGGGCATCGGGATCGCGATGGCGGCGCTCGCGCCGCGCGGCTGGTCGCGCGTCTGGCCGGTGCTGCTCGGGCTGCTGGGCGCCGTGACCTACCACGCGCTGTGGAACGGCGCCGCGTCGGCCGGCGTCGGCCCGACGATCGCCGTCTACGTCCTGGGCCTCGCCGTCCTGGTCGGGCTGCTCACCGTCGTCCGCGCGGACCGGGCCCGCATCGTGGCGCTGATCGGCCGCTACCTGCCCCCGTACGCGGCGGCCGGGGTCGTGACCCCGTCGGACGTCGTGATGCTGTCCTCGCTGCCGGCGCGCCGGCGGGCGCGCGAGCAGGTCCGCGCCGCGGGCGGCCCGGGCCCCGCCCGCGCCCTGCGCGACTACCAGCAGGCGGCCACCGAGCTCGCCATGCTGCACCGTCGCGCCGAGCGCGGGCTGGTGGACCGGCCCCGGTTCGAGCTGCGTCGCGGGCCCCTGCTGCTGCTCATGCACGCGGCGCGGCAGGTGTTCGAGCCCCTGCGGCGCCCGCCCCGCTGAGACCGAGGGCAATCACCGCGCCCACCGTGAGGTGCTCCAGCATCAGCAGCACCATGGCGCCGCCGTTGGCGGCGCCCAGCGGGCCGAGCAGCGACACCAGCAGGACGACGGCGCACAGCATCAGCCAGGCCCGTCGCCCGCCGCTCCGCGTGCGGAACAGGAGCGCCCGGACCCCCCAGCCTGCCAGTGCCGTCGTCATGCTCGCGGCCACGACGAGCGAGATGACGACCTCGAGGGTGCCCGACCCGGCCCGCACCTGCGGGTCGACGCCCAGCAGCATCCCGACGAGGTACACGAACGAGCCCGTGAGCATCGCGGCCACCACGACCTTCGTCGGGCGGTTCCACCGCCTGCGCGGCGTCCTCGTGCCCGACGGCGTGGTGCTCCGCGTGTTCCGATGAGTCCTCGGTGTCTCCGTCGCGCCCATGGTCTCGTCCCCTCCTCTGCCGGCTCCCTGCCGACACGACGAGACTCCCGCGCACCGGGCATACACCGCGCCCTCCCGCGGTCGGCAACCGGCACACCCTGCGGCGCCCCCACCCCCGACCTTGGTCGGTGTCGCGGGCACACACGCCGCCGTAGCGTCCCGGTCATGACCACCTCCGGCACCACCCCGACCGCGGCGCGGCCCCGCCCGACTCCTGGCGGCTGGGCGACGAGCGACCCGTGCCCGCCCCCCAGCGACGGCCCGCCACCCGCCCCGCGCAGCCTCCTCGTGATCGCATGGGCGCTGATCGCCATGCTCACGGCGGCATCGACGGCCGCCGTCGTGACCTCGGTCCCCGGGCCCGGCGCGATCCTGGCGGCGGTGCCGAAGGTGCCCGCGGCCGTCGACATCGCCGTGGCGGTGGCCGCGGTCGCGATCGTGCCGCTGCTGTTCACACGGCGCAGCGTCGTCGCCGCCGTCGCGCTCGCGATCCTCGCGGCGGCCTCCGGGGCGGCCACCCCGGCCGCGACGGTGGGGACGCTGCAGGTCGCGCGCTGGTACCCGGTGCGGACGGCGATCCCCGTCGCGGCGGCGGGCGTCCTCGGGCACGCCGTGCAGGCGCTGTGGCGGCCGGTGAGCCTGCCCATCGGCTGGTGGCTGCTGTGCGACGTCGCGGTGCACGCGGCGCTGCTCGGCTGGGGCGCCTACGGCCGGGAGCGCGCGCTGGTGGTGTGGTCGCTGCGCGACCGGGCCCGCCGGGCGGAGGCCGATCAGGAGCGGCGCCTGACCGAGGCGCGCACCGCCGAGCGCACCCGCATCGCCCGCGAGATGCACGACACGCTGGCGCACCGGCTCTCCCTGCTGGCAGCCACGGCGGGGGCCCTGGAGTACCGGCCGGACGCGGACCCGGCGCAGGTCGCGGCGGCGGCCGGGCGGGTCCGCTCGGGCGTCAGCGACGCCCTCGAGGACCTGCGCCAGGTGATCCGCCTGCTGCGCGCCGGCCCCGACGACCTCGGCCCGGTGCCCGGCCTGGACGACGTGCGCCGGCTGGTCGACGACGCCCGCGCCGCCGGGGGCGACGTGCGGTTCGAGCGCACGGGTGACCTCCGGCCGGACGCCGCACCGCCCGCCGGCGTGGCGACCGCGGTCTTCCGCGTGGTGCAGGAGGGGCTCACCAACGCCCGTCGGTACGCGCCGGGGGCGGGCGTGCGCGTGACGGTCGCGACGACGCGCCATGACGAGATGCGCGGCGAGGTGCGCGTGCGCGTGGCCGACGACGGGGCCACCCGCGGCGGCCCGACGACGGGGGCGGGCACGGGGACCGGCCTCGTCGGCCTGCGCGAGCGGGCCACGCTCCTGGGCGGCACGCTCGCCGCCGGGCCGGAGGCGTCGGGCGGCTTCGCGGTGGAGGCGTGGCTACCGTGGGGCCCGTGACCACCCCTGACAGCACCGGCGCCGGCACGGACGCGAACCTTGACCCCGCCGGCACGGTCCGGCTCGTGCTCGTGGACGACGACGCCCTCGTCCGGGCGGGCCTGCGCCTCATGCTCGACGGCGCGGACGGGGTGCGCGTGGTGGCCGAGGCCGCCGACGGCGCGGACGTCCCCGCCGTCCTCGACGCCCACCCGGCCGACGTCGTCCTGATGGACCTGCGCATGCCCGGCGTCGACGGCATCGCCGCTACGCGGCGGGTGCGCGCCCGCCCCTCGCCGCCGGCCGTGGTCGTGCTGACCACGTTCGACACCGCCGAGGAGGTCGGCGGAGCGCTGCGTGCCGGCGCAGCCGGCTACCTGCTCAAGGACATGCCACCCGCCCGGATCGCCGCCGCGGTCCGCGCGGCGGCCGCGGGCGAGCCCGTGCTGGCGCCGGACGTGGCGCGGCGGCTGATGGACGCCGTGGCCGGGTCGGGCGGGACGCGCGAGCGGGCCCGCGCGGCGCTGGCGACCCTCACCGGGCGGGAGCGGGACGTCGCCGTCGAGCTCGGCCGCGGCGCGTCGAACGCGGACATCGCCGCGCGCCTCTACCTCAGCGTCCCCACCGTCAAGGCCCACGTGTCGAGCGTGCTGGTGAAGCTGGGGCTGGAGAACCGCACGCAGGTGGCGCTGCTCGTGCACGACGCCGGCGCCTAGTCCCTCAGACCTCTGCCCTCTGCCCTCTGCCCTCAGGCCTCGACCCGCGGCACGAGGTCCTCGGCCCCCGGCGCGAGGCCGAGGAACTCCGCCACCCGGGCGGACGCCGGGGCGCGCAGCAGCACGTCGGGGGCGTCCAGCTGCAGCAACCGGCCGGCGTCCATCACCGCGACCCGGTCGGCCACGGTGAACGCCTCGTCGTGGTCGTGCGTGACGAAGACGGCGGTGGTGCCGGTGGCGCGCAGCGTGTCCCGGACGTCGACGGCGAGCCGCTCGCGCAGCCGGCGGTCCAGGGCGGACAGCGGCTCGTCGAGCAGCAGCAGCCGCGGCCGCGGGGCGAGCGCGCGGGCCAGTGCCACCCGCTGCTGCTCGCCACCCGACAGCGTCGCGACGGACCGGCGCTCGTAGCCCGCCAGACCCACGTCGGCGAGCAGCTCGGCGACGCGCGCCGACCGCTCGGCCCGCGGCACGCCCTGCGTCTCGAGCCCGTAGGCCACGTTGCGGGCCACGTCGCGGTGCGGGAACAGCTGGCCGTCCTGGAAGAGCAGGCCGAAGCCGCGGCGGTGCACGGGCACGCCGGCGAGGTCCTCGCCGTCGAACGCGACGCTGCCGCCAGCGAGCGGCTCCAGCCCGGCGACCGCGCGCAGCAGCGACGACTTGCCGCAGCCGCTCGGCCCCAGCAGGGCGACGATCTCCCCCGCCGCCACGTCGAGCGACACCCGGTCCACGGCGACGGCCCCCGCGCGTCGGCGCGTCGCGCCGTACCGCACCTCGGCGTCGCGCACGGCCAGCCCGCCCGGCGCCCCCGGGGTCGCCTCGTTCGCGTGCCCCATCAGAACTCCCCTCCCGGCCGGTCGCCCCGCAGGCGCTCGGCCACCATCATGACGGTCGCGGTGAGCACGGCGAGCACCACGGACGCCGCGAGCGCCATCCCGTAGTTCTCGGCCCCGGGCCTCCCGATCAGCCGGAAGATCACCACCGGCAGCGTCGCCGTGTCGGGGCGGGCGAGGAACGACGTCGCGCCGAACTCGCCCAGGGACACGGCGAAGGCGAAGCCGATCGCGAGCCCCAGCGACCGTGCCCCGAGCGGCCCGTCCACGGTGCGCAGCACGCGCCCCGGCGTCGCGCCCAGGGCGGCGGCGGCCTCGCGCAGCCGCGGGTCGATCGCGCGCAGCACCGGCAGCATCGTGCGCACCACGAGGGGGATCGCCACCACGGCCTGCGCGATCGGCACGAGGGCGCCCGACGTGCGCAGGTCGACGTCGAGCCCGAGCGGCCGGTCCAGCGTGATCAGGAAGCCGAACCCCACCGTCACCGCGGACACGCCCAGCGGCAGCATGAACGCCGCGTCGAGGACGCCGATGGCCCGCCGCAGCCCCGCGCGGCGAGGGCGGCGGGAGACGACCAGGGCCACGAGCCCGCCCACGACGACGGCGATCACAGCCGCCCACGCCGCCGTCCGCAGGGAGTTGCCGAGCGCCTCCCACACGGTGACTGTCAGGGCGTTGCGGCCCCCCGTGGTGCCGAGCGCCAGGTAGTTGTCGAGCCCCCAGGAGCCGTCGGCCGTCCGCAGGGAGCGGGCGACGAGCCCCGCCACGGGCAGCACCAGCAGCCCGGCGACCACGACGACGGTCGCGACGGCGGGGGCGAGGTCCGCGCCCGCGCGCAGGCGCAGCCGGTGGGCGGACACCCGGTCGCTCGTCAGGTGCAGCGCGCGCTCGCGCCGGGACCGCGCGCGCGAGCTGACCAGCAGGGCCCCGGCCACCACCACGAGCTGGAGGACGGACAGCACGGCGGCCGAGCGCAGGTCGAGGAACTGGGTGGTCCGGGTCCAGATCTCCGTCTCGATGGTGCCGTAGCGCAGGCCGCCGAGCACGAGGACGACGCCGAACGCCGTCGCGCAGAACAGGAACACCACTGCGGCGGCCGACGCGATCGCCGGCCCGAGGGCGGGGAGGGTCACGGTGCGGAACGCCCGCCACGGCGTGGCGCCGAGCGCGCGGGCGGCCTGCTCGGCGCGCGGGTCCAGCCGCTCCCACATACCGCCCACGGTGCGCACCACCACCGCGTAGTTGAAGAAGACGAGCGCCAGCACGATGCCGGCGAAGCTCTCCTCGAGCCCGGCCCAGCCGAGCAGCCCGCCGGGCGCGAAGAGCGCGCGGAACGCGACGCCCACCACCACGCTCGGCAGCACGAACGGCACGGTCACCAGGCCGCGCACCAGCGTGCGCCCGGGGAACCGGCACCTGTACAGCACGTACGCGCCGGGCAGGCCGAGCAGCAGCGACAGCACCGCCCCCGCGACCGCCTGGGCGAGCGTCTGGCCGACGATGCGCCACGTGCGCTCCTGCGACAGCACGTCCGCGAAGCCGGACAGGTCCAGCACCCGGCCCGCCGCGGTGTCCGTAAAGAATCCCTGCAGGACGAGCGAGACCACCGGCCAGGCGAAGAAGACCGCGAGGAAGCCCATCGGGAGCGCGACCGCGGCGCCCCAGCCGAGCCACGCGCGCCACCGGTGGGCGCGCGGAAGCGACGCCCGGGACGAAGGGCGCGCGACGGGACGCGTTGCCGGGGCGGGCGGCCGCGTCAGCCGACGACCGTGGCCGTCCACTGCTCGATCCACTCGTCGCGGTGCTCGGCGACGTCGGCGGGCGCCACCTCGAACGGTTCGTCGGCCAGAGGCGCGAACTTCTGCCACTCGGCGGGCAGCTCGACGCCCGGGTCGGCCGGGTACATGTACATCTGGCCTGGCACGTCGGCCTGGAACTCGCTCGTGGTGAGGAAGTCGACCAGCTGCTGCGCGCCCTCCGGGTTCTCGGCCCCCGCGAGCACGCCCGCGTACTCGACCTGCCGGAAGCAGGTGTCGAGCATGGCGCTGGTGGTCGAGGACTTCCCGTCCTCGGACACGGTGAACGCCGGCGACGTCGCGTACGACAGCGCGATCGGCCGCTGCCCGCCCTCGCCCGCGCCGGAGAAGTCCACGTAGTACGCGTCCTCCCAGCTCTCGGCCACCTTGACGCCGTTGTCACGCAGGTCGGCCCAGTAGCCCTGCCAGCCGTCGGTGCCGAACGCGCCGATCGTGGCGAGCAGGAACGCCAGCCCGGGCGACGAGGTGGCGGGGTTCGTCACCACGGTCAGGTCCGCGTACTCGGGCTTCGTGAGGTCCTCGAGCGTCTCCGGCGGGGTGACGTCGTGCTCGGCGAACCAGCCGTCGTCGAGGTTGAGGCACACGTCGCCCACGTCGATCGGCGTGAGCGTGCCGGCCAGGTCGTCCGGCGCGTACGCCGCGACCTGCGGGTCGAGGTCAGCGGGCTGGTATGGCTCGAAGACGCCCGCCTCCACCGCGCGCGACGCGAACGAGTTGTCCACCCCGAAGACGACGTCGCCCAGCGGCGCGTCCTTGGTGAGCACCAGCTGGTTGACCAGGGTGCCGGCGTCACCAGGCGCGACCTGCTCGACAGTGAGGCCGGACTCCTTCTCGAACGTGGCCAGGACGTCGTCGGAGACGGCGAACGAGTCGTGGGTCACGAGCGTCACCGTGCTGTCGTCCCCACCGCTCGCCGCGCCACCGCCGTCCCCGCCTGCCCCGCAGGCGGCGAGCAGTGGCAGCAGCGCGACCACGGCGAGGCCCGCCGTCGTGCGTGTCCTCGTCCGCTCGCGGCCCGCCGGGAGCGGACGCTGCGCGCTGTGGGTCATGGTTCCTCCTCAACGGTCGAGAAGGGGGTCCTGCGGGCGCTGGGCGTCGTCGTGGCGCGGATGCCCGCAGGGATCGAGAATCCCGACTTCCTCCACCGGTGCTAACCGGGTCAGGTTCGAGGGTCTGCGGCGGTCCGCACTCTCAGCGCCGTGGCGCTCCCCTGTCGTATCACCACGAGCCTACACACCCGCGCCGCGCTACCGTGGTGCCGTCCGCGTCGACGGGGTGTGATGTGCCTGACGTGCCACGACGCCCCTGCACGCGCCACGATCACGCACCGAGAACGCACGAGAGAACGAACCGAGGAGGCCACGTGGCAGACACCGAGCAGCCGATCGCGGTGAAGGTCGGCACGGTCGTGCTGACGATCGCCGCCGGATGGATCGCACAGAAGCTCATCGGGGTGGTCTGGGAGAAGGCCACCGGCAGCGCGGCACCCACCAACGTGGACGACGACGAGATCTCGGTCGTCCAGGCGGTGACGTTCGCGGCGGTCTCGGGAGGCGTCGCGGTCCTCGCCAAGCGGCTGGCCCGCAAGGGCGCGGTGCGCGCGGCCGGGCGCTTCGTGCACAGCGCCTGACGACGGCGCCTCCGCGGGTGCAGCCGCTCAGCGGCTCGCCCGCGGGCGACGCCTCGCGAGCTGCGCGTCGTGGCCGTGCGGGCGGTCCACCAGGTGCACGGCGGCGAGCGCGCGGCTGAGCCGGTCCGCGGCGTCCTTCGCGGGCGGCGCGGACCGGACCACCTCCGCCGCCGTGAGCGCCGCGTCGCCGTCGCCGTCGCCGACACCGACGCCGACGGGTCGCGCGAGCTCCTTCATGACCTGTTCTCCGGCCGACTGCGCGGAGGCGCCGACCTGGGCGCCGGCGTCCGCCAGCACCTCGGTGGCCACCGACTCGTCCACCCCGCAGACGGCCATGATCGCGCCCTTGGCACGCTCCGAGGCGGCCGCCGCGACGAACGCGCGCGAGACGGCCCGGTGCGCGTCGCGGTCGAGCGCGACGCGAACGACGGGGCTCGCCTCGATCACGTACCCCACGAGCTGTGACGCCGCGCCGTCCGTGCCGTGCCGCGCCTGCCCCGTGACGACGACGGTGTGCGTACGCCCGTGGTCGTCCACGATGCGGTGCCCGCCCGCGAACGGGCGGCCCGTGCCGAGCGCGACCACCGCGGTGCGCGACAGCCGCTCCCGGTCGTCGGGGTGCAGGTGGGCGCGCAGCACCTCGGGCCCCGGCGGGATCGTCCCGGGCTCGCGGCCGAAGATCCGGTAGACCTCGTCGGACCACCACCACGCCCCCGTGGCGACGTCGACCCGATACTGGCCCACGAGGAGCTGGCTCCCGGCCCCGAGCAGCTCCGCGAGCGCGACCAGCTCACGGCGCGGGGAGTCGTGCGGAGTCCTGTGCGTCGACATGGGCTCACCCCCGATCCGTGCTCAGGGTCGGGCTCGCAGATCTCCTGGCTCCCCCACCGTACCGGGACACGGCAGCACCGCCACCGGACGGCCCGGGGTGGTGAGGGCAAGTGGCCCGGTTTCCCCAGGAACCGGCCCACGATCTCACCCACGGCCCAGGGGGTCGGGTGACCGCGCGGGGCCGCGGGTGTCGTACCGGCGGGTGCGCCTCCCTGTGCTTCAGACCTGGTTCAGACGGCGGGCGTCGCGACCGCGGGATCGACGGGCGCGGCAGCCGTCTCCTCGGCGACGGCCTTACGGTGCTCGCGGAACGAGTACACGATCGCCCCGGCCCAGCCGACGGCGATGAGGCCGAGCACGACGCCGCGCACGGCGCCGTCCACCGGGAACGAGTCCAGGTTCATCAGGGTGCGCGCGTTGGTGAGGACGATGATGCCGCCGACGGCGGAACCCAGGACCCGCGGCGGGACCAGCCGCACGAGCCAGGCGGCGATGGGGGCCGCGATCAGGCCGCCGATCAGCAGCGCCAGCGCCCACGAGGGGTTGATGCCGGCGACACCGAGGCCGAACAGGAAGCCGAGGCTGGCGGCGACCGCCACGAAGAACTCGCTGGTGTCGATCGAGCCGATGACCTTGCGCGGCTCCATCCGGCCGCTCGCGAGGATCGCGGGCGTCCCGACCGGGCCCCAGCCGCCGCCACCCGTGGCGTCCATGAAGCCGGCCACGAGCCCGAGCGGAGTGAGGAACCGCTTGCGCAGCGGCTGCCCGAGGCGGTCGGTGCGCAGGCCGCGCAGCGTGAAGCGCAGCAGCACGTAGACACCGAGGCCGAGCAGCAGGATGGACATGAGCGGCCCCGCGATCTCGGTCGAGAGCCACGAGAGGAACGTCGCGCCGGCGAATGCCCCGATCGCGCCGGGGATGCCGATCTTGACCACGACCTTCCAGTCGACGTTGCCGAAGCGCCAGTGCGACGCGCCCGATGCGAGCGTCGTGCCGACCTCGGCGAGGTGCACCGTCGCCGAGGCGGCCGCGGGGTTGGTGCCGATCGCGAGCAACAGGGTCGTCGAGGTCACGCCGTAGGCCATGCCCAGGCTGCCGTCTACGAGCTGCGCGCCGAGGCCTACGAGTGCAAGGAGCACGAGAGTCCGCACGGGTGTTCCCTCCGTCGGCACGGCAGCCGGTCCACCGCGACCTATGCGAACTTACCCGATCGGTCCGATCGGATTCAACGGGTCTCGCTGATTTGTCCGTACCGTGAGACACGCTGGAGGCGCCCGGATCGTCAGGCCTTCATGTTGCGGTGGGTCGACGTCAGGGGTTGAGCCAGGCGGACTCGCCGTCCGTGAGCTCCCGCACGACGTCGGGCAGGCTTCCGGCCGCCAGGTCCGCCAGCGTCACCTGCTCGAGGACGGCCCGTACGTTGACCCGGAGCGCCACCCAGACGTGCAGCAACGCGGCCGCCGCCCCCGAGTACTCGAGATCGGAGGGGCGCGCGTCGCGCACGAAGACGAGCGGCCCGTCCACGGCCCGCACCACGTCGGCGACGGTGACGTGATCTGCCGGGCGTGCGAGAACATACCCTCCGCCGGCCCCCCGACGGCTCGCGACGATCCCCTCGCGACGCAGATCGCCGAGGATCGCCTCGAGGAAGCGGTGCGGCACCTGCTGCGCCCGGGCTAGCGCCTCGGCGGGCACCGGACCGTCGTCGACGGAGGCCGCGAGCTCGGCCGCCGCCCGCACCGCGTAGTCCGCCTTGGCGGAGATCCTCATCGCCCGGCGCTCTCCGTCGGGGCAGCGAGCCGCGCCCCTTCGAGCAGCCGGCCGACCGCCCGGGCCGAGGCCGCGAACGAGCCGGTGAGCGGGAGCTCCGGAAGGATGACCGCCTGCGCTGCGTGGTAAATGTCCGGCTTGCCGACCCAGGTGCGCCCCGACGGCAGGTTGTCGCTGCCGAGCTCGTGGAACCAGGAGCCCTGGCCGTGGTCCACCAGGTGGGCGTCGATCCAGGCCCACCACTCGTCGGCGAGGCCGGAGAAGCGGTCGTCGCCGGTGGTTCGGTGCAGCACGTCGGCCGCCGCGGCGGCCTCGGCGGCCACCCAGTGGAAGCGGCGCGGCTCGACCGGCCGCCCCGTCCAGTCGGTCGTGTAGACGAAGCCGCCGCCCGACGGGTCCCAGCCGTCGGTCACGGCGCGCTCGAACAGGCTCCGCGCCGCGTGCGTGCGCGTGCCCTCAGCGCCGGCCGCGACGTCGACCTGCAGCAGCAGTCGGGACCACTCGAGCCCGTGCCCCGGCGTCGCGCCGTAGGGCTTGAACGGGTCGTGCGGCCGGTCGGCGTTGTACTCGAGCTGGGGCTGCCAGGACGAGTCGAAGTGCTCGGGGATGCGCCAGTCGTTCGACGACGCCCATCCGATGACACGGTCGGCGATCGTCGCCGCCCGGTCGAGCCACCGACGCTCCCCGGTGGCGTCATGGGCGGCCAGCAGCGCCTCGACCGAGTGCATGTTGGCGTTCACGCCCCGGTACGGGTCCACGACCGCCCAGTCGCGCGAGCGCTCGTCGAGGTGCAGCTGGTGCTCCGCCTCCCAGAACTCCCCGTCCAGCACGGACAGCGCGCGCTCGAGCAGCGGCTCGGCTCCGGTGATCCCGGCCAAGGTTCCCGTCGCTCCCGCGAGGACGACGAACGCGTGGCCGTACGCCTGCTTAGTCCCGTCGACTTCGTCGGCTCCGGGGCCGCGAGAGGCCACCCAACCGCCGTGCTCGGCATCGGCGAGCACGCGATCCAGACCCGCCACGCCCCGCTCCGCGACATCCCCGGCGCCCTCGACGCCCAGCAGGTGCCCCAGGCCGAACGTGTGCGTCATGCGGGAGGTGATCCACGTGTGCGTGGGCTGGGTGGCGTCCACCGCGCCCGCATCGTCGAGCCAACCCGCCGCGCCGCCGGCGCCGACGGACGGCTGGGCGAAGTCCAGGAGGGACAAGAAGTGGTCAGCGCGCCACGACGACGTGGGGCCCGCGGGAGGAAGGAAGGCAGCTCCGGTCACCCGGTGAGCCTATCGGCCGGTGCCGCGACGGCGAAGCGTCGCCCGCCACGTGCCGTGCTGCGGGGCCGCTCCTGTATCGGGGTACGCGAAATGTATCGGGGTACGCGAAAGGCCCACCCCGGGTAAGGGGTGGGCCTCTCGTGAATAGATGTCCGGCGGCGTCCTACTCTCCCACCCCCTCTCGAGGGCAGTACCA